>JBKQVG010000302.1:0-12951 GCA_052325345.1 Bryobacteraceae bacterium
TCCCACATGCGCGCGGCGTGTTCCAGCACGATCACGTTCTTGTCGTTATCGAGGGTGGCATGGGCCGCCACCGCCTGCCGATCGCCTTCGGCATACTCGACGTTGCCGGTCTGCTCCATGCTTGCCATGCGGCTCGATCCGGGGTCGAAGCGGGCCACGATCTCGCGGCTGGATGTTTTCGATTGGCCGCGGTTGTGTTTGCGCTCTTCCGCGGTGGGGTCGGTCAGCGTCCTGACATCGGTCGCGCGGAACGTATCGATGCGGTTCCCGGCGCCGTAGGTAATCCGCATGTTGTTGCCGGCGAGGATACGGTGATGCTGCGCCGCCACGTTGGGCAGGAACTCCAGCGTACCCGGCGCGTGGGCCGCCACCCATTCGATGTCCTTGCCGTCCGGTCGCATCTTCATTTCCAGGTTGTCGCTCGATAATACATGGGTTTCGCTCAGTTCGCGGCCCGGCGCCGGTAGCGGCCTGGAGGTTACTACGCCATGCCCCGTGGCGGCAACCTGGGTCAGCAGGCTGTCGTGATTTTGCACGTCGAATGCCAACTCCACGTGGTTCGCCGTCACGGTCGTTTCCGACGTGGCCGCGTAGGACACCAGCTTGGCATTTCCCTGGCCCACGATCTTCTGAATCTCGCCGTGGTCGTTGAATTCCATCCACAGTTCGTCGGCGGCGTATTGGAGTTTGCGGCCGGGGTCGTCGTTGACGCCATGGGCACGGATGGCGTGCACGTGGTGAATCTCGTGGTTCTGGAGCTGAATTTCCGGGTTCTCGCCCTCCACCACCAGCGTGCCGCGCGTCAGCCGTCCCCAAGGGCTCAAGTCGATGGTCGCGCCGGCCTCGCGATACAGCAGGCTGCCGGCTTCGATCACCATCGGCTTGCCGTTCGGCGTTGCGGGCTTATAGTGGATCTCCACGTCCTGTTTCATGCGCAATTCGTGGGATTCCGGGTCGTAGTCGGCGCCGGTGGCCTTGCCGCTGCCGTTTTCGAAGGTGAAGGTGGACGGCCGGTCGGTCTGGGCATGGCCGCTCTCCGAATTAAAACCCACTCCCGAGCTGTGAATCGTAACCAGTTGATGCCGCGGCTGCCCCTGGAAGGGAATGGCAAGGGTGATTTCAACCGCGCCGTCGGAATACAGGCGATGATCGGAGCGATAGTACTCGGCCGCCGCGCTCTTGATCAGATTGTAAGTGTCGCCCTTCCGCGAGGGCAACTTCAACGTCACCCCTCTCAGGTCGACGCGCGAGGAATCCCTGACCTCCGTCATGTCCTTGGCGGTGATTTCAGCCTTAATTCGGTTGGTCTTGCCATCGTATTCGACAAACTTCCACAGGGCCGCTTCGGAACCGACGTTCTCCGGCAGATCGCGCGGTTTGGCAACCGCCATCGCCTTGACCAGCCTTTTCTGTGCCCGATATGTCGCGCCGACGCCGCCGAGGATTGCGGCGATGGCGACCAGCAGGAGCCAGCGAGTGCCTCGCATGGGGTTTAGTCTTATTCTACCGCTACTCACGATTCCGCCCCTGCCAGGCTGCCCCCGGGGAATTTCCTTTTGGCTTCGACGAAGCGCCTTTGGCGGGCTGCCAGGCGGGCGATTCCGGGTTTTGAAAAATCAAATTGCGGGGGCGGGGCCCGGCGCGGGTAGAAGCGGGCGGATCGTATGTTTCCCCTTTGCTTTCCGCAAGTTGCGTGAGAAGCGCGACTTCTTCGAGGGCAGCGGGGGGAACAGTTTGCCGACCGATGGCGGCAGGCCAACACGAAACACGCAATCCATTCAAGGCAATAATGAGGGTTAGAACCCGAGAAGCGAAGATCCACACACGATTTGCTTTATGGAAGGTAAGCGATGAGACGTTTGACGCTGTCTGTACTGGCCCTGGTCGTAGCCTCCATCATCGGATGGACCCAACCGCAGGCCGGGCAGGTCGTGACGGGGTTTTCGTCCAACGGCGATCTCCAACTGAACGACTACATCCGCCTGGCGCTGGACCGGAACCCCGGACTCAGCCAGGCGTTGGCGCTGTACCGCGGCGCTTTACAGCGATTGCCCCAGGTCAGCGCGCTGCCGGATCCGATGCTGGCCTTCACGAACTACCTTCGCACACCGGAGACCCGCGTCGGTTCCCAGACCAACGTCATCACGCTGTCCCAGGAGTTTCCATGGTTTGGGACGCTAAGCGCCCGCGAACAGGTGGCGGCCAAAGAGGCGGCGATGTATCGCCAGCAACACGAAGCCACCAAGGAGGAAATCGTACGGCAGGTCAAGACCGCGTATTACGGTCTCGCGTTTATCGACCAGGCGCTCGATATCAACGATGAGGACCGGCTCCTGCTGGACCATTACGAGAAGCTCGCGGAAGCCCGCTACCAGCAGGGCGCCGGACTGCAACAGGCCGTTGTGAAATTGCAGGTGGAGATCACGCGCGTTCAAAACAACCTGGAGCAGTTGAAATCACAGCGGGTCGATGCGGAGGCGTCGTTGAATACCCTGATGAATCGCCCGCCGGAGACAGCGGTTCCCAGAATCAAGGTGCCCTCCGTTCCGGCGGTGACGATCGATTACCGGAAGCTCGACCGAGTCGGGCGGCGAAATCGGCCGGAAATCCTGGCATCGCTGCTGGCCATCGAGCGGGACGAAAAGCGGATCGACCTGGCCCGCAAGGACTACTGGCCGAGTTTCAGCCTGGGCACAACGTTCATCAACGTCGTCGGCCGCACGGTAGCTCCGGGCGCCATGCCCATCGACTCCAACGGCATGAACGTCCTCAGCTTCAACCTCGGGATCGACCTGCCAATCCACCGCGGCAAATACGACGCCGAGGTTGCCGAGGCGACGGAGGCCAAGATCGCTTCCACGCATGGCTATCAGGAGACGGTGAACGCCGTCGAGTCCTCCATTCGAGAAGCCGGCTTCCACGCCGGCACGCTGCGCGAGCAGATGAACCTGTTCAACACCACGCTGATTCCGCAGGCGCAACAGTCTCTCCAATCCGCCGAAGCCGCCTACTCGACCGGCAGCCTCGGGGTGCTCGACCTGCTGGATAGCGAGCGGGTGCTGCTGGGAGTTCGTTTAGGACTGGCGCAATTGACTACCGACTACATGAAATCGCTGGCGGACGTGGAACGCGCCATTGGGTCGCCCTTTCCGGAGGTGAAACCGTGAAATCCCGACTCAAGAAACTCACAGGGGCGCTGGCCCTGCTGTTGCTCGGCGGCGCCGTCCCGGTCGCCGTCATGCGGAATCCGTTCCACTGGGCGTGGGCGGACTCGCTCGCGCTTCGGCTTCACCCGCCGCCCCCAACTACCGGCGAACCGATGGGTGGCATGGCGGCGCAAGGCGCCGTCCCGGCCGGCACGCGGCAGCGCAAGATCCTCTACTGGCGCGCCCCCATGAACCCGAACTACATTTCCGACAAGCCGGGCAAGTCCCCCATGGGGATGGACCTGGTCCCGGTCTATGCGGACGAAGCGGCCCAGCAGACAGGCATTCGGGTGGATCCGAACTTCCTGCAGAATTTCGCCGTTCGCACCGTCGTCGCTAAGCGTGGGTCGATTCCCGTGGACATCCGCACGGTCGGCCTGCTCGACTACAACCAAAAGAACCTGGTGGAGGTGAACACCAAGTACGAAGGCTGGATCGAAAGGGCCGAGGTCAATTACGTCGGTGAGCGGGTCGCCAAGGGCCAGGTGCTGTTTGAGATTTACAGTCCGCAACTGGTGACCACCGAACAGGACTATCTCTCCGCGCTGCAGTACGTCGAGAAACTCGCGGCAGCCGCGGATACGAACGCCGTCGAGCGCGCCCGCTCGCTGCTCGGCGCCACCCGCGAGCGGCTGCGCTATTGGGACATTACCGACGACCAGATTCAACAACTGCAGCGCAACGGGAAGATCATGCGCACGCTGAACGTGTTTTCTCCCGTCTCGGGAGTCGTAGCGGCGAAGGTGAGCGATTCACTCGAAGGCATGAAGCTGACACCCGGCATGAACGTCTACAAGCTCGCCGATCTCTCCACCGTCTGGGCGGCCATCGAAGTCTATGAGGACCAGATCCGTTACATGCGGATCGGCAGGCAGGCCGACATAACGGTGGATGCGTTTCCGAACCGCCATTGGAGCGGCAAGGTGATCTACATGGATCCCAACATCGATCCGCAGACCCGAACGCTGAAAGTCTACGTTCAGATCCCCAACCCGGAGCAGCAGTTGCGCCCGCAGATGTACACCAACGTAGAGGTGCGCGTCCCCGTGGTTTCCGCGGCCGTCGAGGTTCCCGAGGAGGCCGTGCTACACAGCGGCGAACACAGCGTGGTGATCGTCGAGAAGGCCAAGGGGCTGTTTCAAGCGAGGAATGTCGAACTGGGAGCCTTGGGCGGCGGCTATCGTGAAATCGTCAAAGGCGTAGAACCAAACGAGACCGTGGTCACCTCATCGCAGTTTCTCATCGATTCGGAAAGCAACTTGAAGGAGGCGGTTCAGAAGATGCTGGCCGAGCGCACGCCGGCCGCGGAAGAGAAACCGGCCTCGGGAAAGCAGCCCTAGGAGAACCGGATGCTCGCGCGAATCATCGAATGGTCTCTCCACAACAAGTTCCTGGTGCTGCTGGGCACGGCCTTCCTGATTGCCGGCGGCGTATACTCGCTGCTCCACACGCCGCTCGACGCCATTCCCGATCTTTCCGACGTGCAGGTGATCGTCTACACCGAGTATCCGGGCCAGGCGCCGCAGATCGTGGAGGACCAGGTCACCTACCCGCTGACTACCCAGATGCTGGCGGTCCCGCGTGCCAAGGTTGTCCGCGGGTATTCGTTCTTCGGGTTTTCGTTTGTCTACATCATTTTCGAAGACGGCACCGACATGTACTGGGCGCGCAGCCGCGTACTCGAATATCTCAATTACGCTTCCAGCCGGCTGCCGCGGGGAGTGACGCCGACGCTGGGGCCGGACGCCACGGGCGTCGGCTGGGCGTTCATGTACGCACTCAAGTCCGACCGGTACGATCTGAGTCAACTGCGTTCGATCCAGGACTGGTACCTGAAATACGGGTTGACGGGCGTGCCGGGCGTGGCCGAGGTGGCTTCCGTCGGCGGATTCGTCAAGCAGTACCAGGTGACCGTGGACCCCAACAAGCTGCGCGCCTACAACATCCCCATCTCGAAAGTGAGGACGGCGATCCAGCGCAGCAACAGCGACGTGGGCGGGCGACTGCTGGAGGTATCGGAAAAGGAGTTCATGATCCGCGGCCTGGGATACGTGAAGTCGCTGGAAGATCTCGATAAGACCGCCGTGGGGGTGGACCGCGACGGCACGCCGATCCTCATCCAGGACATCGGAGCGGCGCAATATGGCCCGGAGATCCGGCGGGGACTCGCCGAACTCGATGGCCAGGGCGAGACCGTGGGCGGCATCGTCGTCGTTCGCTACGGCGTCAACGCGCTCCAGGTGATCCAGGACGTTACGGCGAAGCTGGCACAGTTGCAGAAGGGATTGCCGCCGGGAGTGCAGATTCAGGTGACCTATGACCGCTCGAAGCTCATCGAGCGGGCGGTGGCGACCCTGCGGGAGAAACTGCTCGAAGAGTGCATCGTGGTCGGGATCGTCTGCATCATCTTCCTGCTGCATTTCCGCAGCGCGCTGATCGCCGTCGTCACGCTTCCGGTGGCCATCCTCATCGCGTTCATCGTCATGTACCGCCAGGGCATCAACGCCAACATCATGTCGCTGGGCGGCATCGACATCGCCATCGGCGCCATGGTGGATGCCGCCATTATCATGATCGAGAACGCGCACAAGCACATCGAGCGGGATGGAGGCCGCAAGCCGCACTGGCAAATCATTTCCGACGCGGCTACCGAGGTGGGGCCGGCGCTGTTCTATTCGTTGCTGGTGATCACCGTCTCGTTCGTCCCGATCTTCACCCTGGAAGCGCAGGAGGGGCGACTGTTCAAGCCTCTGGCGTTCACCAAGACGTACTCCATGGCGGCGGCGGCGCTGCTTTCCATCACGCTGGTTCCGGTGCTGATGGGGTACTTCATTCGCGGCCGGATTCGTCCCGAGCATCGCAACCCGATCAACCGTTTCCTGATCCGGCTCTACCATCCGATCCTGGAGTTCGCGCTCCGCTTCAAGTACCTGCTGCTGGCGGTGGCGGTGCTGACGGTGGCTGTGACCGCGATCCCTTTCGAGCGGCTAGGCTCGGAGTTCATGCCACCGTTGTGGGAGGGCGACCTGGTCTACATGCCCACCACGCTGCCGGGCGTGTCCATCACCGAAGCGCGGCAGATTCTCCAGCAGACCGACAAGATCATCAAGACCTTCCCCGAGGTGGAACACGTGTTCGGCAAAGCCGGGCGCGCCGAGACGGCCACGGACCCGGCCCCGCTGTCGATGATCGAGACCACCATCACGCTAAAGCCCGAAGCGGAATGGCCCAAAGGGATGACGGTGGACAAACTGACCGACGCTATGAACGCGGCCATCCAGGTACCGGGCCTGACCAACGCCTGGACCATGCCCATCAAGACGCGCATCGACATGCTCTCCACCGGCATCAAGACACCGGTTGGCATCAAGCTGGCTGGCCCGGATCTCGAAGTGCTTCAGCGGCTGGGCCAACAGATAGAGGCGCTGATGCGCGACGTCCCCGGCACGCTCAGCGTCTATGCCGAGCGCGTCATGGGCGGCAATTACCTCGATTTCAACATCGATCGCGACGCCATTGCCCGCTACGGGCTGACGGTGGGCGATGTTCAGGACGTTATCCAGTCGGCGATTGGCGGCACGGACATCACCACGACTGTCGAGGGCCTGGAGCGATACCCGGTGAATCTGCGCTACAGCCGCGACTTTCGGGACGACATTCCCGCGCTCGAGTCGGTTCTGGTCCCTACGCCAACGGGGCAGCACATTCCGCTCGGTCAGCTCGCATCGGTGAAATATGCGCTCGGGCCGCCTTCGATCAAGACCGAGGACGCGCGGCCGAACGCCTGGATCTACGTGGACCTTCGTGGAACCGACGTCGGCACTTACGTTCAGAACGCACAAAAGGCCGTAGCGGCGAGGATCAAGCTCCCCGCGGGGTACACCATCGCCTGGAGCGGCCAGTACGAATACATGCAGCGCGCCAAGCAGCGGCTGATGTACGTCATCCCTCTGACCATCGCCATCATCTTCGTGATCATTTTCCTCAACACAAAGTCCTTGATAAAGACGGCCATCGTTTTTCTCGCCGTGCCTTTCTCCCTGGTGGGCGCGGTCTGGCTGGTCTACCTTCTTGGCTATAACATGAGTGTCGCGGTGTGGGTCGGCATCATCGCCTTGGCCGGCCTGGACGCGGAGACTGGCGTGGTCATGCTGCTCTACCTCGATCACGCGTTCGAGGAGTTCAAAGAGCGCGGCATTCTCCACAACCGCAACGATCTGGCGGATTCCATTTACGAAGGCGCCGTGAAGAGAGTGCGGCCGAAAGTGATGACCATCTGCGTGATCGTGGCCGGCCTCCTGCCGATTCTGTGGAGCAACGGGACCGGCGCGGACGTCATGAAGCGCATCGCCACCCCCATGGTGGGCGGCGTAGTCACCTCCGGCGTCATGGAGTTGGCGATCTATCCGATTATCTACTACCTCTGGCGCAGCCGGCGGCTACCCTCAAGCGGCCCCTTCACCGGGTTCCATCACCTAAAGGAAACATCATGAGACACGCGGTTTTGCTGCTGGCGTTCGGCGCGGCTCTTTTGGCGGAGACGTTCCCGGCGAAGCTGGAAAAGCCTCTTTGGCCCGACCGCCAGGGGAGTATCGAGATCAACGATAAGGGCATTACGTACACCGCGCCGAAGCCGAAACGCGGCCCGCAGTGGCTCGGCATTCAACACGTTGGGCACGCCCTGGATCGGCTTGCAAATCGCCCGTACAGCCTGAGGTGGAAGTGGGTCGACATTCAGTACTTCGACCGCATCAGCCCGAAGGAATTCGTGGTTTTGACTTATCAGGACGACTGGCGCTTCCTCGGGCGCGACAGAGAGTATCGTTTCCGGCTCACGGCAGGCGAACTGACCGACAGCCTTTTCCAGAGCATCAGCGGCCACCTGAAGCGGCCCGTGACCGATCGCGTCCCGCCGGGCAAGGTCAACGCGCTCTATACCGTACCCGTCAAACGCGATCGCACTTTTGGCGGTTCCGAGGGCGAACTTGAGTTTACTCGAGACTCGATTTACTACGTGACGAGAAACAAGACCGGCGGCCGGACCTGGCGCATGGATCGCGACATCGTCTCGGTGTGGTCCGACGATCCCTACCGGCTCGAGATTCGCGCCTATGAAAACGATCGGCGTGAGTTCAGCCGCACCGCCGCTTACAAATTCGATCTTAAGCAGAAGCTCGATCCGGAATTTTATCGCGAGCTGAAGCTGAAACTGTTTGGGCTGGAGACAAACAACGAAGTGATCCGCTAACCCGCGGCCAGAGCGGGGCGAGGCCGCGCCACGATCAAATCTCGTAAAAAGGCGCCGCGAAGTCGTAGACCGTCATGGGGCGCCATCAGGGTTTCAGGCTCTCCGCGGGCCGAGCGACGATCTGGAGGAACTTTTCAACCTTGCCACCGTGTTCGGACGAGAAGCGCTCCGCCGAGGTTCGTTTCGCGAACGCGATGATGCTCGGCGAGCAACGGTCGAAATCCATTGGGACCGGCTGTCCGTCCCGGTTGAGCATCTCGTGCGAACGAATGCAAGGGATCACGTCGCTGCCTTCCACGGCGTATGCATCGGCCGGAGGCAGCGGGTGGCCCGTCTCATAGTCGGCCAACTGCTCGAATCGAACGGGTTCGTGCATCTGGGCGCCGGCGCTGAGCGCGCAGGTCGGGCAACAGAAGACTTCACGCCTGGAGCCCACGAGAGCGACGGTTCGCATGTTGGCGTGGATGGTGCGCCCACAGGCTTGACAGGCGGCCACCTGTGAGGGGTTCCACATCCGCCAGCCGGCGTACCCGAGGCCCAAGGAGAAGGCCAGCAGGATGCCGAGTCCGAATATCTGCTGAGCGCGGCTTATCGCTCTCCCTCCCTAAGTTCATTCTATCGTAACCCTGATTTCCGCTCGCCCGACTTCCCGGCCGCCCATCGCGCTTCCGCCAGTGGTAGAACGCCACATTGGAGCGCTTCCCGCAAGCGTTGCGAATCCTCATCGAAGAAAAGCCGACCGGGGGGTCGGCTGCGGACCAGGGGGTCCGCCCCACCAAGCACCCGAACCCGCATCACTTTTATGTCGCGCTTAACCGCGCCGCAACGGACGCACGCGCCCACCCACCGAAAGGAAGAGCCTGATGGAGTGAACCCCCACGCTGAGACAATTGCGAAAGGGTTCACTCCCGTCGCCTTGGTTGGCCGTCCCCTTGGTTACCTTGGTTCCTTGGGGCGCGCTGGATTGGCTGATCCAACCTTGGTCCCCACGAGGCCGGCCCCGGTATCGCAATACGGGGCGCACCGGGCCATCGTTTTTCTTCGCTATTCGTAACGCAGCGCCACGATGGGATCGACCTTCGCCGCGCGGCGCGCGGGAATCGCGCATGCCAGGGCCGCCACCAGGGACAGCAGTATGGAGACCGCCGCAAAGGTCGCCGGATCGCCCGGCCCAACGCCGAACAACATATCCTTCAACAAACGTGTGAGGCCGAAGGCGGCCAGGATGCCGACGGCCAAGCCGGAGAGCGCCAGGGCCATACCCCGTTTCAGTACAAGCCCCAAAACCTCCCGGCGGCTCGCACCCAATGCCATCCGGACACCGATCTCGTGGGTTCGTTGGTTCACGGAATACGCCAGAACCCCATAGAGACCGATGCAGGCCAGCATCAGGGCAACCGTAGCGAAGAGCGCCAGAGTGACCGAGATCGTGCGTTGAGGCACCAGCGAGTCGCCAATGACATTCTCCATGCTGACTAGATTCTCCACCGGAACAGTCCGGTCGCGCGCCAGAACCAGCCGGCGGACGCTCTGGGTGACCGGCCCGGGATCGCGATCGGTCCGGATGGCAAAGCGCAGCTTTGTATCGGGGAATTGGTAGTACGACAAGTACATGGTTGGGGGAGCGCTATCGGCAACAGAGCTCAGGCGGACGTCACCCACCACTCCCACCACCTGGAAGGTGGCCGGCCGCGGGCCACCCAGGTCGACGGATACCCTCCGCCCAAGCGGGCTGCGGTCCGCGAACAGCGTTCGGGCCATGCGTTCGTTGACAACCATGGTCAGGGGGGCGTTCTCACGGTCGCTCCTCCCGAAGTCTCTCCCGGCCAGGAGCGGGATATGAACGGCATCGAAGTAACCGGGCAACACGTGAAGCCTTTGCGCGGTGCGCTGGTAAGCGCGTTCCGCCGGCGGGTGATCGGCATCCCAGGCTGGAAAGTCACCGCCGGGATCGCGGATGGGCAGGCGACTGGTGAAGCCGACCGCCTTTACGCCGTGAATCGCGGCAAGGTCTTCGCGAAGGCCATCAAAGAACCGGATGCGCCTGTTCCGATCCGCATACTGCGCCGGGGGTAAGCGGACTTCACCGGTAAGCAGGTGCTGGACGTCGAATCCAGGGTTGGTCCCGGCCAGATGCACGAAACTGCGAATCAGCAGGCCTGCGCCAATCAACAGGATCATAGACACGGCCACCTGCCCTACCACCAGGCCGCTGCGCACCGACATTCGCGTTTTCGTGCCGGTGGCGCGCGCGCCCGCGGCAAGTTCCTGGATGAGATGGGACGAGGACCCACGCAGGGCGGGCGCTACCCCGAAGAGCACACCAGTCAGCATCGAGAGCGCCAGGGCGAATAGCAGCACCTGCCAGCCCATACGTCCCGGTGAGCCGCTGAGATCGTTCAGGCCAACCACAATCGGCAACAACCGTTGGAGCCAGCCGGCCAGCGCCATGCCCAGAACGCCCGAGAGCGATGCAAACGTCAGGCTTTCCACCAGCAACTGCCTGGCAATCCGAACACGGGAGGCGCCCAGAGCCGCGCGCAACGCCAGTTCCGGGCGGCGTACCGAACCACGCGCCAATTGCAGGCCGGCCACATTTGCGCAGGCAATCAGAAGAACCAGGCCCACGGCGGCCATCAGCAGGAACAGCGGTGGCGTCAAGTGTTCCGTGAGTACGGCTTGAAGCGGATCGACCTGCAACGCCTTGCTGGCGTTGGAGGCCGGATATTGCCGCTGCAGGCGTTTGGAGATGACGTCAAGTTGACGCTGCGCGCCCTGGCGCGACACGCCCGGCTTCAAGCGTCCAACAATCAGCCAATTGTGGAACTGCCGCGGCGCCCCGGCCCACGACTCGCCGCGGCGCATTGGCGCCCAAGCGTCGACGTCATCGAGAAAATGAAACGTGGCTGGCATGACGCCGACCACCTCATGCGGCGTTCCATTTATCGGGAAGGAGGCGCCCAGGGCTTTGCCTGGCGTTCCGAACCGGCGCCGGGCAAAGCGCTCGCTCACAATAGCGACGTCCGGTGCTCCAGGCCGGCCTTCCCCGGGTGTGAACCAACGGCCGGACACGGCTTTCACGGAGTCCCGACGGGATACGCTCCAGAGGGGGAGATCGGCCCTGTTTCCAACGCCCGTGTACGGATGATGAATCCTTCCCGCGCCAACCCCGCTGATCGCGTACGATGAGGCTATGCGGGACATCGTGTATGCGATTCGGTCGGCGCGGCAATCGACATCCCTCACGCTGGCGGCGATGGTGACGCTGGCGCTCGCCATCGGGGCCAACACGGCGGTTTTCACTTTACTGGAGACTTTGGTGCTGCGCGGGCTGCCGGTGGACCATCCCGAGCAACTCGCCATGGCGACCATCGCATCGGCCAAGGGTATCAACCGGTCGGTCACCGACCCCTTCTATCGCCACGTGCTTATCGGCTCGCACGTTTTGACGGATTGCGCGGCCGCGGACACATGGACCACGACGGCTATCGTCGACGGCAGACCCGAACGCGTGGAGGCCTCGACCGTCACCGCCAACTACTTCCCCATGCTCGGCGTGCGTCCGGCCGCGGGGCGGTTCTTCGCTGCCGACGACGCTCCGGCGGCGGTGCTGAGCTATCCATATTGGCAGCGCCGCTTCGGCGGCGACGCGGCCGTGATCGGCAGCCGCATCCAGATCGCCGCCAACGTATTCACGGTCGTAGGGGTGACCGGGCGTTCGTTTTTCGGGCTGCGCGTGGGCGATGCACCGGACGCATACTTGCCTCTCTACGACGAAGCCCAGCTACATCCAGGGCATCCCATGCGCAACGACCCGCACGTTCGCTGGTTGACGGTGGTGGGCCGAATCCCGGCCGGTGTTCCATTCGCGCGCGCCGAAAGCGAATTGCATACACGGTTCGTTCAATGGCTGGCGGGCGCCGGCGCCGCCGAGCGCGATTTCCGCCAGTATCCTGAATGGCTGTCCTTGCAGCCGGCCTGGCACGGCATCGATTCCTCCCTCTCCAAGGATTTCGGCGACGCTCTTTGGATCACTTTCGGGTTGGTGGGACTGGTGTTGGCCATCGGCTGCGGCAATATCGCCAACCTGCTGCTGGCGCGTTCCGAGCGGCGGAGGCGGGAAATGGCGGTGCGAATGGCGCTGGGCGCGGGCCCCTGGCGGCTGGCGCGGCAAACTTTGGTGGAGAGCCTGTTGCTGGCGGCGGCCGGCGGGGCACTGGGCGTGCTGTCTCGATGCGGCGACGAATGGAACCACCGCCTGGTATCTGGTTGCGGATCCGGCTCAGATCGATACGGTGGAGTACTGCTACCTCGAAGGGCAGCAGGGCGTGTACATCGAAACCAAACAGGGCTTCGAAGTGGACGGCGTCGAGATCAAGGCGCGCATGGATTTCGGCGCAGCGGCCCTCGACTTCCGTGGGCTTCAGAAAAACGCCGGCCAATAGATCGCCGGGAACACATAAGGAGAGACTTCAATGCAGAATTACGTTCAAAAAG
>JBKQVG010000303.1:0-13950 GCA_052325345.1 Bryobacteraceae bacterium
AAGAAAGGTCTCGAAAGACGGCTTTTCCACCGATTGCGATGGCGGACTCTTGTAGCCCGGATCGAGATAATCGTCGAAAAACGAGCCGAAGTCGATTTCATCGAAAGGATCGGAGGCCGCCGGCGCCTGCAGCGGGTCGCTGGTAGCGGAAGGCGCGCTCTCCGGCGCAGTCACGGTGGCGGCGGTTTCTTCGGCGTCCGCAAACACGCTTCCGTTGATGGCCACGTCGCCCGCATTGCCATCCACCGAGCCGGATTCGTTCAGTACGGCCGCTTCCAGAATCTCCCGGTCGGCCGGGTCGGAGTCCGGTTCCGCTTCGAGCAGCGGCAGCAGCTCTTCGGGCGTGACTTCCTCGCCCTCTTCGGTAGCTTCTTCCAGAACCGGGTTCTTAACGATCTCCTGCGTGATCATTTCCTTCAGCTCCAGCCGGTTGAGCTGAAGGACCGTGACCATCTGCACGAGTCCGGGTGTAAGAATTTGCTTCTGCGCGACCTTGAGATCCAAACGGGGCGACAGTAAGCTCATCTCGTACCCATAATATCACTGGAATTCCGCCGGCTCGCTGGCGTCTTTACACCGCCCCAGCAGTTTTTGTACCGTTTTCAACGGTAGCCCCTGAGGTTGGTGGCCTTAAGCCTGGTTCCTGTCACCGGATTCGCGCACCCGTGACAGCGATCTCTACCCTTCCAGAAACATCTCCCCGCACACCGCGTCCCAGTCGGCTTTCGGGTAGCTCGCGGAAATGTCGGCTACCGGCAAGCCGCCATCGGCCAGAGCGGGCGCGGTGGCGCCTTCGGCGGAGAGAGTCAGTTGCAGGCGTTCCAGTTCGCGCATGAGCCACGGCCGGATCTCCGCTCCCCGCAGCAGGTGGCGGAAAGCGCGTTCGTCATTGGCGGTGGGCCGCACTCTCAGGTACCAGCCGCGATCGGCGCCGCCGGTTTCGATCACTTCTCCGTCCACCGGGGAGAGCACCCGCACGTCGGCGTCGCGCTTGCGCAGGCGAAATGCGGTGCCGTTGACCTCTACCAGAGAGCCCGCCGGCGGCAGCGCAACCGCGTCGGGCATCCCCAGCAGGCGCGCCCCCAGGTCGTCCAAACCGACGGTTACGGTGCCGTCGCTCTCCGGCCGCGCCCAGGTGTGCCCGCGGTGGTACATGCGGTTCATAGGGAATGCCAAGCCGAAGATTTCTTCCTCGTCGCCCGGCGCCACCGGGCGCCGCTCGATCAGTTTCGCGTGCGTCTCGCATTCCCGGCAATCGAACGCGTGCGGACACTCCCGGCTCTGAAACTCGCCCGTCAGCACATGACGGCAGACGCGGTCCTGCGCCGGCAGGTCGTGGAAATCCGAATGCCAGCGGATACGCTCCGCTTTCCGCGTCCGCAGGTCGCGGCGGGTGCGAATGGCCGCCCTCACCAGCGTGGCGGCTACGATCGCCAGCACGGCGTAGAACGCTCCCAGAAAAACGATGTGTCCGGTATTCCATTCAAATCCATAATTCCAAGGCAACATATCCGTGTCTCTCCCAGTAATTACTTCACCTGAATCCTTAGCTCGCGCTCCGCCGGAAAGAGCTGGAAGTAGCGGAACGAGAAGGAATACACCAGCACGCCGTACGCCACTACCGCCAAAAACGTGCCCGTCTCCTGCCAGCTCGGGAAATACGACAAGTAGCGGTCGAACGAAAGCGTGGGAAGCGCCAGGGTCTGCACCGTCATCACGAAACGGTTGAGCGCCACTCCGGCGCACGCCATCGCCGCCGCGCCCACCAGCCAGCCAGTGTGCGCGCGCAACCTGGGCGTAAGCAGAATGAGCGCCGGAACCAACCCGAACAATCCAATCTCGGCAAATAGAATCCAGGTGCCGAACGGCTGCCAGGAGTAGTATTGCGCCGCCGGAAAGCCGCTGTCGGGCGAGGTGCGGTTGATCCAGATGAGTGTGTCGACGGTCTTCGCGAGCACGTACACTGCCAGCAGCAGTCCGGAAATCCGCCCCAGCAGGGCGAACACTTCCGGCCGCACCAGCTTCTTGCGGGAGATCTTTTCCACCAACCAGGTGGTCAGCAGAATGAAGCTGGGCCCCACCGCGGCGGCGGAAAGAATAAAGAGGAAGAAGGTGGACGGCCACACCGCCAGCCCTTCCCGAAACGCGAAGGGCCTGCCGCGCAGCACGCCGTACAGCCCGCCCAGAGAGCCCTGGTGGAAGAAGGAAAGGAACGTCCCCACGCCCGCCAGCACGTAGACCAGCTTGTGCAGCTCGAATTCGAAAACCAGAAACGACGGCACCTGGCGCAGCTTCCGGTTCTTCAGCACGATGGGCAAATATTCGATGGCCAGCACCGTCAGGTAGCAACTGATGCAAAACGTCACTTCCGTCAGCATGGAATGGACGTTGGGATACCAGAACGTGAACCATGCCCGCAGCGGCTGCCCCACATCCACCGCCAGCACGCAGACCGCGCCGCTGTAGCAGACCAGGCCGATCACCACGGCGCTGTTGATCACGGCGCGCAGTTCGCCGATTTTCAGAATGTAGAGCAGGAAACCGGTGAAGAACGCGCCCGCGCCCAACGCGATCACGGTAAGATCCAGAAAAATCCACAGTCCGAAGGCGAAGCGGTTGTCCATGTGGGTCTGGTTGAGACCCTTGACCAGGCACAGACTCGCCGAGTAGAGGCCAAACGCCAGCAGAGCGGCCCAGGGAATCGTCCACAGCAAAAACTTTCCGCCGGAGCAGCGCCTGACGCCGCGCGCGATGAATTCTTTATCCATGGATGTACTCCTTCCCGGCGTCGGCTGGATGCGGCGCGTTGGCGATGGCGCGAACCCACTCGCGTTTGGACCGGTAATAGATCTTGGGCCTGGTATCGAGCTTCTCCAACAGCCGGAAGCTGTCGCCGTTGGTGGCCGCCCGCGCCGGCGCGCTGGCCGGATCGTTCAGATCGCCGAATTGAATTGCTTTAGTGGGACAGGCTTCGGCGCAGGCCGGCACGTACTCCACCGGCTCGGTGTCCGGTTTTCCATCGGCGGCGGCTTGCTGCTTGGCGGCGTGCCACCGGCCGTGACAGAAGTTGCACTTCTCCACCACGCCACGCATGCGCGGCGTGACGTCCGGATTCAGAGTCTTCTCCATTCCCGCGGGCCACGCCGGATCCCACCAGTTGAAGTAGCGGGCGTGGTACGGGCAGGCCGCCACGCAATAGCGGCAGCCCAGGCAGCGCTGCGGCATCTCGCCTACCACGCCCGTCGCCGGGTCCACTTCCACCGCCTGTTGCGGGCAGACATGCACGCACGGGGTTTCGTTTCCACAGTGCTGGCAGAGCACCGGCACAAATGCCGAGCGCGTTTCCGGATACGGCCGGCCGTTATCGACCTTATACACGCGGATCCACGTCAGCCCGGTTCGGTCCGTTGCTCCCGCGTGCGCCGGGGGGACGTTGTTTTCCACCGCGCACGCCACCATGCACGCGCCGCAGCCCGAGCAGCGGTCCACGTCGATCGTCATCCCGTAGCGCGCCGGGTGGATCTTCTTGTTTTGTGCGATCATACCCGCACCACCTTTGCCCGCGGCGAAGAGCCGCACAGGTCCAGAGTGCGGGGCCATGCCGCCACCTGGACCACGCCCCGCGGGACTCCCTCATCGAGCGTGACCAAAACTTCCAGCTTGCCGCAACGCGTTTCGAGCATGGCCTTCGAGCCATCCTCGACGCCGCACTCGCCGGCAGCCGACGGGTGGAGCGCCGCGCGATTCGCCGCCAGCCGCAGGTTCGACTCCTGATACACCTTGGAAAGAATCGGCGAACACGGCACGGCATAGGCTTCCGCCATCACCACCGCCAGCGGCAGATCGTCTTCAGTGAGCGCGGCCGCCGCCGGGCGCAATGGCAATTGCGGAATTTCGGTTCGCTCCGGCGGGGCGTCCATCCAGCATCCGCCCTGGTTCAGGGCTTTCCAGAAATCGTCCGGCTTGACGTCTTTGAGCGGCGTGGACTTCCAGTCCGCATAGGTGAACAAGGTTCCGCGTCCGGTTTGGTGTATGGCGTCGCTGCGCTGGCGCAACGCGTTGGCCGCCGGAATGCCCGCCAGTCCGGCGACAAATTCCGGCGGATTCACCACCCCAGCCGGCGGCGCCACCAGCGATGCCGAGAGCCGGAACATAGCTTGGGGCGAATCCACCGCGGGCGGGATATCGTCCACCGCTTCGGGGTAAACAGGTGTCGGCAGGACAAAGCGCGCGTGCCGCCCGTAGCCTCCGCGCGACCATCCGAATGCCACCACCACCGGGTTGTCCGGAACCAGCTTGCTTTGAATCGCGCTCCACGGCACGTACTCGCCCGGCGCCGATTCGTCAATCAACAGTAAGCGGATCGAGTGGTCCGCCACCGCGTTCAGCTCGGTGGTTGCCACAGCCTGTTTCCACCCATCGGGAACCGGCGTCTCGCGGCGCGCCACAATGGTACGCCCCAGGCTGCCGGTCAACCGGTTCAGCGCCATAATTTCGGAGCGTTCCTTGTAATCCAATACCAGGGCCGGCGCATTGTTGGCCAGTTCCCCGGCCACGGCGACAATCTGTTCCTCGCGCAGCCCGGTTTCCGCCGCGGCCGCCTGGAGGGGGCCTTTGTGCTGCGGCGATTTTCCCAGCAGGTGCGCGATGGCGCGCGCCAATGCCACTTCCGACCCCGGCCGAATGGGGAGCCACACGTCCGCCATGACCGCGGTTCGCGATTCCACCGGCTCGGCCTGAATCAGCCGGAACCCGTCGCGGGCCGCGATTGCATTGCCCGGCGTGCCCCAACCGTCCAGCAGTGGAGCGCCGAAGCTGAGTACCGTTTTCGCCGCCGCCAGGTTCACCGCGACCGTGCCGCCTAATGTGTGCGCCGGCGTCAGGTAGGCGCCATTCTTCCACCGCGCCAGCGCGCGCCGGTAGGTCCAGGAAGCCGTGCGTCCGGGCCGCAGATCGAGCACTGCCGCCCGTTCGCCCTTGCCGCACTTGGCCAGGGCGTCCGCGGCCGCCGCCATGGCTTCGCGCACGGGGCCCTGCTTCAGCCGCGCCGGATGATACGGCAGATGGTGCCCCGCCAGGCCGAACGGGCAAAGCGCGCCGTGGCTGAACGGATGCTCGGTTACTCCCATTAGCGCCACCGGCTGCCCGCCCACCGTGCGCGCGCGCACCGCGCACCCCGCCGGGCACAACGAGCAGTTGGTATACTTCGCGCCAATCTCGCCACGCGCCGGCCGGGGCACTCCGGGCCAGGTTTCCGACCAGAGCGCGGTATCCGTAACCAGCCGCCACGGAGCCGGCGTGAACAACGCGCCTACCGCCGCGCCGCCGGCAAACTTGAATAAATCTCTGCGGGTCGATTTCATTGGGGCCTCTACTTATGACAGTCCAGACAACTGTTCGCCAGCCCTTGCTGGCGGTGGCAGTCCACGCACGCGTTCATGGTCATGGACGCGCGCGTGGTTTTCACCCGTTCTCCCACTTGCCAGATGTCCCGCGAGTATCCGCTGAGGCGGTCCTCCTGGTAGGTCCGCGGATGGTCCGACGCGCCATGGTCTCCGTGGCAGGTCGCGCACGCGATCCGCGCCCGCTTCACGTGTGCGATATGGCTGAAGAAGACGTTTTCCGGCTGGCGCGCGTACACCGCCCACCGGGGCTCGCGGCCGGGAGTGACGTACTCGTCGATAAAGTTTTTTTCCGCCGGCGTGCCGCCCATGGCGGCGGCGTGGCAGCCCGCGCATTTGTCCAGCGTGGGAATGCCCACGAACGTTCCATCCGGACGGAACCCGTGGCAATCCTCGCATTTCTGGCCGGCCTTATCGGCGTGGACCTTGTGACTGAAGTCCACCGGCTGCGGCCGGCTCTTGTAAATGGCGTACGGGAACCCGACCCAGCCTGCGGCCAGCATGACTCCGAGACCGGCCGCAAATGGGAATATTCCGCGCATCTAGACTCTCTTTCCGCCCGCGTAGGGCGAGAAAAACTCGTGAAATAAAACCCGTGTCCGGTCGGGATCCAGGCGGTGCGCCAGGCTGGCCGCAAATAATCCGCCGTCTGTCATGGTGGGCTGTTGCCCGGCTTGTTCCTGTTGCAGGAACTCGGTCATGCGCCGCTGTTCCCGCTCTATCCATTGCCGCGCCTCCCCATCCTGCATGAGATTGTCCAGCGTCGCCGCCGAAGGCTCGCCTTCGAACAGCCACCCCGCGGTGTACGGTTCATCGGTAAGGCGCGACGGATTGGCGCGCAGGTACAAATTGCAGCCGGTGAGCAGGAACCGGTTGGGAAACATCACCTCCAGGTCCACTCCCGCTACCGTCACCACCGCCGCCGGCCGGTGGCTACCCTTCTGTTGCACATACGTCAGCCGGTCCACGGGCCCCAGCAACCGGCTGAGAAACGCATCGATTCCCACGTGACAGACGCCGTCTTCGCTCACGTCCAGCCACATGTGGTTCGCCGTGTACAGCAGCCCACCCGGCATGGCGATTCCATCTACTTCGTCCGCGGGCCTGCCGGGATGGGCCATGGAAAAATACAGTTCGCAGTACCGGTGGCTATCGTTGCCGCAGCGCGAAAGCAGCGATTCGCTGTACGGCACCAGTTTGGTCACCGGCGCCGCGGCGCAATACTGCATCAGGGATTCGCACAGGTACGGGCAAGGCCCCGCAGCCGCGGCCTTTTCCATCGGCGGCTGCGATTGAAACACCTTGCAGGCGCCATGCTCCGCGGAAACGCACTTCTCCTCGGTCCGGCCCGCCTGCGCCAGGGGAATCAGTTTCCGGACGGTGGCAGTCCGGCAGTATTTGACCTGGGCTTCTCTCAAGAAGGGGCAGGTCATACCGTTACCGCTTCTCTTTCTTGTTTACGTCTTCGCCGCCGTCCGCCATGGTCAGGCCGAGTTCCGGGGTGTGAAACGCGTGCCCATCCTGGAACGACGCAACCAGGTTGGCCACTTCGCGGTCCAGGTGCGGCACCGCCTTCTTTCGTCTCGCGGCCAGTTCGTGTACTACGCCAATCGCCACAGCGAGGCAGCCGATTAGCGTCAGAACACCTAACGCCACATTCATGAAGGTTAACCAATAGGTCGAAGGATCGCTCATGAATCGTTCTCCTTTCCGGCAACAGAGTTGCACGGCAGGGGCCATGCAGAAAGGAAGGGGGTTAGAGAGAGGGGAAGATGCAGGCGTGTCGGATTTTAAGATTTACGAGTCTGAAAATCCGGCAGATGGGGCGTCGGTGCAGGATTTGACGGGTAATGGACAAGGCGTAGCGGCGACGACCGACGATGGAGGAGGGCTGCGCCATATCCGGAGCAGCAGGGTTTCAGCCTCTTGCGAACGGCGGGGGAGGGGGTACAAAGGGAACACATGATTGTCCCGGCCGGTTTCCGAAAATCCGACAATAAGGGATAGAACAACATGAGAGGAACGCAGGGTAAACTTGGGTGGCGTGACATTTGAGTGGGACGTTCGAAAAGCGGCGGCGAATCGCAAGAAGCACAGAGTAACCTTTGAAGATGCGTCATCGGTATTCTTTGACCCGCTCGCGATCACGTTCCCAGACCCTGACCATTCCTTGGACGAGCGCCGGGAGATCACCCTGGGCTATACAATGAAAAAGGAGATGGTCCTCGTTTCCCACTGTGAGCGCGGGGAACGGATTCGGATCATTAGCGCGCGCCCTGCAACGCGAACCGAGCGAAGACAATATGAAGAAGGAATCGGCAGCTAAACGCGGCGATGAGATGCGAAAGGAATACGACCTTTCAAAGCTGGAGGGCGGCGTTCGAGGAAAATACTATCGCCGGGCATCGGCCGGGACAAACCTGGTGCTGATTGAGCCCGACCTCGCCAACATGTTTCCCGATAGCGGGTCGGTGAACCGCGCCCTCCGCGTGTTGGCCGAAGCCGCTCAAACAGCAAGCGCCTCCAAACGCCGGCGCTCGCGTTAATCTGACGACCGTGTGGCTCAATACGGCAGAAGTGGGGCCCGCCAGGGATGTGCCCGACGACTCGGTCGGAGTGGTTTCCGCGCTTCCGGGGCGGCGTTCTCGGACCTGATCTGGCGCCTGTCATCAATGACGCGGCGCGCCCGGCCCATCCCCAGCAACGAAAATACGCACTTTAGCCTGTGCTGTGGTTTCAATAACTTGTGTAGTATTTTCGGAAGAAATCATGTTTCGTCCCTGAATCAAACCATTGGCTGCGGCGGTCGAATCCAATTTCCTAGCCCGACGCAGTCTCCCCTTCACGCGATCCGGCGTTTGCCGCGCCGGGGCGTAGCCGACTGGACTGCCAGACGAAGCCCACAAGCGCTCAAAACCGCCGCCAGGCTGTCTAGCGAGGGATTGCCGGCTCGAGAAAGCATTCGATAGAGACTCTCCCTGTTCAGCCGGGTCTCCCGCGACAGCGCCCGGATGCCGCCGCGGGCGTCGGCGACATCGCGAAGTGCTAGAAGGAACACACGGCCATCTTCATCCTCCAGGCAAGCGTTGAGATACGCTGCGGCCTCGTCCGGATTCCTCAAAGACTCCAGCAGGCTTTCCCGATAAGATTCAGTTCTAACCGTTGGTTTTGGCATCTAGATACTCCTTCCAGTATTTCCGTGCAATGAGAACGTCGCGGGTCTGCGTCCTCTTGTCTCCGCCGCAAAGCCGAATCACCACAACCGAGCCTTCCCGTCCGTAGTAGACCCGGTAGCCAGGGCCGAAATCGATTCGTAGCTCCTCGACGCCGCCGCCAACGGGCTTCGAGTCTCCGAAGTTGCCCAGACGAATCCGATTGAGACGGGCGCGCACTATGCCCACGGCCCGGACATCCCGCGACGAGGCCAGCCACTCCGAAAACGGCCTTGAACGCCCCTTGCGATAGAGGAGGATCTCGATTTCGGGCACGCCACAATGGTAGCCTATAAGCTACCGAAATGTCTACCGCGGTGCAACCTGCGCTCGATGGCTTGCGGCTGCCCCGCCCTTACGCCTTCAGCGCCGACCCCTTCCGCTCGATGGCCTTCGGCCACCAGGCGCCCGGAACAAAAAAGTCCTGCCAGGTTAACTTGCACTCTTCGGTCATACGGATTCCGTATTCCGAGCGCAACAGATCTTTCGGGCTGGAATCATTCGATCCGAAGGAAAACTTACAGCCCGCCGCTTTGGCCATCCGAACTACCGTTGCGCTGGGAATCTTGTAGCGATTGTTGAGCTCGATGGCTACGTTGTTTTTCGCCGCGGCCGAGACCACTTTCTCGATCCGCGCTTCGGTCCAAAGCGCATCGTAATCTTTGGCAAGTACCGGCGGAAGATAGGTCGAGTTGGCATAGATATCGATCGGTTCATGCTCGAAAATTCCCACCGCGCGCGCCACCAGGGTATCCATGAACTCTTGCGGATCCGGTATGGGCCCAAGCTCTTCCGGAAGCCAGAGCCGCAGCCGGCGGCCGCGATTGTCGGTCCACGTCATGGAATCGGTAAACACATAATCGAACATCGCAACTGTCGAGCGCGAAAACATGTCGACCCATTCGCGTCCCTCCGCCTGCATCGCCACGAAGCAGGGCTGGCCTTTCATGCGCTCCAGGTACTCAAGCGCGCCGCGATCGTCCTGGACCGGATTCAGCTTGCCGCAGTTGATCGCAATCCCGTACTCGATGCCGTCGCGCCGGGATTTATCCAGCGCCTGCTCGAGCGTCAAGCCTTCTTTCAAATGGACGTGATAGTCCACCATGGGCACGTTGTGGCGCCCGAGTTCGATGATCTGCCGATAAGTTTCATCGACCGCCGGAGCTTCCCCGGGAGTTGCCAGATTGTCAGGCAGCGGTTTCACGCGCACGCTGCGAAACAGCGCTTTCGATCCGTTGTTGTGGCATTGCAGGGCAAACGTCCCGCGATCCAGGAATCGCTCGGTCTCCGGCCCATCCGGGATCACCGGCGGCGTGGGTTCCACATAATCCACCACCAGCATCCCGTCCAGCCGCACCTGCACGCTTTTGCCGCGCACCAGCACGTTAATCTTGAACCACTGGTCGTCGGCGATGAACTGCTTGTAGATATTGCGAATGCCGTAGAGCGAGCCGGTCTTCTTCCGCTCGCGATAACTCCCTTCGCCGGTCGCGGTATTATTCACCTGCACTTCGAAACCCTTGATCGGGAAACCCGTCTCCTGGTAAGCGGTATGGAAATAGACGCCGGAGTTACAGCCGTGATGCGCCAGGCACTCCGCTTCCAGCTCGAAATTCTTGAGATTCGCGTTGTGTACCGGCCCCGTGTAGAAAAGATGGGACCGCGGGCCATCGGCCGCCAGCGCGCCGTCCACCGCCTTCCATGACGCTTTATTCTCGCTCGCGCGCCAGCCATCCAGCGTCCGCCCATTGAAGAGCTCGATCCAGCCTTCATCGCCGTGAAGGACCGACGCCGCCGCGACGGCGCTCACAAAAGTTCGTCTGGTCATAGAGAGTCCTGGCTGACAGTATATGTCGCGGCGCGAGGGCAAGCACGGCCGGCCGCCTCAATCGGCGGATCAGCTCGATTCCGAATATGATGATGGGTTGGCTTGAGCCGCCATCATGTCCACACCGCCAAACCAGAAGGTCCGTCTGCGGCGCGCGCTGGGGCTCTGGGATCTCATCCTGTACGGCGTCATCGTGATCCAGCCGACGGCGCCGATGTCGGTCTTCGGAGTGCTCAGCAACCGGGGCCGGGGACACGTGGTCACCACCGTCCTGATCGCCATGGTGGCCATGCTGCTCACGGCCATCAGCTACGGGCGCATGGCGCGCGCCTATCCCAGCGCCGGCTCGGCATTCACCTACGTCGGCCGGGAAATCAATCCCGCCCTGGGTTATGTCACCGGTTGGAGCATGGTCATGGACTATATGATCAATCCCATGATCTGCATTATCTGGGTCAGTCAGCAGGCCCACGTGTTCGCCCCCGCATTGCCTTACTGGGCTTGGGCGACGCTGATGGCGGCGCTGTTCACCGGCCTGAACCTGCAGGGCATTCGCACTTCCGCCCGCGCCAATGCCGCGCTGGCGGCGGGCATGGGCGTGGTGATCGCGGTCTTTTTCGTATGCGTGGTACGCTTCCTTTTCGTACACCCGCTCCACGGTGCGAACTTTTTCACCCGGCCGTTCTACGATCCGGCAACCTTCGACATGAAGAACGTTCTGGGAGGCACATCCATTGCGGTATTGACCTATATCGGCTTCGACGGCATCTCCACTTTGTCCGAAGAGGCGGAAAATCCACGCCGCAACATCCTGTTGGCTACCGTGCTCACCTGCGTCGTAATCGGCGTTCTCTCCGCCCTGGAGGTCTACGCCGCGCAACTGGTATGGCCCGCCTCCGAGCCTTTTCCCGATGAGACCACCGCGTTTGTCTACGCGGCGGGACGGACTTGGGCGCCGCTCTTCGGGATTGTGGGAGCCACCCTGGTGGTGGCCAACTTCGGCTCCGGCATGGGGGCGCAGCTCGGCGCTGCGCGTCTGTTGTTCGGCATGGGCCGCGGCAATGCGCTGCCGAAATCCTTCTTTGGCGTCATCGATCCCAAGCGGCGGATCCCCGGCAATGCGGTGATGTTCGTCGGCGTGGTCAGTCTTATCGGCGCTTTCCTGCTGGATTACGATCTCGGCGCGCAGATGTTGAACTTCGGCGCCCTGATCGCCTTCATGGGGGTGAACGCCGCCGCCCTCGTGCGCTATTACGTGCGGGAAAAGCAAAAGAAGTTGCGGAACCTGATTCCGCCCGCGCTGGGATTTGCCGTCTGCCTGCTGCTATGGTTGAATCTCAGCCGCACGGCGCAGATTGCCGGCAGCGTCTGGATGGCGGCCGGAATCGCCTTTGGCGCCTGGAAAACTCGCGGCTTCCGCGGCGAGCTGGTCAATTTCGATATCCCCAGCGAGGATGGAGATCGCTCATGAACGTATTGATTTTCGGGGCGACGGGCATGGTGGGACAGGGTGTCCTGCGGGAATGCCTGCTCGATCGGGATGTCGAGAGCGTGGTGACAATCGGCCGCACGCCGGCCGGCGCCCGGCATTCGAAATTGCGGGAAATCGTGCGGCCGGACTTGTGGCACGACGATTCCATTCGCCGCGACCTCGCCGGTTTCGATGCGTGCTTCTTCTGTCTCGGTGTCTCATCGGCCGGAATGGCGGAGGCCGACTACGAACGCGTGACTTACGGCATCACTCTGGCCGTGGCGGAGGTGCTGTCCGATCTCAATCCAAAGCTCGCGTTCGTCTATGTCTCCGGCGCCGGCACGGACAGCTCCGAACACGGCCGCGTGATGTGGGCGCGGATCAAAGGCAAAACCGAAAACGCGTTGCTGCGCCTGCCCTTCGGGGCCGCGTACATGTTCCGGCCCGGCGTCATCCAGCCGCTCCATGGAATCAAATCCAAGACGGCCTCGTATCGCATCTTCTACGCGGTCGCGAAACCGCTGCTGCCGGTGCTGCGATGGGTCTTCCCGAACCACATCTTAACCACCGAGCAGATCGGCCGCGCCATGTTGGTCGTAGCTCGCCGGGGCGCTCCCAAGCGCGTACTGGAGAGCAAAGACATTCGGGCCGTCTTGCAGCCGTAGGCCAGGCAGCAGATCGCTGCTAACCCTTTCGATACTCAGACGTCTGTATACTACGAAGTCTGAATATGCGCAAACCCGACTCACTGCAAGGCTCGCTCGATCTTCTGGTCTTGAAGATCCTCTCGCGCCGGCCCGGCCTGCATGGCTACGCCATCATGTCCGCGATCGGGGACATGTCCGGCGAGGTCCTTCGCGCCGAGGAAGGCTCTCTCTATCCCGCCTTGCACCGGATGGAGGAGGCTGGTTGGATTTCCGCCCAATGGATCACCAAGGAAACCGGGCGGCGGGCGCGAATCTACAAACTGACGCCAGCGGGCGAGAAGCAGCTTGCGGCCGAAGAGTCGCGCTGGCGGTTGGTGACTTCGGCGGTGAATCGCG
The DNA here is from genome assembly GCA_052325345.1 of Bryobacteraceae bacterium. Taxonomy (GTDB): domain Bacteria; phylum Acidobacteriota; class Terriglobia; order Bryobacterales; family Bryobacteraceae; genus JBEKYD01. Next base: position 12,957 of record JBKQVG010000303.1, read on the forward strand.
TTCTGAGGATGGCCTGACATGTCTTTATGGTCGCGAATTGCAAACGTACTGCGTAGCGATGGTTTGAGCCGCGAGATCGACGAAGAGTTCGAATCCCACCTGGCCGAAGCCGTGGAGCGGGGCCGCGATCCGGCCGAAGCCCGGAGAGCGTTCGGCTCCCCGCTGCGGCAGCGCGAGGAAAGCCGCGAAATCCGGCTCGTGCCCTGGCTCGATTCGCTGCGCGCGGACGTCGTCTTCGGCTCGCGGCAGCTCAAGAAGAAAAAGGTGACTTCCGCGGCGGCAATTCTGTCGCTGGGCCTGGCGATCGGCGCCTGCACGTCGGCATTCCGGCTCATCGACGCTTTGCTGCTGCGGCCTTTGCCGGTGGCCAATGCGGAAAGGCTGTACAACCTCTCACGCCACGGAACCCTCCCCGACGGCAAGCCCGCGAGCTTCGATGGCTGCGCGTATCCGGCGTTTCGGCAGATGCGCGCCGCGGTGAAAGGCCAGGCCGAACTGATTGCCGTTTCCTACGCCGAGCGGATGGACGTGACCTACCGGACCGATCAGGAGATGGAGAAAGCTTACCTTCAATACGTTTCGGGTTGGATGTTCGGATCGTTCGGGCTGCGGCCGACGCTGGGGCGCCTGTTCACCGAAAACGATGACCTCAAGCCGGGCGCGCATCCCTACGCGGTGCTTTCTTACGACTATTGGAAGCGGCGCTTCGGCCTGGATCCCAGTGTGATCGGGCGCAAGTTTCGCCTGGGCAGCAAGGAACTCTTCGCCGGACCAGGCGCGGGCAACAGTCTTTACGAAATTGTCGGAGTCGGCCCGCAGCCGTTCACGGGCACCGAACCGGGCACAGTCACCGACATCTTCCTACCCACCATGATGCATCCAGGGGCCGTCCACGACGATTGGACCTGGATGCGCACATTGGCGTCGCTGAATCCCGGGGTTGCCGTGGAACCGGTTCGCGCCAAACTGAACGCGACATCTTATGCCTTCGAAG
>JBKQVG010000304.1:0-17684 GCA_052325345.1 Bryobacteraceae bacterium
CGTCGCCGATGGCAAGATGGAGGCGGCGATTGGGAATATCGATCTCGATGGTGTCGCCCTCTTCCACCAACGCAAGGGCCTGGGGAAGGCGTGCGCGCTGATTACGGACGGCCGTTTTTCCGGCGGCACTTCCGGCCTTTCCATCTGCCACGTTTCCCCCGAAGCCGCCGAGGGCGGCGCGCTTGCGTTGGTGGAAGAGGGCGACACCATCGAGATCGATATTCCCAATCGCCGCCTCCATCTTGCCATCGGCGACGGACAATTGGCCGCCCGCCGCAAGGCGATGGATGCAAAAGGCGACGCCGCCTACCGCCCCAAATCGCGCGACCGCAAAGTGTCCGCGGCGCTGCAGGCTTACGCGTCCCTTACGACGAGCGCCGCTCGCGGGGCTGTCCGCGTGGTGCGCCCCGCGTTCGATGGCGCCGCCCGTCTCGCGCAATTGGAGCGCGAGAACGCCGAGTTGAAAAGAAACTTGTCCGAGGTGGGAGTGGCGGATAAATAGGACGGGTTTCCTGGATTGCCTTTCACGGGCTGAACCCGGCGCCACTTGTCCGGCGCGATAATGGAAGGAAATGCAAAACATTTTTCCGGTGGCGTGTTTTTTAGCCGGATTCCTGCTTGCCTGGCTGGTTTTGCGCGGGCGCGCCAAAGAAGCTGAAGCCAGCCTGCGCGAGCTTTCGGCCGATGCCGCCGCGCGGCACCACCAGGCGCTCGACAACGTGCTGGCGCCGGTGAAGGCCTCGCTCGAAAAAGTGGGCGCCAGCATGCACGAGTTGGAAAAGGCCCGCATCGGCGCCTACGCCGCGCTTGAGGAACACGTGCGCGGGCTGGCCCAGACACAGTCGCAGTTGCGAACCGAAACCGGCCGGCTGGTGACTGCTCTGCGCACTCCGGCGGCCCGCGGCAACTGGGGCGAAGTACAATTGCGCCGCGTGGTGGAAATGGCCGGCATGCTGGAGCACTGCGATTTCCTCACCCAGGCCGTGGCCGGCGGGGAGGAAGGCCGCATTCGCCCCGACCTCATCGTCCGCCTGCCCGGCGCCAAAACCGTGGTGGTGGATGCCAAAACGCCTCTCGAAGCCTATCTGCGCGCCGTCGAAGCCGCCGACGAGGCCACGCGCAAAGCCTGCCTCGCCGATCACGCCCGCCAGGTGCGGGCCCACCTCAGCGCGCTGGGCCGCAAATCTTACTGGGAGCAGTTCGACTCCGCGCCGGAGTTCGCCGTGCTCTTCCTGCCCGGCGAATGTTTCTTCAGCGCGGCACTGGAGGCCGATCCCGCCCTCATCGAATTCGGCGTGCAGCAGAATATCGTGCTCGCCACGCCCACTACCCTGATCGCCTTGCTGCGCGCCGTGGCCTACGGCTGGCGGCAGGAGAAACTGGCCGAAAACGCCGCCGAAATCAGCGCCCTCGGCAAGGACCTGTACAAGCGCCTTTCGGATATGGGAGACCACTGGATCCGGGTCGGCAAGGGCCTGGAGCGCGCCGTGGAAGCCTACAACAGCGCCGTGGGGTCGTTCGAAAGCCGGGTCATGGTGACCGCCCGCAAGTTCGCCGACCTCAAGACCGCCCCGCTGGGTGTCGAAATCGCACCGCTCGAACCCGTAGACAAATCCGTGCGCCGTATCGACACCGAGCCTTCTGAAAGCTGATTGCTGACGGCTGTCGGCTCTTATCGCTTCATCACCTCCAACTCGACCGGCGGCGCGATGGAGTTCATATCCGGGTCGTAATAGGCATAGACCTTCGAAGGGAACGTCCGCGCGCGGATGGGATACTTGGCGCGCAGGCGGAACTTCAGCGCGATGGAATCGCCGGGCGCGAAGCTGTCGAAATAGAGGATAGCCTGTGTGGCCGTCATATTGAACTTCTCCATGCGGCCGCTTTTCAGGCCGGCGCTCTTTTCCTGGTAGGCTTGCAAGTCTTCGCTCAGCAGATCGAATCCGGGCGGAATGCCCAGGTCCACCATCACCATGTTGGCGGCGCGGCCCTGGTTGTTCTTGATGGTCGCGGTGACGGTGGCGACGTCGTCCTGCCCCAGGCGCGTGCGGTCGTACGATACCTCGATCGAAAGCGGCTCGCCCGCCGGCTGTTCCTTCCATGGCACGAAGTATCGTCCCGCCACCTGGTACGCCAATCCGCCGGTTCCGCTGAAGCGGACTTCCACCGTATTGGCGCCGCGCTGGTTGACGCCCTTGAATACAAACTGGTGCAGCAGGTCGTTGTTGTCCGCGGTCAGGACCAGTTTTTCCACCGGCTTGCCGTTGAGCGACAGCTCCACCGTGCCGCGCACATCGGCCGCTCCTTTTTCAGTGGAGAGCAGTACGGCGCGCAGGGCCATGATGGTGGCCTGGGTGCTGCCCCATGCACCGGTGGCGTCCTTCTTCGACGAAATATAAGCGAGCGCTTTGCGGGCGGTATCGGATGCCTGGCCCCACTTGAGTAGCGCCTGAGTGGCCAGACCGGTGGTCTCCACCGCGGCACTGGAGCCGGTGGCAAAGACGCCGGTTTCTTCGGCTGTCCACCAGGCCCGGTCGCCTTTCTCGGTGCGCGCGGCGATGAGTTGCTCCATCGCTTGCCGGGTGAAGTCCGCGTCCTTGCCGTAATCGACGGCGAAGTTGGCCAGCACAGCCAACGTGTAAGTATCCACGCGGCCGTTGTTACGCGCTGCCACGAACTGGCGCGCTCTTTCCACCGCCGGGCCGCGGTAGCCGGTATTCTCCAGCGACCACGCGATGTAGGCGGTAATGCGTAAGACGTCCGAGTTATAGCGGTTGGTGGCGCCTTCGTTGATGAAGCCGGTGTCCGGCTTCCAGCTTCCGTCCGCCTGCTGCTGCGCCGCCAGCCACTGCTGCGTGCGCTGAATCAGCTTCGGGTCCACGTCGTATACCTGCGACATGTCGTAAAACTCCATCAGGCCGTAGGCCGTGAGAATCTTGTTGGCCGGCGCCTGCCCGAACCAGGAAAAACCGCCGCCCGCGACTTCGAAAGTCAGCAGCCGCTGGTAGCCATTGGCGATGAAGCCCTCCGCCTTGGCGTGCACTTCCGGCGCCAGTTTCTTGGTGCGCTTCATGTAATCGAGCGCCAGCACGTTGGGATAAGTGCTGGATGAAGTTTGCTCGAAGCAGCCGTACGGCATGCGCAGAATCGCGTCCATGCCCTCGATTACCTGGCTGAGCGGCCCGGGATACAGCCGCACCAGAACTGCGCTGGCATCGGGGATGGCGGTAGCTGGGAAAGTGACTTCGTGGTGGATCTCGTTTTCCAGGCGCCCGTTAAACACTACGCTCTGCTCACGCCCGTTGGGCACCACCTCGATTTCGCGGACCACAATGTCCGCGCGCCGTGCGCCCCCGTTCATGCTAGCCGCCAGCGTGAGCTTGAATCGGCCGATGCGGTTAGCCTGGATCGTGAACTGTGAGCCGCCAGTGCGGCCGGCTTCGACAGCGAGCGACTTATCGGTGGTGTCGCCGGCCAGCGAGAACCAGTCCGCGGCCTGGAGCTTGAGGTCCACATCGCCGCGCGCTCCCGAGTAGTTGTAGACGGCCACCGGAATCGACACGTTGTCACCCTGAGTAAGCGTGACCGGCAGATCCAGATCGACGAAGAAGTCCTGGAAGACTTTGATGCCGGCGGCGCCGCTACCCAAGGCCCCGCGCGCGGTGGATGCCATCATGGCCATGCGCCAAGTGGTAATGGAATCGGCCAGCGGAATCGAAATGCTGGCGATTCCGTGGCCGTCGGTCACGATTTCGGGGTTGATATAAAGTGCTTCGGGGAAGTAAGAACGAACACGGGGGGCCGGGGCTTCGCCAGTGACGGTGACCGTGTTGGCGCCCGCGGACAATCCCGGACTAGACTTCATCACGGCCATCGCAGGTGGCCCGGGCACTGCCATAGCCATGACTGCGCCACCGCCGAAGCCGCCGCCATGGCCGGACCCGACACCGCCGCGAGCGCCTGGCACACCACCGACAATCCCGCCGATTACGCCGCCCTCTCCCGGTCCCATTAGCGCCCCCGCATCGAATTGCCGCACATTTCCGCCGAATCGAATCCGCTGCGGCATATCCACCACCGCCACCACGGTTCTCGAACCCTCTTTGCTCAGGACCACGGAGAGCGCCGCATAGTCGCGCTCTTTCAGCAAGAGCCGCCGCGAAATCGTCTCGCTGGGGGCGATGACCTTCACCTCGTAATTGCCCTCCGGCACCGCGGAAAACTGAAATTGGCCGTCGGCGTTCGACCGGGCCGAGCGTTCCTGGCCAGTGGCGAGGTAGCGAATCGAGATGCGGACCCCTTCCATCGCGCCGCCCTCCCGGTCTGTCAATGTTCCGGCGATCTCGGCGCGGCCGTTGAATGGGCCGCGGTCGGGTTCGATGTTGACCGCGATGGCGCTGCCGCCTGTGCTCGGGCGCCCCACCATCTTTCGGCCGCGAACTTCCAGGTAGGTGTACAGGTCGTCCCCCGTACCGAGTCGCTTGTCCGGTCCCGCGCTACGCACCAGGTAAGTTGCATTCTGCCAGTACGTCACGCGTGTCAACGTCAGCTTGCTGCCCCAAGCATCGACAAGACCCGACGCTTTCGTCAGGTCGCCGCCGTTGGCTTCATACTGGCGCGCCAGGCTGTCCGACTCGCGTCGCAGCTTCTCTTCCAGCGCGGCATGATAACGCTGGATGTAAGTCCCATACTTCGCCATTGGCACTGCCTGGCCCACGTCGGTGCGGTACTGGTTCGGATTTATGATCTCGGTGGCGGCGAACAATGCCTGCGCGGCGCGGTCGTTTTCCCGCGCCGGCCGGCGGGCGGTGTTCACCACGTCCGGCATGCCGATGGAATGAATCTCATAGCGGGGCTTCATGGCTTCCTGCTCCAGGTAGAAAAACACCTTGGCAAAGCCCGGCTGCTTCTCCGCCAGCGCGAAGACGGCCTCGTCCACCACCTCCAGCCCCAACGCGGCCTCCACGCCTTCGCCCTGCGCGTTGGTCACGCGGAATTGAATATGCGCGTCTTCGCCCGGCTTGTGGACCGGGGCGTCCAGCGTGGTTTCAATCTTGAGCTCGTCGGCCGGCTGCACAAACGCCATGCGATGGTCGGCCACCGGGATCGCGTTCCGCCCGAAAAGGTACGCGGTGCAATCGATGGTGCCGGCCAGCTCCGGCGTGGCGGTGAGGTCGAGCTCGGCTTGGCCGTTAACCAGGTCCACGTCGCGCGTGAGCACGGTCTGCCGGTCCTTCACCACGTCGATATACGCCGTGCCCCGGCTCCTGGTGGAATAAATCTTCAATTCAATGCGGTCTCCGGCTCGATATACGGCACGGTTGGTGCGCAGCAGGATCTGGTCCGCGCCCGGCTTGGCGGCGAGCACCACCGAACGCGAGGCGTGGTTCCCCTCCTTGTCGTTGGCTTCAATCCGAACCGATTCGGTCGCGGCGGTGGGGTGCACACGCACCACGCCCACCCCGCTGGCGTCGGTAGCGACGGCTTGTTCCGCGGTGCCGGGAAAATAAACCTTCAATTCCGCCGGCGCTGGTTTGCCGTCCGCGTAGGACGTTACCAGGAACACCTGGTTGTCGAGGCCCGGAATCAGCGATCCGCCCTCCGGAACCGCCGTGATCAAAAGCGGCGATTCGCTCACCGTGATGGGCTCGCCGCGCTGCTCGCTGTGCCCGCTGGAATCCTTTACCGTCGCTTCGATCAGTACGCGAGCCGCGCCGCCCGCGAGCGGCCGGCCGGCAAAATACTCCGGCAGCTTGATGTCGAACCGATACGCGCCGTCGGCGTCGGTCTTGCCTTCGGCCGACCCAGCTTCGAACTCGGCCACATCCATCCCGGAAGCTTTCACCGTAACCTCGGCGCGGTCCACCGGCTGGCCAAAGAAGTAGTTGGCGCGGATAGTTCCAATGACATGATCGCCGGGGCGATAGCCGTGCTTGGCCAGGCCATCCTGCGCCGCAAAATCCAGCGCCACTTTGAATTTCGGCAGCACGTAACGCTCCACACTGAAGGCCAGCTCCGCGGTGTTCTGCGGGCTGGCCGCTTCCCCCATCAGGGCGCGCAGGTGGTACGTGCCCAGGTTTACTTCGTCGGCCAGACCGAATTCCGCCGACGCAATTCCGAACTTGTCGGTTTGCGTGGTTCTCTTGAACACCTTGTTGCCGCGCGGGTCTTCCACTTCGAAAGTCAATGGCCGGTTGGCGGCCGCTTCATGATGAGCGCGGTCGAGCGCCAACGCGCGCACGTGGATGGTCTGGCTGGGTTGATAGATCGGCTTCTCGGTGGTGAGCAGGATGGAAGCTTTGTCCTCCAGCCGGACTGCCTGGCTAACATCCATCGAACCGATGGGGGTATCTACCAGGTAGCGTAGGGAATAAGTGCCCGTCAGTCCTGAGGGAAACTGTAACTGCGCTTCCAATGTGCCTCGCCGATTCAGCGAACCCGCGAATAAGACGCGCGCGCTTTGGTTTGCTTCGGCCATTTCGATTCGCAGCGTGCCGCTTGTTACCGCAACGTTGTTGGCGTCGGTCACGATCACTCGCACCGCCGCCGGCGCGCCGGCCACGTAGGAATTCTGAGCCAGCACGTGTACTACCGGCCGGCGGAGAATCTGTGAAATCGATTGGGTATCTTCCAGCGCGGCATCCTTTTGGCCCGCATACGCCAGCCGATAACGCAGCCGGTGCCAGACCAGGTCGTCCACAGCCAATGGCTGTTCGGGCCCCAACTCCGCCTGCCAGTGGCCATCGGTGCTCCCGACTGTGACCTGGCGTTCCTTTCGCGCCACGATATGGTCTTCAGGGTCGAGAATCTCTACACTCAGTTGACCGGCGCCAGCCCGTAGGCCGCGATACGGAATGTCAACACGCAAGATACCGTGCGAGTAAGTGGCGCCGACTGACTCGCTATTGGCAGCACCAATGTCCTGAAAGGATTCGAGCAGGGCGGCCGAGGCGATTATCAGGGCCGCGGCAGCCACAGTGAGCCAGAATCTAGACAATCGGGTAACTTCCGCATGCGTCTTCATGTTGATCTCCGTCTAACTGTTGCCGGCAAGTGGGTGATTGGCACACACGATCCAGAGCGGCGCCAGCATTTGCCGGGCCGCGGCCGGGAGTGGTCCCAAGGCCCACTCGGAATTGGACTCCGGTATGGGTCGAATAGTTCCGCCGCCGGTGTGACATCGCGCATCACCCGAGGAATGCCGCATCTTCCCCGTTCCTTTCAGGCCTCGGCGGAAATCTTGCGCCTTGCCGCCTGCGACAATGGGTTTTCCCGATGTCCGAGCTTTTCGGCAACCTGCAACCTCTCTACAACCCGATCGGTTTTGGTCCGTCCGATTTCATCCTGCTGGCATGGGCGGCGCTGCTGGTGCTGCTTCTGGCGGTGGGGCTCGTGTTCCAGTCGCGGTTTTGCGAACTTGCCGCGCGCACGCGGCGGTGCATGCTGGCCATGGGCGCGCTGCCGGTGGTTCTCAGGCTGGCGATGCTGGGGCAGGCGCCGGTGCCCACGCTGCATACGCCGGACGATTTTAGTTACCTGCTTCTGGCCGACACACTGGCGCACTTTCGCCTCGCCAATCCGCCGCACCCCATGCACCGTTTCTTCGAAACCAATTTCGTGCTGCAGGAACCGACCTACAGCTCGATTTACCCGCTGGGCCAAGGGATTGCGCTGGCTTTCGGCCAGTTCGTCTTCGGTGAGCCTTGGGTCGGCGTTCTTCTGGCGGCCGGATTGTTCTCCGCCCTGTGCTATTGGATGCTGCGCGGCTGGATGAGCCCCGGATGGGCGCTGCTGGGCGGGCTGCTGTCGGTAGCCGTGTTCGGCCCGCTCGAATACTGGATGAACACGTATTGGGGCGGGTCCGCGGCCGCCGCCGGAGGATGCCTGATCTTCGGTGCGCTGCCGCGGTTACGGCAAAGTGCCCGCCTCCGCGATGCCGCGCTGCTGGGACTCGGCTTCGGCGTGGAGTGGCTCGCCCGGCCCTTCGAATCGTTGCTGCTGGCCGTCTGCGTGGTTGCCTACGTTGTGGCGCGGGCATTCTTGCCTGCCGTGTCGAGATTCGTCTCGACACTTCTTCGCGGTGTTGACTCAGTATCCGAGGCAGACGTCGGCACGAATGCCGGCGCGGCAGGCAGGAGTGCCCGCGCCACCGTAGCGGTCGTAGCGTTGCTTGCCGCCCTTCCCGCCCTGGGGCTCTCCCTGCTGCAAAACCGGCAGGTGACGGGCAGTTGGACTACCCTGCCCTACCAGTTGAGCCAGCGGCAATACGGCATCCCGACCACGTTCACCTTCGAGGCCGTGCCGATTCCGACCCACCCGCTGACCCAGGAACAGCAGGTCGACTACGAGATGCAGTCGGAAGTTCATGGCCCCGAGCCGGATTCGTTGCCGGCATTTGTCCGCCGCCTGGCAGCGCGGGTGCGCTACCTGCGTTTCTTTTTTCCGGTGCCATTGCTGATGGTCCTGCCGCTATTTCTCTTCTGCCTGAGGCGGCCGCGGAACCTGTGGCTGCTGGCCTCGCTGGCGATCGTCGCCCTCGGCGCCAACTTCTATCCTTACTTCTACCCGCACTACGTGGCCGGAGCTGCATGTCTGTTCGTGTTGGCCGGCCTGATCGCGCTGGAACGGCTCTACCGATGGAGCCAGCCGGTCGGCCGCCTGATTCTGCTGCTGTGCGGAGCTGAGTTTCTCTTCTGGTATGGTCTGCACCTCGCGGCCGGGTGGGGGCCTGCGCTGGCCCTCACCGATCGCTACGAGAGCTGGGATTTCGTCAATCACGGCGATCCCGAAAGCCGGGCCGCCATCGAACGGACCCTGGCGCAGGCGCCCGGCAAGCAACTGGTGTTCGTGCGCTACTGGCCGCTGCATCGCCTCGACCAGTGGGTGTTCAACGCCGCCGATATCGACGCTTCGCGCGTGGTTCGGGCGCTCGACCTGGGGCCGGAGGAAGACCGCAAGCTGCTGCAATATTATCCCGGCCGCACGGCGTGGCTGCTGGAGCCGGACGCGGAACCAGCGCGCCTGACCCGCTACCAACCCCCGCCCGAGCCGGCAGCGCCGCAGCCCGGTGCTCAGCCGTTTCCGAAAAACAAATCGCCGTTTGAGGAAGTTCCGCGGCTGCCACAATAGGTAGCGCCGGCAGGTGGGACGGACCATCGCCTTTTGTGGTCTGTCATTGCCTCCCATGAGGCGCCCGCTCGACGACAAAAAACGAGCGTCTGTCCCACCTCGGCCCAAACTACCGAATCGTCCGTTCGATCAGCGGGTACGTCGTTCGCTCGATGGAGGAATCGGCGGGGAGCGTATCTTCCGGCGGCGACGCACCCCGCATTTCGCGCGACATCAGCGTGCGCCTTGCCAGCAGCCAACCGGAAAGATGCACTTCACCAGGGGCGGCGGGAATGTGCAACGTCACAGCGAGATGGTGGGTGCCGGGGGCGAGCGTGGTGGAGAACCAGTGCCATGTACCATGGCCGCCGTTTTCGAGTGCCAGCGGGACCGGCTTCCCGTTATCCAGCGCTTCGCCTTTCACGTCCGTGATTTCCTGCATCGGCTCGAGCAGAAAAGCGGCTTTACTCTCGCGGCAGCCGGCGGGCAGCTCCACGGTGGCTTCCAGGTAAACGGTGCGCGCGACACCGGCCGCACCCCATACCGTTACCGCGGGCGCCGTAAATGTGACCGCCGTCGGGGGCTCGAAATAAACGCGCAGCCCGGCCTTCGTCACCTCGAACCGGCTGCCTTCGAGTTCGATTTCCGAGGCGTCCGCCGGATGCAGTTCGACCACGATCTGCTCATACGCGCCCAGGTCGAAGCTGAGCGTATCGCCGAATTTCACCGTGCCGCGTTCCAGCTTGCGGTACGGATAAAGCACCTCGACGGCCATCGGCTGGTCGGTTGCGGCGAAGCCCTCCTCGGCGCCGATGCGCAGCTTGGCCGTGCGCGGGCGAACGAAGGGATTGCGCAACGTCACGATCGAGCGGGCGGTTGAGGAATGCACGTAGCCGTAGGGCTCGCGCGCGGCCGGGTCGCCCAGCACTAGCGTGGAATTGTCGAGCAGCGGATGGGCGTTGGCTTCGGCCCAGCGAATGGTGTTGCCGAGCGCGTCCATTTCGGCCGGGGAAAGAATGTCGGGTGAAATGTAGAGTTCGTACATCATGTTGCCGACGCTGAAGTAATGAACCACTTCGTCGCGCCAGTCGTCGAGCGATTCTTTGTCGCCGCCGAGCATGTTGTACTTGCCCTTGATCACGCCGTGGGTCATGAGCGAGGAAATGGGGAACTGGACTCTGTGAGCGACGAAATCGTCGTAGAGCACCGAATCGCGATAGCTGACGGCGGATTGGCGCGGGGCCATGGTGGGCACCGATGGCAGGTAGCCGGAATCTTCGCCGCCCATCCAGACGGTGTCGGCCCAGCGCAGCCACCATGGGCTCAGCCATATGCTGGTGGTGATATTGAGGAACACCTTGGGGTCCTGGCCGCGCAAACGTTCCAGCACGGCGATGAGCGAGCGCGCGACGGCGGCATCGGCGTAAATGCCGGTGGGGTGGCCGTGGTTTTCGGCGTTGCAACTGAACGAGACGCCGTCCACCTTGAAGTAGTTCACGCCGTACTGCTTCTGGTAGCGGGCCATGGTATCCGAAAGCAGGCGGCGATAATGGTCGCCGGCGATGCAAAAATACTGGCCGTTGGTGGTGATATCCATGCCTTCCCGGCGGCCCGTCTGAATGCGGACTGCACGCTGATCGTAGCCGCCGATGGGGCCGAACCATAGACCCAGGCCGCTCGAAATGCCGGACAGGGCGGCGGCCAGCTCGTGGAAACCGCCGGGGAAGCGCTGTTCGTCGATTGCCCAAAGATGGTGCATGTCGTCCCAGCCATCGTCGAGCACGAAGGAATCGAGATGCAGGCCGTACCTGTCGAGCAGCAGTTTCTTGAATTGGGGCACGCGCTCCACCGTATTGGCGTGGTTCATCGCCAGCCGCTGCAGGTCATACCAGGAGTTGTAAAGCAGGTAGGGCCGCACATGCGCCGCGCGCATACGATCGACGTAAGCCAGGAATTGGGGATGAACCGCGCTTTGGGGCGCCGCGCCAATCACCGCCGATTCGCTGCTATAGCCGCCCTCTGGAATGTCTTGGCCGACGGTGTACACGAGCGAAACCACGCCGCCCTCGGCACGATTGACGCCGGTGGGGTATTCCAGGCCGAGGAACAGGTCGGTGGTGAACAGAGGCTGGCCGTAGCCGCCCAGCGAGAAGCGGGCCAGCCCCCAATCGTTGCTGGCCACCGCGATCGAATCGATAAAGTAAGTGCCGTGCTCGGGTTTCGCGATATGCAGCCGCTGGCGGGTGAAGAAATCGGTGGGGGCGATTTCATAGACGAGATCGATTGCCGGCAACCCGCCGCGCCGCGCTTCGAGCTGGAGCAGCAGGCGCTTGCCGCCGCCGGGCAGATCCTCCACTCGATGGCCGGCTACCCGCATTCGGGAAGCCGTGAGGACCATCGGGTTCTCGGTGCCGAAACTGTAACCCACGCGTTCCGCGATGAGGCGGATCTCGAACTCGGAGCCGCCCAGGGTATACTCGCGGCCGGAAATCTTGTTGCGCAGAGCGACAGTGCCGACGTCGCCGTCGGTGAGGGAGATGACGCGCTCGATCGAATCGTTGCCGAGCGCGACCGTGGCGCCCTCGTCGCGCACATAAGCGGGCCCCGCGGCCAGAGCGGAGTTGGCGAACAGTGCCAAGCCAAGCACAGCAAGGATGGGACAGACCATCGCCTTTAGCGGTCTGTCTGGAGTCGCCAGGGCGTGGCCGCCTGACAGACGACGCAAGACAATCGTCCGCCCCACCGCTGCGTGCGCTTTCAATTGAAATGCACCGGCTGGGTGAAGGCGCCGTTGCCGGCGGAGTCCCAAACCGCGAAGCGTACCCACTTCTTTCCGGCCGGGTTGAACGGCACGTGGAAATGATGGCTGGAAAGCGGCGCCATCCCAACCAGGGAAATCGGCTCGGAATGCGTGCTGCTGCCGTCGCCCCAAACCAGCTCGGCGAATTCGGGCGGGAAGGTCCATTCCACCTCGGCATCGTAAAAGGACTGCGGGCCGGTGCCTTGGATGCCCCAACTGCGGAAGAGTACTTCGCCGGAGGTGACAAAGTAGTGGCCGGCGCGCATGGCGTCGAGCACCGGCGCCCAACCTTCGTCGAACCGCGGCACGCGGTCGAGCTTGACGTAGTTGACGTACAGTTGCGGATAGGTTTCGTCGTCGGGGTACTTCATGTAGGTATCGCCCTCGGCGATCATGAACTTCGGCCCGCTCCAGTTGTTCATGTCGTCTAACAGGCCCAGGCAGCGGGCTTCGCAGATGCGCTTTTCGGACAGATCCACGGGCTGCGATTGGTAGGAAGCGCCCAGAAAATGGTCGTCATTGAAGAAATCGGAGTTGTGGGTCGCGTCGGGGTAGCCGGTGGAACCCTTGGTGCGGGGATGGGTCTGCCAGACCAAGCCGTGCTCGTCCCGCAGCAGTTGCAGCTCGGTGGCTGCCGAAGTAGTGTGGTAGACCTTGCCGAACGGCTCGATGGTTTCCGAATACGGCTGGGCCGGAGAATTCTTGGGCTTGCGCAGATGGGTGTAGTAGACCGGCTTGGGGAAAGTGAACATGTAGTGGCCGCCGAAGTTGGCGTCGGGCTCTTCGCTGGGAATCAGCAGAAAATCCTTGTCGGAGAATCGCTGGCAGCCTTCGAAGTAGACCTTCTGCTCGTTGAGGCGGATGGAGCCCGTATCGGTGGGATGGGAATCGCTGTGGAAGTCGGCAAGAATGGCGATCTTGATACCCAGCGCGCGGAACACACCGATCCAGGAAGGCTGCTGGTCGAGGGTCCCGAGATCGGTCAACTGCTCGTTGAGGTGAAAGTGGAAGTGGCTGACCAGCACCTGGAAGCCGGGCACCTCCTGATATACGTCGTCGTGCGTGTAACGAAGAACGTTTTCGGCGGTGACATGGCTGGCGCGCGGGCTCAGGTAAAAATAGACCGGCATGTGCTGCCAGGTGCCCGGAGGAGCGTTGTAGAGGGCGAAGTTGTTGACCTCACTGCGCACTTCGGCCACGCGCCGGTTCCAGACTTCGTCGGAAACGCCGTACGGCTTATAGCCTTCCTCGCGGTCGGGCTGGCGAACGCCGATCGCGAAGGCGCTGTCGCTGTCTTTGCGGTAGTAGTCGTAGCCCAGATTGGTTTCGATTTCGCGGGCCCAGAAAAACTTGTGGGAAGGCGGCAGGACGCCCAGCGAACCGCCGCCAACTTCGAGGATAGCCAGCCGGTTGCGCGAGCGAATGCCGACCGGGTCCTGGTTCACGGCCCCGCCGAAACGATATTCCTGCCAGGCGCGGGCGGGGTCGCGCCACACCACGCGGGTTTCGGGACCGAGCGCGAAACCTTTCAGCCCACCAATATATTTAAATGCCACCGAGGGTTCGTCAGTTTTGGCGATGACCTCCTGGCGCAGCAGATTCGAGCCGCGGTATGCGGTAAACAGCAGGCGGCCTTGGAAGATGCCGAGATCGACCCCATCGAAGCCGACTTCGAGGCGCGCCCCAACGGTGGCAACCTGGCAGGCCGCGGAGTGAAAGCCGGCCCAGGCGCGGCGGATTTCAGCCGCCGTGCGCGGCAGGTCCATGTTGGTGCCTTTTCGACCGGGAACCATCAAGGGCGCATCCCAGAACGCGTTCCACTTCTCCCGTTCCACCACCTCGGGGGTGAAGGCGATGCCAAGCTCGCGCATGGGCGCCATCTGCTGTTCGGAGAGGCGCCGCTTGCCGCTGGTGACCTGGAATTCAGGAGTCAGGTTACGGCCCAATACGATCCATCTTCCCTGGGCCGACCGTGCCGCGAGCTCACGCACCGCCGGTTGCCCGCCGCTGGCGGCAAAAGTGGCTCGCAGTTCCTCGCCCCGCTCCCCGAGCCAGGTGACTTCCACTCCGCCTCCGGCGGCACGGGTGGCGCTCAAGCCGGGCTGCGCCTTGTAGGCCGTCCAATCACAAGCCAGATCCTGCGCGGCCGCCTGGCCGGCAAGAATTATCGAAACGATACAAAAAACCGAGAACTTCATGGTCTCCTCTTTTTGGGGTGCTGGTCCGTTCCATTCTAACCTCCTTAGCCGGCCAGGGGTTTGGCGAAGGATTCTTTTTAGGCGGTTTTGTGCATCCTTGTGCACGATTCGCGAAAACCGTCCGGGGTGGCGACATCGGCTAGAATGAAGGAAAAATGATCCAAACCCTTTTCGGCTCGGTCGAGCAGGAACCGTCGTTACTGGAAAGACTGAAAGCCGGCGTGGAAAAGACCCGCTCGGGGCTGGTCTCGGCGCTGGAAGACGCACTGGAGGGCAAGAAGCAGATCGACGCCGGCCTGCTGGAAGATCTGGAATTCACGCTGATTTCGGCCGATATCGGGGTACGGACGACCGAAGAGATTCTGGAGCGCATCCGTCAGCGGGTGGCCCGCCACCAACTGAACGACGCCGCCGAGTTGAAAGGTCTGATCCGCGAGCACCTGCTGGAAATCCTGGCGGCCAGCGAGCGCGCGCCGGCCCACGTAGCCGAGCCGCCGGCGGTGGTGCTGGTGGTGGGCGTCAACGGCGCCGGCAAAACCACGACCATCGGCAAACTGGCGAAACGCTTTCAGACCGAACATCGCAGCGTGCTGCTCTGCGCGGCCGACACTTTTCGCGCCGCCGCCATCGAGCAACTGGAAATCTGGGGCGAGCGCACCGGTTCGCCGGTAATCCGCCAGAATCCCGGCAGCGACCCGAGCGCGGTGTTGTTCGACGCGCTGAATGCCGCCCGCGCCCGCAAAGTGGACTACGTGATCGTCGACACCGCCGGCCGCCTGCAAACCAAGGAGAATCTCATGGCGGAGCTCGAGAAAATGAGCCGCACCGCCAAAAAAGTGATCCCGGACGCGCCCCACGAGGTGCTGCTGGTGCTCGACGCCACCACCGGGCAGAACGGCCTGGAGCAGGCGCGCAAGTTCACCGAAACTTCCGGCGTTACCGCCATCGCGCTGGCCAAGCTCGACGGCACGGCCAAGGGTGGTATCGTGGTCGCCATCGCGCGCGAGCTGAACCTGCCGATCCGCTACATCGGCGTGGGTGAAAAGGCGGAAGACCTGCTGCCGTTCGACGCTGAGAAGTTCATCGCGTCGTTATTTGAATGAAGCAGCCCATCAATCCGGATTACATGCGCGAAGCCCTCGAATTGGCGCGGCGCGGGCGCGCGCTGGCCAGCCCGAATCCGATGGTGGGCGCGGTGGTGGTGGCCGACGGCGGCGAAGTGGTCGGCCGGGGCTTTCACACCTGGGAGAGCCGCGATCACGCCGAAGTGGTGGCGCTGGCCGAAGCCGGCGGCAAAGCTCGCGGCGCAACGGTGTACGTGAATCTGGAGCCGTGCTCGCATTACGGCCGCACTCCCCCTTGCGCGGACGCCCTGATCGCGGCCGGGGTAGCGCGCGTGGTCGCCCCGCTTGAAGACCCCAATCCGCTGGTGCGCGGGGAGGGCTTTCGCAAGCTGCGGGCCGCCGGTATCGAAGTCGAGATGACGCTGGAATTCGCCGCGGAAGCGGCCAAGCTCAATGAGCCGTTTCTGCACTTCGCGCGCACCAGTCGGCCGCTGGTGACGCTCAAAGCCGCCATCACGCTGGACGGCAAAATTTCGGCTCCCGACGATAACAGCGGCTGGATCACCAGCGAGCGGGCCCGCGCCCACGTGCAGGAGCTGCGCCACGACCACGACGCCATCCTCACCGGCATCGGCACCGTGCTGGCCGACGACCCGCTGCTCACCGACCGCACCGGCAACAACCGGTCCCGTCCGCTGCTCCGCATCGTGATGGATTCGCAACTCCGCCTGCCGCTGGATTCCAAGATGGCTCGCAGCGCCCGCGGAGACCTGGTAGCGGTGACGACTTCGGCCTCGTCCGCCGACCGGCGCGCCAAGCTCGCGGCCCGCGGTATTCAGGTGTTAGTTTTCGACGGACCGGGAGGCCGTGCCGACCTTGCCGCTCTGATCTCCTGGCTGGGCGAGCACCGCTATCTTTCGCTCATGATCGAAGCCGGCAGCAAATTGAACTGGACCGCGCTCGAATCCGGGCTGGTCGATCGCGTCTTCTTTTATTACGCTCCCAAAATACTGGGCGGCCTGGAGGCTTTGCCCCTGGCCGGCGGCATCGGGCGGCGCCGCCGGGCGGACGCCATCCGGCTGCACGATCTAACCTTGCACTCGATTCCGCCCGACGAGTTCGCGGTGGAGGGATATCTGGATGTTTACCGGAATCATTGAAGAGTTGGGCACGGTGGAAGCGTTGGAGGCGCGCCCGGCCGGCGCCCGCCTGCGCATCGCCTGCCGCGCGGTGATGGGGGACATGCGGACCGGTTCCAGCGTCTCGGTCAACGGTGTGTGCCTGACGGCTCTCGACCTTCGCGCGGGTGGTTTCTCGGCCGATCTCGCGCCCGAAACCCTGAAGCGCAGCAACCTGGGCGCGCTTCGTGCCGGCTCGCGCGTCAACCTGGAGCGCCCGCTCTCCCCCAACTCCCGCTTCGACGGTCACATCGTACAGGGCCACGTGGATGGCACCGGCGAGTTTCTCTCGCTCGATTCGCTGGGCGGCGACAACTGGTGGTTGCGCATCCGCATCCCCGCCGATCTGGACCGCTACCTGGTTGCGAAGGGATCGATCGCGATCGACGGCATCAGCCTGACCATTGCCGCGCTGGAAGCGGATACGCTCTCGGTCACCATCATTCCCCATACCTTCCGCAATACCACGCTGGGCGGTTATCGCCCCGGCGCGCGCGTCAACCTGGAATGCGACGTCCTCGCCAAGCACGTGGAAAAGCTGCTGCAGAAAATATCCCCCCGCGAAGGGTTGACGGTAGACAAGCTCGAAGAGAACGGGTATTGAGTTAGCCCAGGGCTAGCTTTTCGGTTCGACCAGGAACGTGGGCACGATGCCGGAGGCGGTGCTGAAGCCGGAGTTTCCGCTGGAGAGCCAGCTCGAGCAGCCCTGCACCTTTCCCAGGTAGGCGTGCGGATGCACATCCACCTTCATCTCCCGAAATTCGAGTTGGCCGAAGGTCATGAGCGGGAAGACGGAACGCACGGGATCGACGCGTTCCTGTGCGACGTAGGGTGAGCGCATGGCCTGTTTGAGAGCGCGGTCCCACTGCGCGTCGTCCATTTCCCAGCCAAAGTAGGAGTGGGAATCGGTGGAATCGTCGTTGGGCTTGAGCGCCAGCCGCTCCCGATTGCGGGCGATGAATTCGGGCAGATCGACGGTCCGGTCTTGGTAGGTGGTCCTGGTCTGCGCCACCAGGCGGGTCCAGGGAACGTGCTCGCGGATCGCCTTGCGTTCGGCGGCCGGGAATCGGGCGGTGAGGGTTTCGTCGGTGAGCAGGCCGAACATGGCTTTCTTGTGGGCCAACTCGGAGCGAAAGCTGTTCACCACGCAGACGCTTCGATCGCGGTACGCCTGCACCAGAGGATGCGTGAGATCGAAGCGCATCAGAAATTCCTGTACACCCAGCCGGCGGTAGACCAGATCGATTTCAAAGGCGCCCTTGCGCATCACGCCATTGCGATATTCGAGCTGCTCGGGCGAGACGATTTCGACCGCGTAGCCTTCCTCGCGGAAGCC
>JBKQVG010000305.1:0-18849 GCA_052325345.1 Bryobacteraceae bacterium
CGAAACCGCTCGGGTTGGTATGGTTGGTCAGGTTGAACGCTTCGGCGCGGAATTGCAGCTTCACCCGGTCCTCGGTGAAGGAGAAGTTCTTGATAAAAGCGGCGTCGAGGTTTTCAAATCCCGGTCCGCGAACCACGCCGCGGCCGGCATTGCCGGGACGGATTTGTCCCTGCGCAACGGGCTGAAAGCAGGCGGTGTTGAACCACGTCGGCTTGCCGGTTCCGGTCGAGCCGGAGAACAGGTGGGGCGCGTTGGCATTGGGATCGCAGACCATGTCGGGCCGCGAACTGGAGGCGCTATTGCCCAGCAGGCCGAGGCCGGCCGGATCGACGCTGGAAGTGGTCACGGTGAAGGGCGACCCCGAGTAGAAGCTGACGATGCCGCTCAATTCCCACCCCTTGAGCGCGTAGGCTACGGCGCCGTGGCTCTGGGTGAAGATCGGAATGGTATAGACGTAATTAGCCTCGAGAACCTGCTGCCGGTCCAAGGTAGCGGGACCGTATTCTCCCGCGTGATAGTTATAGCTGCTCTGCGGCGCGTTGGAACGGTCCGAGGCGTTGTCGGTAAGATTCTTGGAATAAGTGTAGGCGAGTCCAACCAAGCCGCCGTTGTGGAACTTCTTCTTGAAGCTGACCAGCAGGGCGTGGTAGTTGGAGTCGAACGCCGATTCGATGGCATTAATGGCGTTGTAGCCGAGATAGGGCCGCACGGCGTTAATATTCGGATCGTCGGAGCTGGTGAAGATGGTATTGCCGTTGGCGGCATGCAGGCCGGCGGCCAGAGCCGCGCCGGGATAGGCCTGGTCCAAATCCACGATACCGATCAGGTGAGTGCCTTTGGAACCGGAGTAACCGACGTCGATCACCATTTCCTTGGGCAGTTGCCGCTGCAGGTCGAGACTCCACTGCTGCACGTAAGGGGTGAGGTTGGGCAGCATGGTGGCGCGGGCATAAACGGTGGAAATCGTTCCGGGCGCTACTCCTGAGGTTACGTTCCCGAACGAGCCGTTGTTATAGGTCACGCTGGAGACGAAAGGCGGGTTCTGGAAAATAGACTGCTCGTAATCTCCGAACAGGCTGGCATCGTAATAAATGCCATATCCCGCGCGGACCGAAGTCTTGCCGCTTCCGGTCGGGTCCCAGGCCATGCCGATGCGGGGAGCGAAATCGTGGTACTGGTCGGGAGCCACCTTGTTGCCAAAGGGCGAGTTCTTGCCGCCGATGATGATGCCGTTGGTGTACGGCAGAGTCACGGAGCCCGAAACAATGGTGCCGCCGCTGGGATTGATCTGCGGGGCGGCGGAAGCCTTATACTGCGCCGGATCGAAGCTGCTCAATTCGCCGTTGTGATCCACCGGCTGGCCGAAATAGGAGTACCGCACACCGGCATAGAGGGTGAGATTACGGCTTACGCGGATGTCGTCCTGCGCGTAGGCTTCATCCTGCCAAGCCCACAGGTTGGGGGTAATGTCGGTGGAAGGCTGGGTGAAAGTGGAAACATTTCCCAGCAGGAAGTCGGCGAAGGCCTGCTGATAGGCCGTGGTGCCGGTGGGAGTGCCGGTGTTGACGAAGCCGAAAGTCCCCTGGCCGCTGGCGGCGTTTTCCGTCTTGTTATAGCGATTGGCCACGACGCCGAACTTCAGCGTGTGCTTGCCGCGGATCCAGGTGACGCTGTCGAAGCCGCTATAGTTCTTGTTGTATTCGTGGTACGGCCCATAGCCGACGATGCTCGACCCGCTGGTGAAGGTGACCGTGGGAATAACGCCCTGGGTATTGGCAAAGGGCTCCGGCACGTTGATGTCCGGGCTGTTGGCCTTGGTGGTCAACCCGGCGGGGTTGGAAAGAATGGCGGCCTGACTGTAATTGAAGCCGGCGTCGTTGAGCAGGGTGGGGCGGATGGTATCGACTGCATGAATCGCGACAGTGCGGCCAGGGGCGTTGGTATGGGTGGTGGCGCCGTTGGGGATGGTGGACGCAGTGAACAGTCCACCCGGCTCGGTGGTGGGAATCACGTCGTTCTCAAACTTGCCCCAGAAGCTCAGTTTGTCGTTGATCATCTGGTCGACGCGCACGATCTCCTGGCGGCTGTTGTAGACGTTTTCCTGCGGGAACAAGCCGGCCGTGGTGCTGGTAGGATTCAGCGCCAGCTTGGCGAAAATGTCCTTGATGTACTCCTGGGCGTACGGGCTGATCAGGCTGGCGGGAATCTGCGTGGCAGTGGTCTGGCAGGAAGTGGTATAGCTGATGCAGACCGGGCTGGCGAAACTGCCGGTGAGCCAGGAAGTTTCCGGAAGGATGGGCTGGAAAGTGGTGTAGGTGAGGATCCGGCGGGCTTCCTCGGAGAAGAAAAAGAAAGTTTTGCCTTTCAGTTTGCCGACCGGAACGGGACCGCCGATGGTGCCGCCGAAATCGTTCCAGCGCACGGGCGGAACCTTGGCTTTGCCGTTGACCACGTTCACGCTGCCGGCGTTATTGTTCCACAGGTTGGCGTTGAGCGCGTCGTTGCGCATGAATTCGTACAGGCTGCCATGAAAGGCGCTGGTGCCGCTCTTGGTCACCACGTTGACCTGGGCGCCTCCCGCGCGGCCGGTATCGGCGGTATAGAGGCTGCGCTCGACCTTAAATTCGGCGATGGCGTCCACGCTGGGGAAGGTCAAAAGCGTGAGGTTGCTGCCGCGGTCGACGTTGTCGGCGCCATCCACGGTCCAGTTGTTGCCCGAATTGCGGTTGCCGTTGACCGAGTACGCCAAGGTGGCGGCGGTGCCGGCGGGCGCCGAGACGCCGATATACAACTCGTCGGTGGCGGCGGCGGTAACGCCGGGAGTGAGCGCCACCAGTTGCTCGTAGTTGCGCGTGGCGATTTCGAGCTCGCGCACCTGGGTGCCTTCGATGGTATCGGCGTTGGCCGGCGAGCTGAGCTCGACGGGAGCCACCGTTTCTCTTACATCGACGACGTCGGTGAGGCTGCCCACTTCCAGCTTGATATTGATTTTCAAGTTGTCGTTCACGTTCAGCTTGATATCCGTGCGCGTTTCGGTCTTGAAGCCCTTGGCCTCAACCTTGACCGAATACATGCCAACCGGAATCAGCGGCGCCGAGTAGTTGCCGCCGGAATCGGTGGTAAGGGTACGGAGCACCTGGTTGGTGTCGGTTCTGGTAACGGTCACCTTCGCGCCGGGAACCGCCGCCCCGGTGGGATCGGTCACCACCCCGCCGATGCTTCCTGAAATGTCCTGCGCTGTGAGGCTGGCAGCCAGGCACACCGCGATCAGGCAGATTGTGCCCAGAGTTTTCATTCCGGCGCCAAATCCGGAAATTGGAATCATTCGCGACTCTGAATTCATGTGTGGATTTTCTCCCCTGTTGTTGATCTCTGTCGGCCACGCCGAAGCTGGCCTCGGGCCAGCCGTTTTCTCGCAACAGAGCGTTCGCCGCCGGATACTCGCCGGCCCGTGAAATTCAAGCGAGCCTACGCCGCTACAATCTCGATTACGATTCAAAAGACCTTGACTGAATACATAAGAGTATGCGGTTATATGATTATAATGTCAATGGCTCCGCTGGATAAGAGTTTGCCGGTGCCGCTCTACCACCAGTTGGAGTGCGTTTTGCGGCGGGCGATCGAGAGCGGCGAGTACGAAGCCGGCCAGCAGCTTCCCAACGAAGGGCAACTGGCGGAACGCTTTGCGGTGAGCAAAATCACGGTCCGGCAGGCGCTGCACGGGTTGGCCAACCACGGCTACGTCCGGCGCGAGCAGGGCCGGGGCACCTTCGTATCGAAACTGAAGCTGGACCAGGGACCGCACGAGCTGCTCGGTTTCAACGAAGAGATGCAGCGGCGGCACCTGGTGCCGGCCACCAAGGTGCTGAAGATCGACGTGATTGCGGCGGACGTGGCCATTGCCGGGCCGCTCGAACTGGAAGCGGGCGCCAGCGTGGTGCGCTTGAAGCGCCTGCGCCTGGCCGACGGCGAACCCATGGGCGTGCAGACCGCCCACGTGCCCGGCGCGCTGGCGCCCGGTCTGGAAGCCGAGAATTTTGAGGACCGGTCGCTGTACGACCTGTTGCGCAGCCGCGGACTTTGGCCGGCCCGCGCGCGGGAGACCTATTGCGCCAGCGTGGCGGACCGCGCGGCGGCCAGGCTGCTGCGGATTCCCACGGGCGCGCCGGTATTCGCCGCCGAACGCATTACCTTCCTGGCCAATGGCAAGCCTTTCGAATTCGTGACGAGCGTGATGCGGGGAGACCTCTATAGCATCGTGCTGGACCTGGCCGTGGATAGCGGGCACCAGGGCGTTCGCTACGCCGCGCAGGTGGCGCGGGGGAAATAGCTTTCAGCCGTCAGCGGTCAGCTCTCAGCTCCGTCTTGTTGCGCCGACATGGAGCGCCACAATTCCGCCGGTGAGATACTCGAATTCCACTTCGGCAAACCCGGCGGCGCGCATGCGGGCGGCGAGGTCTTCGGCATTGGGGAATTTGCGCACCGATTCGGGCAGGTAGGCATAGGCATCGCGCGAACCGGAGATCGCGCCGCCGATCCAGGGCAGCACGCGGCGCGAGTAGAAATTGTAGAGCGCGGCGAAGGCCGGGTTGGGCGGCTGTGAGAACTCCAGGATGGCCACTAGCCCGCCGGGCGCCAGAGCGCGCCCGATTTCCTCCAGGCCCGCCTGGTAATTGGCCAGGTTGCGGAAGCCGAAGGCCACGGTCACCAGGTCGAGCGAGCCGTCGCGCACGGGCAGGCGCAACGCGTCCGCCTCGAATACCACCGCCATGGCGCGCCGCCGCGCGATCTTGGCTTGCGCCGCTACCAGCATGGGATGGCAGAAGTCCGAACCCAGCACCGCGCCGCCGGCCCGCCGCTCCAGCGCCAGCAGCAGATCGCCGGTGCCGCAGCACAGATCGAGCACGCGCGCGCCCGGGCGCTCCAGCACGGTCCGCAGGCGCTTCACCGTGTGGGCGCGCCAGCAGCGATCCAGGTTGAAGGAGAGCAGGTGGTTGGCAAGGTCGTAGCGGGGCGCCACGCGGCCGAACATCTGGCGCACCCAGCGCGCCGCTTCCCGTTCGTCGCGCGCACCCCGAGGCGTGGCGCCTTTCATGACAGCGCGAAGACGATGGCTTCCCGCACCAGGGCGGGATCGACTTCGGAGACCACGGTCACCTGGCCCACCTTCACGGGCAGCACAAAATTCACTTTGCCCTGCACGGTTTTCTTGTCGTGCACCAGCAGCGCCACCAGGCGATCCGCGGCGATGCCGCCGAGCGGGGGAATCGGCCCATACAGGCGGATCAGTTCGTGGATTCGGGCGGCTTCGGGCGCCGGGCAATAGCCGGCCATTTCGCCCAGCCAGGTGGCGGCGCGCATGCCGAACCCGACGGCTTCGCCGTGTACCAGGCGTTTGTAGGCGGTCTCGGTTTCGAGCGCGTGGCCGAAGGTGTGGCCGAAATTCAGGATGCGGCGCAGGTCGCCGTCGCGCTCGTCGGCGCCGACCACTTCCACCTTCATGCGCACGGATTCGGCAATGATGTGGTCGACGGCTTGCGGGCGCCGCGCCAGAACGTCGGCGCTGTGTTCGGCCAGGTAATCGAACAGCGCCGTCTCGCGAATGATGCCGGCCTTGACGATCTCCCACAGGCCGGAGCGGAATTCGCGCTCGGGCAAAGTGTCCAGGACGGCCGGGTCGATGAGCACCGCGGCGGGCGGATGGAAACTGCCGATCATGTTTTTGCCGGAGCGCAGGTTGACGGCGGTCTTGCCGCCAATGGAGGCGTCCACCTGCGCCAGCAACGTGGTGGGCACCTGCACCACGGGGATGCCGCGCATGAAAATGGCGGCCAGAAATCCACCCATATCGTTGACAATGCCGCCGCCGAAAGCGACGATTACGCTCGATCGGTCGCCACCGCGCTCGACCATCTTTTCAGCCAACTCCTCGAGCGGCTCCAGGCGCTTTTGCTCTTCGGTGCCGGGAAGGAACAGGACCTCGTGCGCGCGCCCGTCGAAGGCTCGGGCCAGCGCGTCCCCGTGGTGCCGCCAGACATCCTCGGTGGAAACGATAAAGACTTTTCCGGCCTTGTCGGGGACGTATTTCGCGGCGCGACCGACGATACCGCGCTCGACTACGACGGGGTAGGAGTGGTGGGCGGCGGCGACGCGAAAGGAAGGCATATGGAAGTTGTAACATGAAGCGGTCAGCTATCAGCGGTCAGCGCTCAGCTTGGTTGCTGGCTGCATCGAGCAGTAGACACGAGCAAGTCACAGAACCGACGGATGAACTGATACTCGATAATATTGTTAGGGAGCAAGGCTATGAACCCGCAACAATCTGTACCCCGGACGAACTCACCGGAGGATTCAATTGAAACGGCCGACATTCTCGCCGAAATGCACGCGCTACGCGCCAAGCATGCGGCGGAGCATGGTAACGATCCCGAGTCCATCACCCAGGACCTCATAGCGGGCTTTTTGAAGGACCACCCGGATTTCCAATGGGTGGATATCGCTCCCGCGGCCAAGCGGCTATAACGAACTTGGGCTAGCGTGGCTAGCCGGTCCACCGCGCCCGCCTTCGCCGGCATGCTCGATTTCTTCGCGCGGCAGAGGAAGCGCACAGAGTGTCAGTAGCTCGTCGCAGGAGAGCGACCGGAGGCATCTCGCGCGCGGACGAGGGCGTCCACCCCACCTTGCGTTCCGTGAGGCTGCGCAGGTGTAGTATAGAAGTTGCTTTAGTTCGTCACCCGAACTAAACTGCGGATGCCGAGAATCCGCCGAGGTCTCCATGCCGCTACGACGAATTCGCACCCTCCCCTATTTGCTCCCGGCTCTGTGCGCCGCCGGCCTGGCGTGCGCTCAGACCGCTCCCTGGACCACCCCCCTTCGCGGGTCGTGGGTTCAAACCGGGCCGCCGGCGCAAGGCGACGTGGTCCTGGCCGGAAAAGACCATACCGGCGAAATCGTCGTGAGCGACGACGAAAACTCCGCCGTACACCAGGCCGCCGAGTTCCTGGCGGGCGACATTGAAAAGATCAGCGGCCATCGGCCTTCCGTGGTGAAGGCGCCCAGCGCGGATGGTGTCGCCATCCGGTTGGTGACGGTGGGGCATGCAGAGGCGCCAGCGGTCGTCAATGCCGCCGCGATCGAAGGTCAATGGGAGAGCTACCACATCGTCACCGCCGGCAACACGGTGTGGCTGGTCGGGTCGAACCCGCGCGGCACGGCGTTCGCCGCCTACACCCTGTCCGAGCGGCTGGGCGTCGACCCGCTGTACATCTGGACCGGCTACACGCCCGAGCACCGCGATCCGCTGGTGCTGAAGCACACCAGCTTCACCCAGGGTCCCCCGGAATTCCGCTATCGCGGTTTCTTCCACGATGACGAGGACCTGCTGCCGCGGCCTTTCGACGCGAACGGATACCCGCTGCAGACCGGCGACGTCCCGCTCGATTGGTACAAGCGCTTCTTTGAGACGGCGCTCCGTTTGCGCATGAACATGGTGGCTCCCTACACCCGTGTCCACCGGCGCTACGAGGTGCAGAAAACGGCCAGCGATTGGGGGCTCTATTACACCTCCCACCACTACGACATACTGGTTTCCAATCCATTCGGCCTGGTGCGGTACAACCTGGCTGCCGAGCGCGGCGTGCGGCCGGAATGGAACTGGTTCACCAACCGCGACGGCATGATCAAGTTCTGGCGCGGCGGGGTGATGGAAAACCGGGACCTGGACGTAATCTGGCCGGTCGGCATGCGCGGCACTGAAGATCGCCCCTTCACGTTCCCGCCGGGGACCACCGACGACGAAAAGGCGAAAACCTTCCGCGAGGTGATCAACGAACAAGTCAAGATGGTCCGCGATCTGCTCCCGAAAGACAAGACTCCGATCTTCACCTTCACGATGTACTCGGAGATGCTGCCGGAGTACCAGCACAACCCCGCGGCGTTCGACCTGCCCTCCGATGTCATCGTGGTGTGGCCGGACGACAACGACGGCCACATGCGCGCGTTGCCGTCGAGCCTGGGCCGCTGGAAGCACGGCGTGTATTACCACCTGGCGTACCTGGGCGGCCACTTGACGAAGCAGTTGACGCACACCGTGGGGCCGGCGGCGATCGCGGAGCAGTTCGACAACATCGTCAAGTCGGGCGCCACCGACTACATGCTGGTGAACGTCTCGGAACTGCGCGATTACGTGATGGGCGCGCGCATGATCGCCGACATCACCTGGGACGCGCCGGCGATCTATGCCAAGCCCGACGCCGCCGCGCGCTACACCGCCTGGTGGTCGCGCGAGTATTTCGGCGGAACCGCCGGGGCGAGCACGGCCGAGGCCGCCGGCGATGCGTACAACCGGTACTTCGCCCTGATCGATACTCCCGAGAGCCTCTGGGTGGCCCCCGATGCGGTCGAACAATTGCTCGACCGGCTCTATCTCAAAGTAGCGGGCGAAGCCTATCCGCCCGTCGACGCCGCCACTATGGCCCTGATGCAATCGCGCAACCGCCAACTCGAGGCGGCGCTGGCGGTGGAATCGCGAGCCGAGAGCGGCATGTCGCTGGCGCAGCGGCAGTTCTTCTCGGTGGCGGTAGGGCTAGGCCTGCAGGTGGCCCAGCGGCAGACCGAGGCGGCGCTCAAGCTGGAAGAAGCGCTGCGCGCGCCGGATGCGGCCCGCATGTGGCAACTTGTGCTTGAGGCGCGTACGCCGCTGGAGCGGTTGGAGACGGAACTGGCTCGGGGCGAGTATCCGCCGTTCGAGCGCTGGTACCACGAGAGCTGGATCCGCACCAGCATGAGCCAGAACAACCCGCACCGCCCCTATATCCAGCTCCGCGCCTTCATTTCGAGCGAAGGCCGCGGCGTCCCGCTCCGCGCACCGCGGAGGCCGGGACCGGTGCGGCGTTAAGTGGCTTTGAGGTGCTCCCTATTGGGTATCCCTTGGGACGGAGCACATCTATATTTTGCATCGCTGCGGTACCCAGGTAAGTCCGGGCCAGCAATTCTGTCGCGATCTATGTGGGCCGATCGCGACGACCTCATCGACGGCGTGACCGATGTGAATGCACTGCGGAACAACCTGCGCGGATTCCGCCGCGGGCGTAGCTACATTTCCGCCAGGGCGGCCTTCCCGCTATCGAGCGCGGCGGCCTGATCCCTGCGGCGGATCGCCCGCACCATGGACTTCATGTGGGGGATGGCGCGCGCGGCCCTTTCGGAAACCGGCACGAGGACGGGCGCTTGATTGGGCCCGTGCGTCCGGTAACCGCGGTATTGCGGACGTGCCATCTGGTGCATCTCGTAGACGCACTCGCCGCCCAATTGCGCCTGATCGTCCCATTCCACCTGGTCGCAGTTTTCGAGCGACCGCAGGATCCTGGATAAAAGCAGCTTGGTACTGTCGTATAGCATCGGCGAAACGTGTTCTCCCTTTCGTAATGCCTTCCCGTTCTCGGCAGGGAGTGCGAGCAAACGCTTGTGCCGGCTCGGCGGGGGACTCCTTATTGTCGCACGCCGTTCAAAAAGTGAATCGCAGGCCCAACTGAACACGGCGGTTGTTGGCAACGCTGCCGTTTTGGCCGCCGCCGGGACCGCCGCCGCCGAAGCCGGTATTGACCGAGGTCGCTTCCAGAAAGTAGGGGCTGGTGATGACGCCCTGGTAGCCGGCCGGGTTGAAATGGTTGAACACGTTTTCGACGTTGAACGAAAGGGTCAGGTTGTAGGGATGTTCGCTCGAGCCACCGCCCATGAAGCCGCCCGGACCTCCCGGACCGCCGCCCGGAGGCGGGCCGCCTCCACCCGGTCCGCCGCGGCCGCCGCCGGCCAATCCCATCACGCCCGGGCTCCCCGGCGGCATGCCGGCCGCCTGCCTCGACTGGGCGGTCTTCTTGCCGCCGAATCCCCAGGTGCGATAGACGCGCAGGTTGATGGATACCAGCCCGGGCATGGTGAGGTAGTTGCGCGGGACCACGTTGCCGGCGCCGGTGACCTGGTAGTTGGCGGTGAAGGTGCCGTAAGGCGAGCAGACGTTATCGCCCGAACGGACCAGGCCGGAGCAGGTGGTTTGAGAAACGAACGCCGCGCGCGCGTTGGTCAGCGTGTCGCCGAACATGTCTTCGCCCGCCAGAACGTCATACGGCTGGCCGGAGCGCACGATCACAAACGGCGCCAGGTGAATCCCCCAGGGCGCGAGCACGTTGCCGATCATCATGAAATTGTGACGGCGATCGAAATTCGAGCGCCCCCAATCCAAGGAGAAGTCATAGGGATCGGTCGGCGTCGAGGGGATGTCGCGGGCGTAGCCCAGCGTATAGTTGCCGAACAGCGACACGCGGCTGCTGAAGCGGGTATTGAAATTGGCCATCAACAACTGCTGGCGCATGTAACCGCCGGATTCGCTTTCGAAAATCGTGCCCGCGGCGTAGCCATACGGAAAAATGCCGTTGGCCGCGCTGAGCGGCAGCGACGGATTGAAGCTGCCGGGCAGCGGCGTGTTGATGGGTACGGTCTGCGCCAGGTGCACGGCGCGATTAAAGGAATAAGTCAGCGCCACGGTGGTGTTGCGCGGCAACTGGCGCTCGACCCCGAGGGCGGCTTGCATGTTGTAATCGGCCCGAAGTTTGGGATCGACCACGTAAGTCGTGTTCTGGCCCGCGCTGAGCGAAGAGAGCGACGGAATATTGGGGTAGAAGGTGGGGTTGTAGACCGTATACTGCAACTGGTTGACGCCGTTGTTGAGCGCGGCGGTTTCGAACAGGGACGTCCCGATGCGGTCGTAGAAAATGCCGAAGCCGCCGCGGATCACGGCCTTCTGCCTGCCGTTGCGGGCGCTGCCGGGCGCCCAGGCAAACCCCAGCCGGGGAGCCCAGTCGCGGCGGTCGCTCACCAGGGTTTGCACCTCGTAGCGCAGTCCGAGGCTGACCGTCAGGTTGGGCCGCACCCGCCAATCGTCCTGCACGAAAGGAGCCGCGTCGTAGCGATAGGCGCTGATATACGATTGGCCGGTCTGAATGGTGAAGCGCGAAGGACCGCCGCCCAGCGCCTGAATCTGCGTTTGGGTCAACCCGGCCTGGGCGAGCAGCACGTTGCGCTCATACTGCTGGAGCGAAGTGAGCGTCTCGGTGACCGGATTGCCGCTGGAATCGTAAACGATCTGGTTGGCGGAATTTAGTTCCGGCTCGACGCCGCCCAAAAAGCTGAACGTGCCGTTGAATCCGTTGGGCTGATTGCTCTGCTCGCCATCGCGCCGCACGCGCACGCCGAAGCGCAGAGTGTGGACCCCGTGCGACACCGAAGTATTGTTCTGGAGTTCGAGGTGGCGGGTAAGGTCGTGCGTGTCGCCCAGGCCGTTGCCGCCGGCTACGAACGAGCCGGCCACATTGATCTGCGGAATCAGGTTGCCCGCGCTGGCCGACCAGTTGCGATAGAACTGGAAGCGGGTCTCATTGATGATCCTGGAACTCAGCACGGCGTTTTCCGTCACCATGATGTTCTGGCCGTCGCCGCGGTTGTTGTAGCCCAGGCTGGAGTAAGGCGCCGGCAGCCTGGTGGCGCCCACGCCGGAGTTGTCCGTCGAATTCAGCCGTTCGTCCATGCGCACCGTCAGGGTGTTGTTGGCGGTGAGCTGGTAATCGAGGCGCGGCGCGATAATCATGAACGTCGAGGGCGTCAATACGGAAGTATTGATATTCGATTGCGCCAGCGTGGCGGGGTCGAAGTATTGTGCCACGACAACCGAATTATTCTGCACGTCGCGGCGGTTGAAATCCACGAAGAAAGACGCCTTCTTGCCGAGCGAACCGCCCAGGTTGGCGGCCTCCATGCGGTTGGAAAAGTCAGGCTTGATATTCGAAAAAGGGTTACGGGAATTGAAAACCCCGTCGCTGTCCATCAGCGCCAGCGAGCCACGCAATCTGTCGGTGCCGGGCTTGGTCAGAATTTCGATCCGGCCGAAACCCAGCCGGTCGTACTCGGCGGAAAAAGGATTTTGGTTGACGCGGATCTCGCGGATGGATTCCTTGGGCGGCAACTGACCGCCGCTGAAGCCATCGATATAGATCTGGCCGCCATTGGGTCCGGCGCCGGGCCCGGCCAGGGCCTGCAGCGCGTCGGCGAGGTCGTCGGGGTCGTCCGGCAGAGCTTCCAGGTCGCTGCCCTTCACTACCAGGGCGGTAGCGTTGTTATCCGGCTCGACGCTCACTTGGGTGCCGGCTTCGCCTTGCACCATGACTTCCTGCTTTTGGGCCCGGATAGCGAGTTGGATCGGCACCTCGACGGCGCCGCCGGCCGCCACCGCGACCAATTTGGAGAAAGGCGCAAAACCGGTGAAGCTGACCGAAACGTTATATTGCCCGGGCGCAAGACCCGCAAACGAGTAGGTACCGTCGGCCTGCGTTTGTCCGGTCTTGGAGACGCCGTTACCGGACAGAGACACGTTTGCCGCCGGAATGACCGCGCCCGAATCGTCCATCAGGACGCCTTTCAGCGTTCCGGTCGATGCCTGCTGCGCCGCGGCGCCGGCAACCAGCGCGGTTGCCGCAAGCACGCAAAGCAGTATCCTTCTTAAGTCCACCATCGTTCTCCATTTCCTTTCAGGTACACTCCCGCGGGTCCTATTCCCAGAGTTGTGGCAACCGGAGACTCGCGCCAATCGGCCTGATCCCCTAACCCCGATATTCTCAAAGGCGCTTGCGCCGGCAGGAACGGTTACCAATGAGACGGTTAAGAACTGTAAAGAGTAGGTCCCGATTCGCACACACCCCGGACGCGCTCGAAATTCCGCGTGGTTGACCGCAGTCTTCGTGTTCCTGTGGGAAAAAAGGAGCGATGATTGGAACGGCGGAATGAACCCCTGCTACTCTATGTCACGATAGCACGAAAGGAGACTTATGGGCCTGGATCCCAAGCGAACAGTCGCCGAGTTGAAAGAACTGCGGGCGCTGACGGGCGATGCCAACGGCTCCCAGCGGGTGGCCTGGACCGACACATGGCTCAAGGCGCGCGAATGGTTCGCGGGTAAGCTGGCCGGACTTCCCGTCGAACACCATCTGGATGCGGCCGGCAACAATTGGGTGACGCTCCGCGGGGCGTCGGAAAGAGCATTGCTGATCGGCGGCCATCTGGATTCGGTACCCAATGGCGGGTGGCTGGACGGCTGCCTGAACGTGCTGGCCGGCCTCGAGGTGTTGCGCCGCATCGCGGACCAATACCACGGCCGTCCGCCGGTAACCGTCCGCTTGGTGGACTGGGCCGATGAAGAAGGCGCGCGCTTCGGCCGCAGCCTGCTGGGTTCCTCGGCCTTTGCCGGAACTCACAGCATCGCCGCCGACCGGGTGCGTACCGATCGCGAAGGCATTCGCCTGGAAGACGCGCTCGCCCGCTGCGGCGTCGAGATCGACCGGTTTCCCGAAGCCGCGGCCGAACAAAAACACGCCGCCGCCTATATCGAACTGCACATCGAGCAGGGACCGGTACTCGAGACCCTCGGGCTCCCGCTGGGCGTCGTGTTGGGCACCAAGGGCGTGGAGCGGCACGCCATCGCCTTTCACGGGCAGGAAGCGCATTCCGGCTCCACGCCCATGAATGCGCGCAAGGATGCCCTCGCGGCCGCTGCCAAGCTGGCTCTCGAAATCCGCCCCATCGCCCGCAAACATCCCGACGCGGTTTGCACCATGGGCAGCCTCAAGACCTTTCCCGGCATTGTCACCGCGGTGGTGGGCCGATGCGAGGCGACCCTCGACCAGCGCGACCTGGATGCGGCGGTGTTGGCGCAGATGTTCCGCGAAGCGCGGGAAGCGAGTGAGCGTTTCGCCGCCGAGGAGCATTGCACGGTGGAATGGTCGCGCATCTGGAGCATCGAGCCAATCGCGTTTCACCCGGAACTGCTCGAGCTGTGCGACGCGGCCATCCGCGAAGTGGCCGGAAAGTCGCACCGCTTGCCATCCGGTCCGCTGCACGATGCCGCCGAAGTTTCGCGGGCTGGAATTCCCACCGTGATGATGTTCGTCCAATCGCTGGGCGGCATCAGCCACAATAAAATAGAAGACACGCGGGAAGACCACTTGGAACTGTCCGTGGCGGCGTTCGACCGCTTGGCGGACAAAGCGATCGGCTGGATCCAGTCGGAGCCGCGACCGTAAGGGAGCGGTTGCGGGCGCCTTGTACTGGCTGCACCCGGGCGAAGAGGCGTCGAGTTGAGACTCGACGCGGCACGCAGAAGTGCGGGCGCCACGAAGAGGAGACATTATGGCAGTGGAATCGGCAGTTGGTATGCGGACGGTCAATCATTGGATGGGCGGGAAACTGGCGCCTTCGCGGTCGGGTCGTTCCGGGGTGGTCTACAACCCGGCCACCGGCGAAGCGCAGGCCCGCGTGGATTTCGCCAGCGCGGCGGAAGTGGATGAAGCCGTCGCCGTGGCCGGCGAGGCTTTCGCTACGTGGCGGGCCAGCGCGCTTTCGCGGCGCGCGGAATGTATGTTCAAGCTCCGCGAGCTGGTGGACCAGAATCGCCGCCGGATCGCCGAGCTGCTGACGCTGGAACACGGCAAGACCGTAGCGGATGCCCTGGGCGAGGTGGCGCGCGGTCTCGAAAACATCGAGTTCGCCTGCGGCATTCCCAACCTGCTCAAGGGCGGCTATTCCGAACAGGCCAGCCGCGGCGTGGATGTCTACCAGATCCGCCAGCCGCTGGGCGTGGTCGCCGGAATCACCCCGTTCAACTTCCCCGCCATGGTGCCGATGTGGATGTTCCCCAACGCCATCGCCTGTGGCAACACGTTCATCCTCAAGCCTTCGGAAAAAGATCCTTCGGCGAGCCTGCTGCTGGCCGGCCTGGTTCGCCAGGCCGGGATCCCCGACGGCGTCTTCAACGTGGTTCAGGGCGACAAAGTGGCCGTCGACAGGCTGCTGGCGCACCCCGAGGTGAAGGCCGTCAGCTTCGTGGGCTCGACCCCCGTGGCGAAGGCAATCTATGAGACCGCCACGCGCAACGGCAAGCGGGTGCAGGCGCTGGGCGGGGCCAAGAATCACATGCTGGTGCTGCCCGACGCCGATATCGGCATGGCGGCCGACGCCGCCGTTTCCGCCGCCTTCGGCTCGGCCGGCGAGCGGTGCATGGCCATCTCCGTGGTGCTGGCGGTAGGAGCCGTGGCCGACCCGCTGATCGACGCGATTCGCGAGCGCATGAGCAAAATCCGCGTCGGGCCCGGTCTGGAAGAGGGCAACGAAATGGGCCCGCTGATTACGCGCGAACATCGCGACCGCGTGGCCTCGTTTCTCGAAACCGCGCCGCGCGAAGGCGCCGAGGTGGTGGTGGATGGCCGGCAGGATGCGGCCGCCAAACGCTCCGGATTCTTCCTGGGCGCGTCCCTGCTGGACCACGTGAAGCCGGGAATGCGTTGTTACGAAGAAGAAATCTTCGGGCCCGTGCTGGGCGTGGTGCGCGTCAACTCTTACGCCGACGCGCTGCGCCTGATCCACGACAATCCCTACGGCAACGGCACCGCCATCTTCACCCGCGACGGCGGCGCCGCGCAGCGGTTCCAGTTCGACGTCGAAGCCGGCATGGTGGGCATTAATGTGCCCGTCCCCGTGCCGGTTTCTTATTACAGCTTCGGAGGCTGGAAGGCGTCTTTGTTCGGCGATCTGCACATGTACGGCCCGGAAGGCGTGCAGTTCTACACGCGCGCCAAACTGGTGACCAGCCGCTGGCCCGACCCCGGCACCAGCAAGGTAGACCTGGGATTTCCGCAAGTGAGGTAGGGCGTATTGTATAGATGAGATGCTCATTCGCAGGCTAACGCTGAACAATCTACTCTCGTTTAAAGAGAGCGCCGTCGAACTCGGTCCGTTAAATGTTCTGATCGGGCCAAACGCCGTGGGCAAGAGCAACCTGATTGAAGCGATCAGCCTATTGCAGGCGGCGCCGACGAATTTGAGCAGAGAGATTCTCCGCGGCGCAGAGCAAAAAGCACGTTGCTCTGAATCAGTGAATGCAGCCAGTCGCCCACATTGCGCTCCACAAGAACGCCGTCCACGAATTCCACGTCGGGGCCGTAGGCATGGTTCAGGTATTCTTCGACCCTTACCAGGGGCGAAGTCGGCAAAGCGGGCATGCCTCAAGATTACTCCAGGGCGCGCCTACACAATCGCATACCAAAGAGCCAGCCCGAGAGCCGCGACCACCACGGCTCCAATCAGCGCGCCGACCAGGCGGTTCGGATCGATCCTTTGCGCCACCCTGGTACTCGCGAAGAGGATTCCGAGGCCGACGAAGAGAACCAAGTCGGCTAAGCCGTGGGTTGTCCAGTGATGCCCGGTCAGCGACTGCATGAAGCCGTTCAGTGGAGCGTACGCGTCTTTCGCCCAGGCAAGGGCGGTGTTGAATAGCACCGTGATGGCGGCTGCCAGAACGAAGCCCGAGGTTGCGGCTGTCAGCTTCCCCGCGGCCGGAGGCGTTGCGGAATTCACTGTTGAGCTCCTTTCGAACCACCGCGGAGCAGAGCGACTTTCGCGCCGTGCTCGATTACCGCGCCGGCGCCTTCCACCGCCAGGCCCGTAATCGCGATCATTGCCGCCACCGAAAGCACCAGTCTCCGCGCGGCCGCGTTCGAATGCACCTTTTCCCGAACCGCGATGGGAAGCAGAACGGCCAGGATCGCGGTGATGAAAACCAGGTGCTCTTTCGTCTCCATAAAAAGATTGTGGGCGAATGGCCATGGTCCTTTGAGGATCAGTGTCTTGTCTGCCGGGTAGAAGTGAACGTACCAATATCCGCCGCAAATCAGGGCGCCGGCCATCGATATCGCCGTCACCAGCGCGGCTGCGCGCATACGAGCGGCGCTTTCAGGTCGTGCGTTGAGTGCCTCGACGAACACCCACAAGGCCGCCAGACACATGGTGACGCCGAACCCGGCGTGCGCCAGAAGTAGGATGTCGCTGGTTGAGATCGCCATTGCGTCTCCTTTCGCGCGCCTTAGCTTCGGCCCATCAGGGTACCGGGAGCCATGCCGTTAAACGCGGCGGGCTTGTCGCTATCGCCGCCCTTGCCGCCTTTACCCCAAGTCCAATAGAGACCGAGGTAGGCGTAGTTTTCCCTTTGCCCGACGGCGGTGTGGCCGTAGCAAAACAGTAACTGAAATCCGGGATCGCGAAATTTGTAGTAGCCGCCGACATCGACCAGCGTCGCCGGTCTGGTCTGCGCGGCCGCCAATCCTTCCGGCCCGTGATAAAAGATCTCCGATCCCAGCGTCAACTTCTTACCTATATCCCGCTGCACCAGCCAGCCCGCGAATTCATAATTCCGATAGCCGGGCGCCGGCGCCACCGTGATGCCCGCGCCGCCGTAAGTGGTCCACGGGCCAAAGCTTTTCTGCGCCCAAAGCGGCACCTTGTACCACGTTCTGCCTTCTCCCAGGCCTCTCTGAGGGCTGCCGGTCGGAATCTCAAACATGGTAAACGTGCCGATCATGGGACGGTGTTTGGTCTCCTGCACAAACCGGTACTTGATTCCCAGCTCGATGTCGCCCAATCCAAAAGCTCGCGGCCCAATGCCCGCGGGCGCCAGGCTGGGATTGTTGGCGGGAAAAATCGCCGCGGCGGGAACGATGATGTGGAGATGAACGTTGGGAAGCGCCCCCCAATTGAACTCCAGCGCGGGGCCGGAGGTGTCGGTTTCCACCGAGGTGCCGTCCGAAGTCGCGAACGTATAGAACTCGTAGTGCCGGAAATCGATCGGTTCCGGATCGTCGGTCTGAAACGGAGGGCCGGCCAGCGCGGCCGTGGAAGCGCAAACCAGCGCCGCGGCCGCCCGGAATAATCTTACCGTCGCGTGCCTGTACATCCCGCTACCTCTTTTCGTGCAACTCGCCGAACAATTCGCCTACTTTGACCTTCATTGCCTTGAGAGCCTTGCGGCCCAGGGGCGTGGCCCGGTACATCTTTCGAATCGATTGCCCGTTGCGCTTCTCCGCCGACCGCAGGTATCCCTTCTTTTCGAGTCCGTGCAGGAGGGGATAAAGGGTTCCCAGGCTGATCCGATACCCGTGCCGCGCCAGCTCCTCGGCCATTTCGAGCCCAAAGATGGGTCCCTCAACGGCGTGATGAAGAATGTGGAGGCGGATCAGGCCCGAGTAAAGATCGTGGTACTCAAAGCGATTGTCGATATCGTTTTTCTGTATCGGCATTCGATAATTGGGATCAGTGTACGCGAACGTGGCGGCCGCCGTCAAGCGGATTCGGCGGCGTTCCACCGCACGCTCCCATCCCCCGGCTGTTACAATCTTTTCTTCACATGTCCTTGGTCGTTGTTGGTTCCGTCGCTTATGACGGCGTGGAAACGCCGCACGGGAAAGTGGATCGCATGTTGGGCGGGGCGGCCACGTATATCGCCCTTTCCGCCAGCTATTTTGCGCCGGTGAAAATCGTGGCCGTAGTCGGCGACGATTTCGCCAAAGAAGACGTGGACTTTCTCGCGTCGCGGGATATCGACCTGGCGGGTCTCGAGCGCGTCGCCGGCGGCAAAACGTTTTTCTGGGCGGGCGTCTATTCCGCCGACATGAACGACCGCACCACTCTCCGCACCGATCTCAACGTCTTCGCCGATTTCGCCCCCAAGCTGCCGGAGTCCTATCGCCACGCTCCTTACCTGCTGCTCGGCAACATCCAGCCGGCGCTGCAGAAGAGCGTGCGGGCGCAGATGAACGGTCTGAAACTGGCGGGCGGCGACACCATGAATTACTGGATCCGGGACTTCCGCTCCGAGCTGGTGGACACCATCGCCGAGTGGGATTTCCTGCTCATCAACGATGCCGAGGCGCGCATGCTGTCGGGCGAGCACAATCTGCGCCAGGCCGCCGCCCGGAT
>JBKQVG010000306.1:0-12890 GCA_052325345.1 Bryobacteraceae bacterium
CCGCGCTTCGGCGTCGCCTCGACGCTCGTCGATGGCTCAGATCTCGCGCAATGGCGCGCGGCCATGCGGCCGAACACAAAGACACTCTTTCTTGAGAGCCCGACCAATCCCTGTCTCGAAGTCTATGACATCGCCGCCATCGCCGAGATTGCGCATCAAAACGGCGCGACCCTGATCGTCGACAATGTCTTCGCGACGCCGATCTTTCAAAAGCCCCTGAAGCTCGGCGCGGATTGCACGGTCTATTCGGCGACGAAGCACATCGACGGCCATGGCCGCTGCCTCGGCGGCGTGATCCTCGCAAGCCAAGAGTTCATCGACAAATATATCCATAATTTCCTGCGCCAGACGGGGCCTGCCCTGTCGCCCTTCAATGCCTGGGTGCTGTTGAAGGCGCTGGAAACGCTGCATCTGCGCGTTGCACAGCAAACCGCAAGCGCGGAAAAGGTCGCGGCAGCGCTTGCCTCCCAGCCCAATGTTCGTCGCGTGATCTATCCCGGACTCCACGACGTGAACTTCGACGGCATCGTGATCCTGGAC
The DNA here is from genome assembly GCA_052325345.1 of Bryobacteraceae bacterium. Lineage (GTDB taxonomy): Bacteria > Acidobacteriota > Terriglobia > Bryobacterales > Bryobacteraceae > JBEKYD01. The sequence continues at coordinate 541 of JBKQVG010000306.1, forward strand.
CATTCGCCCGCGATGGTGGGTGACAACTACGCCCAGACCGCCTACGGGTTCGCCTATATGCGGGCGCTGCTGAGCCGCGCCAGGGCAGCGTAACAGGCACTTTCGGATCTTCACCCTCGTCAGCGCCGGCATCTTTCGGATTGTACATGGCGCCGGTCAGCTCCCGGACCAGAATGCAGTGAATACCCAGTGAGGATACGAGAACGGGGTATTGCAATGCGGCTACCATAGGAACATGGACCTTGCTGAAAAGAAGATCGCGATTCTCGTGGACAACCTGTATCAGGAAATGGAGGTGTGGTACCCGCTGTTCCGCTTCCAGGAGGCCGGCGCGAAGGTCATCACGGTCGGCGCAAAAGCCGGCGAGACCTACACCAGCAAACTGGGCTACCCGGTGAAGTGCCAGCTTTCCTACGCGGACGTCAAGGCTGCCGATTTCGACGGCGTGGTGGTGCCCGGCGGCTATGCGCCAGACCACATCCGGCGCCATGCGAACGCCAATCAGTTCGTGCAGAACATGGATTCGGCCGGCAAACTCGTCGCCTCGATTTGCCACGGCCCGTGGGTGTTGTGCTCCGCGGGGGGCATGTTGAAGGGCCGCAGGGCGACCAGTTTTTTCGCAATCAAGGACGATGTGGTAAACGCGGGCGCGCACTGGGTTGACGCCGAAGTAGTCGTAGACGGGAATCTCGTGACCAGCCGCAAGCCAGAGGATCTGCCAGCGTTTTGCAAGGCGTGCATTGAGGTGCTGGTTGGCGTTCCGGTTTAGCGTGCCGGCTGGCGCCCCTGCGCACGGCGCGCGAACGCCGCGGCCGGGCGCGGCGAGGATCGTCGAGCTCCGGTGCGCGGGCGCGTCCATTCGGGCCGCCTGCTCCTGGAACGCCTGGCATCACGCGCCGCCGCTCGAAGGCCGACGGGTAGCGCTCGGCCGCCGCGCCCGCGCCAATGCGCGAAAACAAGGAGAACGGAAGCGTGACAAGTAGAAAGAAAGTCGTGATTACCAGCCTCGGGCCGTACTACTCGCGAATCGGAGAAATAGAACTCGCGGAGTTGCGCGCCGCCGCACCTGACATCGACTTCGTCGCCACGGAAAGTCGCGAGCGAATTCTAATTGAAGTTGTCGATGCCGACGGGATTATCGGCGTGGTTGACGCCGGGACTCTGAAAGCCGCCCGGAAGCTGAAGTGGTTGCAGACGCACTGGGCGGGGATGGAGACTACGCTGACCCCAGAGGTCAGGAACAGTCCTCTGGTAATCACCAACTGTAAGCGCGCCCAGGGCCCCGAGATCGGCGATCACGCCTTCGCTCTGCTGCTCGCGTTTACACGGGAGCTCTACCGGATCATCCCGCGGCGATGCGAGGAGCGATGGCCGAGCCGGGAGTATCACCCCATCGAGTTGCAGGGCAAGAAGGCTGTCATCATTGGCTTTGGAACTCTCGGAACCGCGATTGCGTCCCGGGCGAAGGCCTTCGGCATGTACGTCACAGCGATTGATGTGCAAGAGATCCCGCCTTCACCACTTCTGGACCAATGGCATCCCCCGGATCGTTTGGACTACGTTCTTCCCGAGGCTGACGCAGTCTTCGTCGCCGCGCCCAGCACGGACCAGTCCGCCGGGATGATGGGCGCTCGCCAGTTTGCCGCGATGAAGCGGACCGCCTATCTCATCGTGGTCTCGCGCGGCCGCCTTTATGACATGGATGCGCTGGTGGAAGCCATCCGAACAAAGCGGATCGCGGGCGCCGGTCTCGACGTGACCGATCCCGCCGAACCGCTTCCGAAAGGCCATCCGCTGTGGAAGTTCGACAATGTCATCATCACTCCCCACATCGCGGGCCGCTCAGAAGGAGAGCACGCGCGCTACATGGCAATCTTCAAGGAAAATGTCGTCCGGTTCCAGAACGACGAGCCGCTGGTGAACGTCGTTGATAAACAAAAAGGTTACTGATTGCCTTCCTTGCCCGTGGTTGCAGCGATCAGGATGCCGATCTCGCCTGGGTGACGCCATCGGCTCGGAGAACGCAACCACAGGCGCCAAACGGCCCCCGCCGTGGCTAACGATATCAAATCATAACGCTCCCGCGGCAGACTATTCTTGCGGTTTTCGGTAGTGGGCGAAAGTAGCCCGCCACCCGCAGTTCAGGTAGTACAATTGCATTTGTGCTTTCGCGGAGAACGATCCTTCGAGGAGTGGGCGCGGCTGCGTCAGCCGGTATTCTGGTGCGTCGGGGCTCCGTCTTTGCGGCGCCCGCCGCCGATACGCCGCGAGGCGATCTGGGGAATGGAACCTATCGGAATCCCATCCTGGGCGGTGACCATCCCGACGCCGGCGCTATCCGCGTGGGTGCCGACTACTACCTTACGCACTCCAGCTTCGACAGCGCTCCCGGTCTGGCCATCTGGCACTCCCGCGACCTGGTAAACTGGCGACTTGAAGGCTACGCGCTCTCTCGCTACTACGGCAACGTGTGGGCTCCGTACTTGTGCGAACACATGGGAACTTACTACATCTATTTCCCCTGTGATGGACGCTTGTACGCGACGTCGGCGGCCTCGCCCATCGGGCCGTGGAGTGAACCGGTAGCGCTCAACATCCGCGGGATCGACCCCGCCCATATCGCCGGACCCGGTGGCCGGCGGTACTTACACTTCTCCGGCGGCCGCATGGTGGAACTCTCGGGCGACGGCCTCTCCGCTATCAGCCCCGTACGCACAGTCTTCAAGGCATGGCCCATTCCCGGCGACTGGCGCGTGGAGTGCGAGTGCCTGGAAGCGCCCAAATTGTTCTGGCGCGATGGCTACTGCTACCTTACTGTGGCGCAGGGCGGCACCGCGGGACCGTCTACCAGTCACATGGTGATTTCCGCGCGCAGCCGAAACGTCGACGGCCCATGGGAATTTTCTCCGTACAACCCTATCGTGCACACGGCCCGGAGGGAGGAGCGCTGGTGGTCGCAAGGCCACGGGCGGCTGGTCGAGGCGCCGGACGGTTCCTGGTGGATGACGTACCACGCTTACGAGAATGGCTATCGGAGCCTCGGCCGGCAGACCCTCCTGATGCCGATTGAGTGGACCAAAGACGGCTGGTATCGCGTCCCGGCCGGCATCTCGCCCGATCAAACACTGCGCAAACCGCCCGGGGATGCCCTGGCGCAGTCCTCTTTTTCCGACGCGTTTGCGGCAGGCGAGATTGGCCGCCAGTGGCAGTTCTACAAAGGTGTGGGAAAGAGCCGCTGCCAGGTCGGCGACGGGCGCCTGAGGCTGAGCGGCGATGGTCAGAGATTTGCCGATGGGGCGTTCGTGTTCGTCACTGCCCCGGACCACGCCTACCAAGTGGAAGTGGACGTCGAGACCGACGGCCAAAGCGAAGCCGGTCTCGTGCTCTTCTACGATCCGGAGCACGCTTCGGGACTCCGCATTGCCGCCGATGGTCTTGCGTTGCGGCGCGTGTTCGCCGGATCTCCCGTGATGTCACTGCATGTGCCCGCGCGCCGTGCCACCCTACGCGTGGTGAACGATCATCAGGATGTGGAAGCGTTCTATGCCCTTCCAGGCCAGCCCTGGCAGCGGGTGGGACGCGCTTGGGAAGTCTCCGGCATCCAGCACAACACGCTGTCCGGATTTCGCAGCGTCCGGCCGGCTCTCTACGCCTGCGGATCGGGCACCGCGACCTTCCGCCAGTTTCGCTACAGCAGCCATTAGGAATTGCGCCATCGTCGCAGGACGAGATCCACCGTTTCCGGCAAGTTCGGAGTGTCCGGGGCCGCCTGCACAGCGGCCACGTTGTTCAATCGCTCCTGGCGTGCGCGCTGCTTGAGGTAGGTCAGCATGGACGGTTCGATATCGATCGCGTAGACCTTTGGCGCAGGCGCCGATTTCGCAAGCCGGCGGCTGTTCCAACTTGCGGTCGTTCCCATTGCCGATTTCCAGAAACAGCCGCTTACCGGCCGGCACGGCCGCGATGGTGAACTGCTTGCGATACGTGGCCGGGCCGGCGAAGCGATGACGTGCCCGGTTCTTCCCACGATTTCAGTGGCGTGAATCGACTGTCTGCCGTTCAGCTCCAACGTCCAGTCTCCGCGCAGCTCCGCGACAGAATCGCCGGACGCCCAAGACCTAGGCTGCGACCATGGCTCGAAGCCCAAGCGTCCGCTTCGACTTCTGCTTCATGTCGTTGACTTTTTGGAATTGTTCGAGTGGTAGAATCACGATGCGAAGCCAGTCGATGGAACTGAACAGGAGGAATCATCCGATGTCGAGCGGCAAGGTATTGCACGGGGTCTTGGCGGTACTTGTGCTTTTTTCACTGGTTGCGAAAGTTGCGCGGTCGCAGACAGCGACAGTCTCAGGCAATCTCGTGGTCGAGGCGCCCACTCTCAACTCGATTGGCGTCGAGTGGAAAATCACGGGAGACGACAACCGCAACGGCGCCGTCGAAGTTACCTATCGCCGTAAAGGCGAGCAGGAGTGGCATAAGGCGCTCCCGCTTATGCGTATCCACCACGAAATTGTAAACAATTTCTCAGCTCCGTTCCTCACCGCGGACCCCACCCCAGCGAACCCGAGAGGAGTCCGGGAGAATCCCTGGCATTACGACACCGGCAACATGTTTGCCGGGAGCATTCTGAGCCTGGAGCCGGGCACTCAGTACGAATGCAGGTTTGTCCTTTCCGATCCGGACGGGGTGACTGGAGAAAAAGAAAAGACTATTACCGTACAAACCCGCAAAGAGCCGCAGCCCGCGACGGCCGGTCACGTTTACCATGTGTATCCCATTGGATGGGAAGGCCCGAAGCAGCAACCGGCCTTCACGGGATTGATGCGGGCCTACTATATGGGCGCCTCAGCCTCCGACCACGAGCACGCTTTCCCGCCGCGAGTCCAGCCGGGCGACGTGATTCTGGTTCATGCGGGTCTCTACATAAGCGATCGTTTCCACTACCTGGCTGGGATGCCGCACCCAGGCTACAACGCTCTAGCCTCGCCGATCGACGGCACCTACTATTTGACCCAAAGCGGCACTCCAGACAAACCCATTGTCATTAAGGCGGCAGGCGATGGAGAAGTGATTTTCGACGGCGCGGGCAATGAAAACCTATTCAACTTGTTGGCCGCCAACTACAACTATTTCGAAGGGATCACGGTTCGGAACACAACCGTTGCATTTCTGCTCGGCTGGAAGGATATCGCCGGTTCGAGCGGCTTCACGTTGAAGCATTGCCGAATATATGACATCGGCAGGGCGGTACAAGGGGAGTGGTCGGGCTCGAGGGACTTCTATATCGCCGACAATATCATCATCGGCCGGCACGATCCAGCCAAGATGATGAGTTGGACCGGCAAGGACTGGCAGGACCTTCCGGGCTATCCGGAACTGTTTGGCTCCGAATACGGGATCAAAGTATACGGGCAAGGCCATGTCGTGGCGCACAACTATGTCGCCAACTGGCACGACGCTATCGATGTGTCGACTTACGGGGAGCCCGACGGCACACCCGGAATAGGTTCCAGTGGGGTTACCGGTCCCAGCGAGACGGAAGACAGACTCGCGGCTTCCATCGATTTTTACGGCAACGATATTTACAATATGGGTGACAATTGCATGGAAAGCGACGGTGGCGTGCACAACATTCGGATATTCGAGAACCGCTGCTTCAACCTGGCGCAACAGGCTCTAAGCGCTCAGCCGATGTTTGGTGGCCCTGTGTATTTCTACAGGAATCTTGTATACAACGTAGTGGACGGCGGCCCTTTGAAGTTCGCTGAAACGCCAGCGGGCGTTCTGGTCTATCAGAATACGTTTGCCGCTGGTAATACGACACCCGGAGGTCCCGCGTCGAACGTGCACTTCTTGAACAATCTAATCTTGGGGCGGGGCGCCGGCGGTCCCGTATTTTCCATACGGACGTCCACGAACTACTCGACATCGGACTACAACGGGTTCTTTCCCAACAAGGCCGCTTACAACTTTGGATGGGACTCACCCCCGTCTGAAATAGCAGCCGACTATGACTATACTCATAAGCTGACGGTCCGTCACTTCAAGACACTCGAAGAGTACAGTGAGGCAACTGGACAGGATAAACATAGCGTTCTGATTGACTATAAGGCGTTCGTGGATGTTCCGATGGTGGACGAATCAGACATACAACGCCTTTACAACCCGGAGGATATGGATTTCCGGCTCAGGCCGAATTCGGCGGCCATCGATGCAGGAGTTGTGCTCCCGACTATCAATGACGGTCACACGGGGCGCGCGCCGGATCTTGGCGCTTACGAATTAGGTCAACCCCTGCCACAGTACGGCCCGAGGTCGTTACCCCCCGGCTCTGAGCCACTGGAGAAAATCGGTTTCCGATCTTGGAATGGTCCTGCGCGGAAAGGTGTACGTCTTATTCCGAATTAGGTGAGTTTAGGTTGCGATCGGTGCATGGGGGCGGTGACCGCGGTTACCGACGGTCCGGTATTCGGTCCGGTGATTCGCGGCGACCGCACGTTTCGACAACGGGAACGGCACCTCGGTATGCTCCGGCCGACGATCCGGGACCACCCAACTGCTTACGACCGCACGACTTCGTATCGGATCCAGAGCGCATCGTTTTCACGCTGCTCGACGGACTTGAGTTTGAGAGGAACGGCGGCGTTCATGGCGGGGCTAACGCCATCAAAGACGGCCGGGATGTCGTGGCGTCCATCGATGCCGGGCGCCACCAGGAGGCTCACCTCATCGACGAGATCCGCCTGGAGGAACGCCCCATTTATATGGCCGCCTCCTTCGAGCAGTAGAGTGCGGATACCGAAGAGTTGTCCAAGAAGGTCCACCGCCTGAACCAGGTCCACGGAAGTCGCCCCAGAAACGATATAGGAGATGCCCTTTTCCCGCAGCATGGAAAGGTAATCCTCTGGAACTCGCTCGCTCAGAACACAGATGAGGTGATCTCCATCAAGATCACCGCTCGCCCAACGGAGTTTGCCAACGGTGTCAACCGAGATGGCGTATGAATTGGCCCGGCGAGCCACATATACGGGTTGAGGACCGGCTGGCGTGTTCGAAGCCGAAACGAACGGCTGAGCTTGGGCGAAGTGCTGCTGCATCGTGGTGCGGCCACAGATCCATGCGTTGCCGTTCAACTTCGCCCCAGTAGCCTCGTACTCGCCTTCGCCGGTCACGGCGCTGAGAGCTGCGCCATCGATCTTCCCGTCCACGGAAGACAGCATGTGGCATATGACATAGGGTCTCAATTCGATCTCTTTCCGGACGCGTGCCGCCCTGGCAAGTTGGCCGTCGAACTGGCGACGGCTTTCCAATCGAGCCTCCCGTCATCCGGAAAAGTCCCGTTTGGAGGCTATCTCCTTCGCGATTACGATCGCGGTCATTGCGTTTGGCCAGCCCGAATAAAATGCCAGATGAGTGATCACCTCGACTACTTCGTCCTTTGTAACGCCATTCTCGAGAGCCTTTTCAATGTGAAACCGCAACTGATCTGGACGATTCAAAGCAATCAGCGCACTGACCGTCACCAGACTACGATCACGTTTGGATAGACCCGGTCGTTCCCAGACATCGCCAAACAGCACGTTGTCTGTCAATTCAACCAGCTTGGGTGCGAAGTCGCCGATCATCGTTTGGGCGGCGGAGGGTTCTTTGCTCATCGCTACTACTCCTTGATATCCGATCTTATTGGATCATTGATCCAACCCGAAATCCACGGTCCTGATCACTGCCGGTCCCTACCGCCAGGTGCGCCATCCCGTTTCCACCGCCCTGCTCGGCCTCGGCCCAGCCACCAGCCTCGTTCTCATGGTAGTGCGCATGCAAGCAGCATTCCATGGCGTGAAGCAGTATTCGCTCGGATAAGCTCAGATGCATACTGAAGGCGGCAGGGTTCCAGAGTTCAGGGCGAAGGCTCCAGAAAGGTAGGGGAATCCGGGCGAACGCGGCGCCTTGTGGTCGACTCGCGCATGGCGGGTATGCGTGACGACGCCCTGGCCATCCCTCCTCACCTTCGCCCTCTACCGCCTGACCGGCTCCTGGAAACCCAGGCCCGCCTCCCGCCCCCCGGTAACTCCCCTCCCTCCTCATTTTTCCTGCCCGTCCTTCGGTCCGCTCGGATATACTGAAAGTGGGTGTAGCGAAGCCAGGAAATATCTGAAAACGAGATAGTTGTCAGCCAGGAAGGGTTTTCCCAAATGAACCCATTTCGTCGCCTTTTCTTCGCCTCCGGCACAACCTGGCCTGTCCGCGGTCGCGAGCGGAACGATGACAATCGCGAATTGATGAGGGCAGTATGAGATGCTTGGTGGACGGGATGACTGGTGCGGTAATTTTAGGGCATCCTATGCCTTTCCCTCCGACGAAGAATCAAGATTTCCCGCAAGAGGGCCTGTACATCAATCTCCCTCTCAATATGCACCACGCGTACGGCAGCAACCGGAAACGGAATTCCTGTTGGCGGAAACGTGCCGCCACCAGCCGTTCGGCATCCGCTCGTCCTCGAACGCTATTTATCCGGCCAATCTGCGTTATGATACGGCTTCAGTGGGAGACCGGCCTTGCGGCCGCATCGTCTCGACAGTCATTCCTACTGAGGTGAATGCATGTCATCCAACAAGATCACCTGGACCAAAACCGACGAGGCGCCCGCACTAGCCTCTCACTCATTGCTGCCCATCGTACGAGCGTACTTCAAGGGCACGGGGGTGGAGGTCGAAACGGCTGACATCTCGCTCGCGGGACGTATCCTCGCCAACTTCCCCGACCGTCTTCGCAACGACCAGAAGATTCCCGATGAGCTGACCCGCCTGGGGGAGCTCGCGCAGACACCGGACGCCAACATCATCAAGCTTCCCAACATTAGCGCCTCGATTCCGCAACTACGGGAGGCGATCGCGGAACTGCGGGAAAAGGGCTGCGACATACCCGATTATCCCGAGAAGCCGTCGACGGAGGAGGAGCGTGCGCTGCAGACCCGGTTTGCCGTGGTCCTGGGCTCGGCGGTGAACCCCGTATTGCGCGAAGGCAATTCGGACCGCCGTGCAGCGACGTCGGTGAAAGCGTTCGCCCGGAAGCATCCGCACAGAATGATGAAAGACTGGCCGAAGTCCGGTTCGGTGACGCGTGTCGCCCACATGAGTGACCTTGACTTCTATGGCAGCGAGAAATCCACGACGGTCGGCGCCGCAACCGACGTACGTATCGAATTTGCGGACGCTGCCGGCGGGGTCAAGGTGTTGAAGCAGAGAATTCCGCTCCTCAAGGGCGAAGTCATCGACTGCGCGGCGATGAACGTGGCGGCGCTGCGGAGATTCTTTGCGGAGCAAATGGCCGCCGCCAAAGCGGACAACGCGTTGTTGTCGCTGCACCTGAAGTGCACGATGATGAAGGTCTCCGATCCGATCATGTTCGGGCACTGCGTGTCGGTGTATTTCGCCGATGCCCTGGAGAGGCACGCCGACGCGATCGCAAGGACCGGCGCCAACGTCAACAACGGACTAGCCGACGTCCTCGGCAAACTCGACCTCCTTCCAGCCGGGAAGAAGGCCGAGATCGAGGCCGATATCCGCGCCTGTTACGACAAAGGTCCCGACCTGGCGATAGTCGATTCGCGGATGGGCAAGACGAACCTCCATGTCCCCAACGATGTGATTGTCGACGCGTCGATGCCGGTCGTAATCCGCGACGGCGGCAAGATGTGGAACAAAGACGACGCGCTGCAGGACACCGTCGCCATGATCCCGGACCGCTGCTATGCCACCATCTATCAGGCCGTGATCGAGGACTGCAAGAAGCACGGGCAGTTCGACCCCGCGACCATGGGCAGCGTGTCCAACGTCGGGCTCATGGCCCGGAAGGCCGAGGAGTACGGTTCGCACGACAAGACGTTTACCGCGCCCGCCAACGGCACGATTCGCATCGTTGAGTCGAGCGGCAGGACGCTGCTCGAACAGAGCGTCGAGCGCGGCGATATCTTCCGCGCCTGCCAGACGAAAGACGAGGCCATCCGCGACTGGGTAAAGCTGGCCGTGACGCGCGCGCGGGCAACCGGCACACTGGCGGTGTTCTGGCTCGACCCGGATCGAGGCCACGATGCGCAGATCATTCAGAAGGTGAAAATCTACCTGCCCGAACACGACACCTCGGGGCTGGAAATCAAGATCATGAAGCCAGTAGACGCGATGAAGTTGTCGCTCGAGCGAATTCGCCGCGGCGAGGACACCATCGCCGTCACGGGCAACGTGCTTCGCGACTATCTCACCGACCTGTTCCCCATTCTCGAGTTGGGAACGAGCGCCCGCCTGCTCTCGATTGTGCCCCTGCTCAGAGGCGGCCAATTGTTCGAGACCGGCGCCGGCGGTTCGGCGCCCAAGCACATGCAACAGTTCCTGCGCGAAGGACATCTGCGCTGGGACTCGCTCGGCGAATACTGCGCGCTCGTGCCCTCGCTGGAGATGGTCGCGACGAACACCGGCAACCCGCGGGCGGCACTACTTTCGAAAACGCTGGACGAGGCCATCGGCCAGTACCTCGAAGCCGCCCGCTACCCCTCGCGCAGGGTGAACGAGATCGACAACCGCGGCTCGACGTACTATCTCGCGCTGGCGTGGGCAAAGGTGCTCGCCGCCCAGGACGAGGACGCGGAGTTGAAGCGACGCTTCGCTCCGGCCGCCGCCGCGCTGGCGGAGAACGAGGGCAAAATTATCGCGGAGTTGCTGGCGGCACAGGGTAAGCCGACGGATATCGGTGGCTACTATTGCCCGGACGACGCGATGTGCGCCGCAGCGATGCGACCCAGCGTTACGCTGAACGCAATCATCGAGCGACTGTAGCGGCGTCTGCGCAGCCGCGACGAGCCAAGATTCTCAACGTCGATCCTGGCCGAGCCAAAGCCTGAAGCGGCCTTCATCAACGCCGAGGCGATGAAGAATTGGCACGTGTGAATGCCGCCATCTCGAAGCTCTGGAGGGTATGCAATCGCCCACTATAAGAAAGCGGTCGGGATCTCAAGATCGAAATGCTGGACAAAGCCATACACGACTTATACGCTGAGAAGGAAAGACTCGAGCGAGCGATAGCGTCTCTGGAGGAACTGCAAGGGTCGGTGATCGGAGGTCAAGCGGCCAAGCGGCGCGGCCGCAAGTCCATGGAGGCAAGCGAGCGGCTCAAGGTGTCGGACAGAATGAAGAAGTATTGGGCCAGCCGCCGCAAGAAACAGGAAGCAAGCCAAGCGTGAGCGATCACTGCCCACCCTTGCTTTCGCGAGGATTGCCAGTCCTTCTTGTGGGCGGGGTTCGATTTGAAAATCCGCAGTGGACGGGACGCTACCGATATCGGGTCTTAACGCTGCGGCGGTCGGGTGATTCTACGGGTGCGCCGGTTGTGTCCGTGTGGCCTGCCGCCGGACGGGCATCGTCCATTTTCAGGGAACGGCGTTTCAAGGCCCCAATCTTGCGAGCACCCTGCGCCTGCCGGGCGCAATCCCCGATAATTGGCTCAACTTCCAGATTGCCGACGATCATGGAACTGACCCACACGCCCCGCGATTGGCCACCTTGTTAGGTTGAAGTTGGGTGCCGTTCTCTGCGGCTTCGACGATGGATACTATCGAAATGGAGGCCAGAGCATGAACAAGATCACACCATTTCTGTGGTTCAACGACAACGCCGAAGACGCTGCGGAGTTTTATCTCTCGGTATTTCCGGAAGCGAAGAAGGTGGGCGAGCTGCGCTCCAGCGGCGTGGGGCCCTGGCCCGCCGGAAAGATCGCGACCATCACCATCGAACTTATGGGCCAGCAAATGACGTTCCTCAACGGTGGCCCCGCGCAGGCGCTCACGCCGGCTTTCTCGTACTCCGTCGCGTGCAAGGACCAGGCCGAGATCGACCGCTACTGGGACAAGCTGCTTGAGGGTGGCAAGCCCATGGCCTGCGGCTGGCTGACGGACAAGTTCGGGCTGTGCTGGCAGATCGTGCCGGAGAGGATTGGCGAGATCCTGAAGCATCCCAAAGCGATGGCTGCGATGATGAAGATGGTGAGGTTCGACATCGCCACGCTGGAGGCCGCGGCGAACGAGTAACGGCGAGCGGCGAAGGAGCCAAAACGGCAAAGGCCCATTCCCACTAGCGAAGCCGCCCGCTGCGATTCGCTGAGATTATCGAAGCACCCATTTCATCGCCTTTTCTTCGCCTCAGGCGCCGGGTGGTAGCCTGCCGGCCCGTTGGCCACATCCGATCCGGCATACAATAGGCGGTACGCTCGCATGCCCATCGTCCTGGCGGTGTTATTCGCCTTCGCCATTCTGACCCTCTGGGTCCCTGCCTATTGGCCGGTTTCGGTCTTCCAGGTCGGCA
>JBKQVG010000307.1:0-21031 GCA_052325345.1 Bryobacteraceae bacterium
TGGCTGTTCGCTGGCGACACGGCTTACTCGGTACTTTGGTGGACCTGGCGGGCGTGCGGGTGCTGACAACCACTTGATTCTCGGGGTTAAATGGGGGTCCAGGGGGACCCGCGCGGACCAGGGGTCCGCCCTACCATCCCCACCCTTATCTTATCCAGGAGTTGGCGGCCAGCACGATCGCGAGACCCACGAACGAGGCCAGGACTTTCATCGCGGTCCAGGAACGCAGCGTTTCGGGAACCGTCATTCCGAAATACTGGTTCACCAGCCAGAAGCCGGAGTCGTTGACGTGCGAGACGCCGGAGCCGCCGCAGGCCAGCGCCAGCATGATCGCGTCCGGGCTGTAGCCGGGTAGTCCCTTGACGATGGGCGCCACGATGCCCGCCGCGGTGATGATCGCCACGGTGGCCGAGCCTTGCGCGATGCGCATCGCCATGGCGATCAGAAACACCACCAGCAGAGGAGAGATCGAAGACGTGGCCAGCAGTTTGCCGGCTACCGCGCCCACTCCGGAATCGACGATCACCTGCTTGAATGCCCCGCCCCCGCCCATAATCACCAGCAGCGATCCCATCGGCGCCAGCGACTCGGTGGCCATGCGGGCCGCGCGGTCCAGGCTTAACCCGCGGCGTAAACCGAAGAAATACAGCGCCACCAGCGCGGCGATGGTCAGGGCCGTAAACGGGTGCCCCAGAAACACCGCCACGCCGCGCAACGGTATGGGGTGCATGCTGGCTACGGTAGCGCCGAAGATCAACAGCACGGGCATCACCAGCAACAGCACCACCATGGCGACCGCCGGCGGTTTGTGCTCGCTCTCGACGGCTTCGGCGGCTTCGACCGCGGCCGGCAAAGGCACGTACATCCGCTTCGCGATCCAGCCGCCATAGACGATACCGGAAACGATCGCCAGCGGAATCGAAAGAGCGACGCCGTAGAGTATGGTGCGCCCCAGGTCGGCGCCCAGCAGTTGGGCGGCGGCGGCGGGCGCCGGATGCGGGGGCACCAGGGAATGCGTGATGGTCAGCGCGCCAGCCATGGGCAAACCGTAAAACAGCAGCGAACGCTTGGTTTCGCGCGCGAGGTTGAAGACCAGCGGCGCCATGATGACGAATCCTACCTCGAAAAAGATGGGCAGCCCCACCAACAAGGCCGCCACCAGCATGGCCCAGGCGGCGCGGTCCCTGCCGAACTTCTCCAATAACCAATCGGCCAGCGCCCTGCCACCGCCCGAATACTCCAGGTAACGGCCGATCATCGCTCCCAGCCCCACCACCACGGCCACGAAGCCCAACGCATCGCCAAAGCCGAATTGAATCGATTTCAGCAGTTTGTCGGGCGGCATCCCGGCCGCCAGGCCCAGCGCCATGCTGGCAATCAGGAGCGCCAGAAAGGCGTGCAACTTCAGCAGCAGAATCAGAGCCAGCAGCAGTCCGATGGAGAGAACCGTGACCAGAATAAGCGAGGCGCTGTGGGCGGGCATGAAGCGGCTATTGTACCGCCAGGGCAGCGCGCCCTTGCCGCGCGTCTGCTATATTTGGCTCAAGGACCGCGGCCCGCGCCCGGCGGGCATAACGGATTCGCATGGCAACCGGATCGCTCGTCAGCATTCAGGAATACTTGACCTCGGCTTTCAGCCCCGACTGCGACTACGTGGATGGCGTCATGGAGGAGCGGAACTGGGGAGAACGCGATCACGCAAAACTGCAAGGCGCTGTTGCTGCCTACCTATATGCCCGCCGCAAGGAATGGGGCATCCATGTGTACCTGGAATTGCGTATCCAAGTGTCGGCCACCAGGTTTCGCGTGCCGGACGTCTGCGTAGTCGCCGGGCCGGCGCCGGCGGAGCAGATTTTTCGAACCCCGCCTTTCATCTGCATCGAGATTCTTTCTCCGGACGACCGAATGGCGAGAGTGCAGCAGAGGATCGGCGACTACATCGCGTTCGGCGTCCCCTACATCTGGATCCTGAATCCCGAGGACCACAAAGCGTATCGCTGCACCGGGGAGGGTATGTTGGAAGTCAAGGAACTCCGAACCGCCAACCCCGAAATCGTGGTGCCGCTCGAAGCGCTGTTCGAGTAGGGACATCCGACACTGGACGATCGTTCAATGCGCCTGTGCTTTCGACGCTCCCACGCGCGGCCGCACCGGCGGGGCAGCTTTGGGCGTGGTAGTAACGGAGCGAGCGGCGCCGCGTGGTTCGCTGCGGGCTTCTCCGCGGCTGATCTGAGCGCGCCGGCGGCCCTTCTCGAGGTTGGCGGAAGCGCGCTGCTTGGCAGCGTCGCTCAACTGGATCCGATTGCGCACGGCCGCCGCGCCGGCGGACTTTGCCAGACGCGTGGCCGCGCCCTTGTGCTGCAGCACGTCGGTGTTGCCGTCGAAGGTGGCCACCCCGCCTTGCACGTGGACTTGGAACTTATCGGCGCCGATTTTCGATCGCGCCAGGCGGGCACGAATCTCGGCCTCCAGTTGCGCGTCGGTGAGGCGGACGGTAGCCGGCCGGGCAGGCGCCGGCCGAGCCCGCACCGCGGGCTGCGCCTGGACACGCGGCGCCCACGCGGTCGCCCATACTGTGGTGAACCCGGCGAGCGCCAGCAAGATTCCCATGCCGGCGGCCCGCGAGGCTGGTCTTTTTACCATGTAAGTAGAGTCGGCCGAAACCGCCTTTGCTCTCAGGATTCTGTGCTACAGTTAGCATTCAAAAGGCCCCGGTTACATGGCGGAACAAATCCTGCTGCAAGGCAAAATCCTGGGAACGGAAGAATTTCTGTTGGCCGGCGCCGCCGAGGTGCGCCCTGCACGATCGGCGGGTGAAGACCTGGTCACCGGCCGCTCGCAATGGATCGCCCTGCTTTGCGAAGTTCTGCCCCGCGCTCTGCTGGCCGATCTCGGTCTGGCCCGAATCCTGCTGGGTTCGAGCGGAGGCGGACAGTTCCTGGTGGTCCTGCCGGGGGAGGCGCGCGCGGCCGCCGAAACATTCCTTTCAGCCGCCGCCGCGCAAATCGCGGAATGGAGCTCCGGCGTAGTCCGGCTGATCTGGGGCATTACCGACAACCTGGGGGATTGGGCCGTGATCCGCAAACGGCTCAACGAAGAGCTGAACCGGAAGCGCAACGCTCCCCTCGGCGCCTCGGCGGCCGGGGTCTTCGATCCCCGCGCGCGCGCCTCCAACCCCGCCGCCGACGCTTATTTCGCCAAGGAGCTCGGGGCCAGGCTGCGCGAAGCTTCCGAAATCGGCTGGTCGCCGGAGGAACCGGGCAAGGTAACGCCCGGCCGGGGCAAATATAGCTGGAGCATCACTCCCAATCTTTCGCCGGATGGGATCCTGCTGGCGCGCCACGCCGCGCCTTCGGACGACGGCAAGACTGCGGCACAGGTGCAAACCCTGGCCCGCCGCGCCCAAGGCCGCTCCGCGTGGGGCGTGCTCCGTGGCGATGTGGACAATTTCGGACTGCGCCTCCGCCGCGTGCATTCCATCGAAGAACACGTGCCGCTGTCGGTGCTTTACAAGCAGTTTTTCGCCGGCGAGCTGGAAGTCATCTGTTCCTTGCCCGAATTCTGGAAGAAGGTCAGCATTATTTATTGCGGCGGCGACGACTTCGCGGTGTACGGCGCCTGGGATGCGCTCATCGCCCTGGCCCGCGAGGTGCAGCGCCTCTTCCACCGGTTCACGGAAGAGAATCTGAAAGACTACCCCGGCCCCGAGGGCAAGACGATTTCCATGGCGATCGCGCTGGCGCCGGAGACCTACTATCCGCTGGCTTCGGTTTACGAAGAAGCTGGCCGCAACCTGGAACTGGCCAAGAGCGCGGACAAAGATTGCATTTACCTTCTGGGGCGCGTGCTCGAATGGCGCCGCCTGTCCGACGCATCGGAGCTGAAAGATACCGTCACCCGCCTGGTGCGCGATTTCCGCATGTCGAAGCAGCTTCTATACCAGTTGCGCGCCTTCTACCGGCGTGACGTCGACGAGGGCGAAACCCAGCATAGCTGGCGATTCGAGCGGCGTTTCAACCGCATCTTGAGCGGCACCCGCGATCGCGAATTTCAGAAATTGCGTTCCCACCTGATCAGTGAAATGGCGGGGCGTAAAACGGCGGAAATCAAGCTTCGCCCAGCCGGCCTGGTGGCTCTGGAGTGGGCCCGGCTGGTGGCGGAGGTTTAACCGAGCCGCGACCAGAGGGAGCGGTTTTCGGCATTCGGGAACGGCCCCTCGGCTCGTTCCAAGAGGTTTAGCAGATGGCACAGGAAACGGAACAACGCAATCGGGAAAGCCGCCCGCCGCGCGAAGGGCGCGGGCCCGGCGGCGAACGGGGCGGCGAGCGCGGGGACCGCGGCGATCGGGGAGACCGGCGCGGCTTCGACCGCGGACGCCTCGAGGGACCTCCAGAAATCGACCTGGACAAGCTGATCCAGGACAGTCTGTATCTGGACAACCAGGCGCACGCCGTGGTCAGCCGCATGCGCGATATGGATTCCGGCACCAAGAGCCAGTTGCGCCGTCTGTATAGCGCGGTCCGCCGCGCCGTCCGCGCGCCGGAGGGCGAGCGCCAGCACGAGTTCGTGATGCTACGCGCGCGTTTGGCCTACACCATCGCGCGTCACGGCCTGCGCAGTCTCGACCAACTCGAGAAACTGCTGCTGCAGGTAACCCGCAAGAACGATTCCCGCGGCTACGAGCGGTTCAAGGACCTGTTCGAGGCCATTGTGGCCTACAACGAGTAAAGCATGAGCGCACATACCCCTCAAACCGAGTTGAAACTCATCGGCAAGCTGATTCTGGAAGGCGTCCTCGCGTGCGAGACCGGCCTGCACGTGGGCGCCGGCAAGGGCTCGCTCGAAATCGGCGGCTCCGACAATCCCGTGGTGAAAGACGCGTTTGGGCGTCCCTACGTGCCCGGCAGTTCGCTGCGCGGCAAGATCCGCTCGCTGCTCGAGCAATCCTCCGGCATGGCGGTTCCCGCCGAGCTGGTTTATCTTTCCCGCCGCAAAGGCCAGGAAGTGCGCATTCACCAGAGCGACCGGCCCGACGACGAAATCTGCCTGCTGTTCGGCCGCAGCCCCGGCCGCATGGAGCGCGTGCAGGGGGAAACCCTCGAAACCTCCCAGGCCACTCCCGCCCGCCTGGCGGTGTTCGACGCCCCGCTCGATCCCGAGAGCATCACCGCGCAGATGCGCGAGAACCTGGACGACGAACTGACCGAGGTGAAGAGCGAAAACGCCATCGATCGCATCACCTCCCAGGCCAATCCGCGCACGCTCGAGCGGGTTCCCGCCGGGGCGCGCTTCAAGGTCCGCCTGGTGATGGACGTGCTCTGCGAAGAGGACGCGCCGCTGTTCCTGCGCGTGCTCGAAGGCTTGCGGTTGCTGGAAGACGATTCGCTCGGCGGCGGCGGTTCGCGCGGCAG
Source organism: Bryobacteraceae bacterium (assembly GCA_052325345.1). Taxonomy (GTDB): domain Bacteria; phylum Acidobacteriota; class Terriglobia; order Bryobacterales; family Bryobacteraceae; genus JBEKYD01. Next base: position 5,412 of record JBKQVG010000307.1, read on the forward strand.
CGGACGCATCGGCTTTTCCGGCCTGCGCCTGGCCTGGCGCGGCAGGAATTATTACGCCGCCGGCGCGGCCGAAAAGGAAATCGCCGCCGGCGCGACCCTGGCCGCGGTGCAATCCGCCGTACAGGAATCCGCCTTCGCCTTCCTGCGCGAAGAATAAGGAATCCGGGCTTTCATGCAACCAGGTTCGAGCAAAACAGGCAGACCGGGCTTGATCGTGCGGCTCACTCCCGCCGGCCCCTGGCGGATCGGTCCCGATTCCGGAGCGCGCAATCACGTGGATCCGGTGTATCACAGCGATACGCTATACGGCGCCGTTTCGGCGGCCATGGACCGGCTCGGAGCGTTCGACGAATGGCTGCAAGCGACCACCCGGCGGAGCGTCGCGGCGGTGGCGTTCAGCTCCTGCTTCCCGTTCGTCGAAGAGGTGAACCTGGTGGTCCCTCCGCGCACGTTGTGGCCGCCGTCGTCGCCCGCGCTGCTGTCTTCGCGGGTGCGTTGGAAGAGCGCCCGCTTCGTGCCGCTGAGCCTGATCCCGTCGTTGGTTGCCGGGGCGCCGCTGAGCGATTCGCAGTGGAGCGTGGATGGGCCCAGCCAGTGCCTGCTGCCGGCGGGCAAGCCCGGTCCGTTCCGTTCCAGCCTGCGCTTTCACACTGCCGTAGACCGGCTCACCGGCAGCGGCGAGCGGCACTCCGTGGCGTGCCTGGAATTTCGCCCCGGCGCCGGCCTGTGGACCCTGGTTTCCTTCGCCGATGAAGCCGCCCGCGAGTGCTGGAGCGATCGGGTGAAGGCCGCGTTTCGCCTGCTGGCCGACAGCGGCTTCGGTGGTGAGCGGTCGCAGGGATGGGGCCACGCCGCGGCGCCGGACTTCACCGAAGGCTGGCTGCCGGAAATGATCTTGCCCGCGGCAGCGCCCAAACCCGCCGAAGCCACGGTCCGGCAATCGGCCGACATGGCGCCGCTGCATGCACCGCCCGCGGAACCCCCGAGTCCGAGCCGCGACCGCGAGGGAGCGGTCGAGCCGCCGCCCGCGCCCAACCCCGAGTCCGCATCCTCCGAACCGATCGAGACCGCGAGTCCGAGCCGCGACCGCGAGGGAACGGTCGCCGAGCAAACCCCAACTTCCGAGGCAATCGAACACGTGGCCGCCGAGCAATCCGCAACTGCCGGCGCCGAACCTGCGGCCGTCGAATCCACCGAACCCGCGATCCCCGACCAACCCGCCCGTGACATCGCCGAAGCCTCCGTTCGTCAATCGCCTGAGATCGCACCCCTGCCCGCGCCGACTCCCGACACGCCCGCGCAGCCGGCCGCCGCCCATTGGCTGCTTTCCCTCTTCACTCCCGCGCCCGCGGACGCCGTGGATTGGACGCGCGGCAACTATACGCTGGTGGCCCGCGCCGGCCGCGTGGCGAGTTCCGGAGAGTTGAAGAAAACCGCTCAACTGGTCGCCGAAGGCTCGGTGCTTTACGCCGCTTCGGCTCCGGGCGGCAGCGCGCAGGACGTGGCTCCGGATGGCGCCACCCACCCGGTTTTCCGCGCCGGCTTCGCCGTTTCCGTGCGGCTTCCGGAGGTGGGTTGATGCGCTACCGCCTGACCTGTCTCACTCCGTTGCTGGTGGGCGACGGCCGCAAGCTCAGCCCCATCGACTACATGGTCTGGAAGGACCACGTCAACGTGCTCGACCAGTGGCGTATCTTCAGGCTGCTGGCCAAGGGCCCCCGCCTGGAGGGCTATCTGGCGCAATTGAAGAAAGCCGATAAGCTCGATTTTGCGTCCTGGGGCGGTTTCGCGCAGAATTTTGCCGGCCGCCGCATTCCCTTCGAAAACGCCGCATATTCGCAGTATTGGAATCGCGCCGCCGGCGATAGCCTGCACATTCCCACGTTTGCCGCGGGTCCTTCGGGGCCATACTTGCCCGGCGCCGCCATCAAAGGCGCCCTGCGCACCGGCATGCTCTTCGCCAGTTGGCGCGCCGGCCTGCTGGAAGATACGGCCAAGCGCGTACAGGCCGAGCGTCCGCCGCGCCATCCGGCCGAAGCCGTGGAAGACCAGGCGCTGGGACCGGCCGGAGTCAACCGCATGCGCTTCGTGGGCGCCGGCGATTCCGCTACCGTCGCCAACGGCCAGTTCAAGGTTTACCTGCTGCGCACTTCGACGCTGGCGGCTCGCGGCGCCGGCTATGCGCTCGGCTGGAAGCAGAGTCCCCGCGGCGCCGTGGATGGCAACCGCCCCGACGACAGCACGCCGTTCTTCTCCGAAATGGCCGTTCCCGGCTCCAGTTTCACCGGCCGCTGGGACGAACATGCGTTTCTCTTACAGCCCGAAATTCGCCGCGCCGTCCGTTGGCCCGACGGCTACGGCCGCGCCAAAATTTTCGAAGCCGCAAACATTTATGCGGCCGGTCTGCTGGCCCTCCAGCGCCAGTACGCTTCGTGGTCGGGTCTCGCGCTGCTGGACCAAAACCTGGCCGATTTGGAGCAGCGCCTGGCCACCGCTCGTGAAAAAGGCTCCTGCCTGATCTCCATAGGCTGGGGCGGCGGCTTGCCCGCCAAGAGTTCCTGGCTCGATACGACAAATCCCGAATACCGCCAGATCCTAAGCGCCTACAACCTGTACAACCGCGCACTGTCGAGCAACCTGCCGTTCCCCAAGACGCGGAAGATCGTGTTCCTGAACAACCGGCCAGCAACGCTGCCGGGATGGGCCGAGTTGGCGGTGGAAGAATAAGGCGCGAAGACATTAGTGCCGCCGATGAACGCGGATGAAGAGGTCCAAGGATTTTATCGCCGTCCATCGGTGTTCGTCGGCGGCTCAAATCTTCCGACGCCGGCTCGACGGGAAACATGTGGGCCGTCCCCAAGATTTCCGCCGGGTAACGCGATAAGTCATTTCCGGGACGATGCAACGTGCGTTTCGGGGCATTCTGAGAAAACAGTGTCCGCCAGAGGCCAAGACTCTCCAAAATGTGGGAGCGCTCCGACGTGTCGGCCGTTTTCGCCGACGGCTTCCGTCAGGCTGACCCGTTCGACCTCGCCATACCTATCAGGTCGGGATCTCCAGATTGGTCGCTGACCACCCTGCAGCAACGGTGGGTGAAGACCGGCGGCAGGCTGATCAAGCATGCGCGGTACTCCTGGGCCGCCGGAGTCTTTCGGGACGGGAAAAATGAGAAAAGCAGCTCCAAAAGATGCGGTTGGAAGTATGATAAACTCCGGCCAGGATGGCAAAATGGAAATTGTCATCAAGAGTTTTGGATGTGTCTCCCGACTATGATCTTTGAGCTGCCCCAGGTACAGACGGGAACCTCGTCGCGGCTGTCGGCTCTTTTTCTTCCAACCGCCGTCGGGTGCGGCTCACGATTTTCAAACCCTTCCCAGGAAGTGGATCTCGGCCCCAGTCGTCGGACCCCTTGATGCAAAAGCCCTGCCGTCCGCACGCATCGCGACGCGCTTCGTATTTTTTGAATACCCCCAGCTCATACACCGTTTTGGCCTCCGGTTCCGTCACTTGAATCGCCCCATGGCCAACCGACTTATCAAGATTGTTGATGCAAGCTCGCCACAATCGCGATTCCTTCTCTGCACTGCCGCTGTACTCTCGCTCGCAGCAGCGCTCTCCGCTCAAACGCGGATCGGCGCCGACGAGATGAGCCTGCATGCCGCGCCGTACTCACCGCCGCTCGCGCGCCCAACCATCCGCACCCAGGTGGAGCTGGTGGAAGTCCCAGCCGTGGTTCGTGACTCCAGGGGCGTCGCAATCCCCGGTCTCAAGCGCGAAGATTTCGAGATTCTGGACGCGGGAAAGAAACAGAAGATCTCCGCCTTCTCCGTCGAAACCTTTCCGCGGTCCGCTGCGGCTGTGGAGCCCATCGCCAGCCCCGCGCCTCCCGCGCTCACACCCCAGCCCAGATCCGAACCGCCGCGCCGCTACATCGCGCTCGTCCTGGACGATCTGAATACCGATTTTGCCAGCCTGTTCTTCGGCAAGACTGCCGCCGCGAAGTTCGTCACCCAAGCTCTGGCACCCGGTGATCTGGTGGCCGTGTTCACTACCGCCCTGTCCCAAACCGTCGATTTCACGGCCGATGTTGCGAAACTCCGAAAAGCCATCGCCGCAGTCTCGCCGCACCCGAGATACTCCGACGAGCTTCACCAATGCCCGGTCATCCGGGCATATGAAGCCTACCTCATCGTCAACCATCTGGACGAGGCGCTGCTGGCCGCCAAGGCTGCGGATTATCAACAGTGCCAGCATTCCAACAACCAGCCGGAGGCGGTGCGGGCTGTAGAGGCGATGGCCGATGTGATCTGGAATAACGCCAGCGCCAATACGGCCGCCACACTGCGCGCAATTGCTTCGATTGCGAGCGTGATGGGCAAAATGCCCGGCCAGCGGTTAGTGCTGCTTACTTCCGGCGGATTCGTTTCCGAAGGCCAGGAGCGCGATTTGCAGGCGCTTAGTACCGCGGCCCTGCGCAATCGTGTGATCATCAGCTCGGTGGAGATGAGGGGCCTCTCTGCATCGGTTCCCGGCGGTAATGCCAGCAAACCGTCACCGACCCAATCCATGCAGGGCCGCGGCGCGCAAATAGCCGAGATTCAATCTCAATTCCGCAGCCAGGATGCCCCAGACGATGCGCTCGCGATACTCGCCTCATCGACCGGCGGGCAGTTCTTTCACCACAACAACGACCTGGCCCTTGGCCTGCGCCGCCTCGGCGCCTTGCCTGAGGTCATGTACGTGCTCGGGTTCACGCCTGCCGACGTGGTCCATGACGGCAAGTATCACCCATTGAAGGTCCGGCTCACCGGCGGCCGCCGCGGCGCCGTCGAAGCTCGTATCGGCTACTACGCGCCCCTCAAAGACGCTCCCGCCAATCAGACCCCGGCTGATCAGTCGCGCCCGCCGGACCGCGACCGCATCCTCTTGGAAACGGACTCGCCCTCCGATGTCGCCGCGCGCATCACTGCTGAGCTCGGCACATCCGGTACCGGCCCCAGGGTCGTCATGAAGGCTTGGATCGACGTGAGCCGGCTGAATTTTGAGACAAAAAAAGGCCGCCACACCCAAAGACTCACCATAATCGCCGCGTTGCTCGATCACGCAGGCAATTTTGTCGTCGGCAGACAGGCGGTAGCCAATCTGGGCCTGAAAGACTCCAGCTTCGAAGCGCTCTCGGCCGCCGGCCTCACCGTCTCTCTCTCGCTTCACGCTCCGCCCGGCGCCTATAACCTGCGTGTCCTCGTCGAGGAAGCGCTCACCGGCAAAATGACGGCAGTCGAGGATCCCATCGAGCTCCGCTGAAACTTGCGCTGGACGGCAAGCAATCCTAAAACGGTTCGTGTCCCAAAAGTCGCAGATTCCGCGCGCGGGCGCGGCCGCCGAGGGCGCCGACGCGGCGCGCAACCCCGAAATGCCATATCTTTCACTTCCAACAACGGCGTGCCAGGAGGCGTAAAGTGGTTCCCCTACGACCTTGACAGCCCCGAACTCCTTCATTCAACCGCCCGCGCACTGGTACTCGGTCATGAACATCTGCTTGTTCTGCATGGCTTCCTGCCGCCTGCCCAAGTCAATCAGAACACTCAATACATTCGGAGCCGCCGTGCACATGTGATCGCGAACAATCTGGCACTGCGGATTGATCTCCGGACCGTTCGGACCGGGAATCAATGTGCAATTCGATGGATCCGTCGAACTGCCATACAGGCGCACTAGGTACGACCGCAAGCCCTGGTCCGATGTGATCAGCATGCCTTCCGTCAACACGACCGCGGCGGAGTCGCCCTGGTTGCGCATCAATAATAGACCCGCAATCTGGCTGTAGGTCCGAGGATCCTGCGGAGCCATGCGCCGTGCCTCGTGGGCCGCCCGAAGCGCGCCATCCATGTCGCCCAGCCGCTGATACGCGCCCGAGAGCAGCCAGTAAGCCTCCGATTCCGTGCGTGCCACCACGCCCAGCGGAGACTTCCCGTATCTCGCTTCTCTTTGCCGATCGTAGGCCTCGTTGATTTGTATGCATCTTTCCAGAAGTTCGCGCGCCTGCCGGTAAGCCGTCTCCGCACCTCCCGCACCGGCCGTTTCCAGCCGGTCGCCTTTCGCGAGGTAGGCCGCGCCGGCGAAGTCATATATCTCGGGAGCGTTCTGCAAGTCCGGCAAGGGAGCCAGAATCGCAAGGCTCTTATCGATCTCCTCCACGACGCGATCGATATTCGCATGCGAAGGGTCTGCCGCAAACATCGCCGTCGCCATCAAGCGGTGCAGCTTGAAACTGCGCGGGCTCGTCCGCACATCCGCACTTGCCAACGTGAGTTCGTCATTCCACTCCCCGTTCCGGGCCCATGTGCTCGCCGCAAAACCCGCCGCCATAACTAGGAGAAACACGGGCGCCGCCAGCGGCGGCCTCATTCGCGACCCCAACGCGTACACAGCCAGCACCACACACCCCAGCAGTCCGACTGTAGGCAAATACAGAAAACGGTCTGCCCGGATGGTACCGATCGGAAACAGCAGATTGGACGTCGGGAGAAATACAATCAACGCGAAGCCCGCCAGGAAGAACGCGGTCCGGTTCCATTTCCACAATCCAATCACCCCCGCGGCGGCTAGCAGAGTCACCGTCACCGATATCCAATCTCCTAACGTCCCAGTCACCAATAAGATCTGGGAGTACGAATAGTCGATGGACAGCGGCCACGGCCACACTGCCTGCACAAGGTAATGTGTCATAACCGAGAGTGCCGTCAGCCGGCCCGTCCAGAAGCCCGCGCCAGCAATCGGATTGTCCCTGAAGGGAAACTCAGCGGGCGGCGATCCGGCCAGCACCAAAGCGCGCTGGACCAACATCGCGGCGATAGGTATGCCTGTCGCCACAAAACCGAGCAGCAGATCGAACCAGCGCCGCCGGCCCGGCCAAGCCAACTCGTAAAGCGCGATCACCCCGACAATCGTCACCGCGCTTTCCTTCGAATAAACCCCTGCCGCTGTTACCATCCCCAGTGCGACTAGCCACGCGATACGCCGCCGGCCCGTCGTTTGTGTGCTCTTCACGTACGCCAGAAACCCACTGAGCGTGGCCATTGCCGCCAGCAGGTCCGACCTTCCGATAATGTTTGTCACGGATTCGGTCGATGGCGGAAGCACAGCCCACAATGCCGCCAGCCAGGCCGAAGGCCCAATCCGCCCCAGCAGCCTGCGGCCTACCGCAAACACCAGCAGCGCGTTCACCATGTGCAACACCAGGTTTACCCAGTGATATCCTGCCGGTTGATCGCCATTTCCGAGGATGGCGTAGTTTAACAAGTATGACAGTGTCGTCAAGGGACGGTAGAGTCCGGCCTCGCCAAATGGCCACCAGTACGTGTGTTCAAAGATCAAAGCCACGTTCTTACTAGTCGCCGCGCGGATTCGCGGATCCTGAACCAGTAGCCCTCTGTTGTCGAGAATCATCCCGACACGGAACGAATTTGAGTACACCAACAGAGTCAGCGCGCACAGAACCAAGCCGATTACTACCACCCGGAGTCGTTGATTTGTGCGCACTCCCGCCGTCGGCGTGCGTTGGCCGGACAATGGCGGCTTGCTACTCGTCGGGGCATTGATTTCACTAACGCCAGGACGGGACCTCCGCGATTTCCGATCTTTCATGAAGTGACTTCAGGCTACCAGGAATGTGAGCGGTAGAGCAACTTATCGGCCGCATTCCGCTTGCCTATTGCGGAGTCAGCAGCAGCAGCCAGACACCCGTATCAGGCTTTGAAAGCACGGTCTGCGCTGCACCCGCAGTTGTCTTCGCGTCCTGCGCGGTCCCGCTCCCGGGATCGAACCACATCGCCTTGTATGTCTTCGCGGGCAACGCACTCGCCAGCGTGATGTCAGCACCGGAGAGCGAACAGATTAGCACCGGATCCGCTTCTCCGCCAGCTAGTACCCAGGTGCGTTCCGGCGCCGTCACCCATCCATCCTTCGGCGCCATCTTCATCAACTTCGTCGCCAAGTAGGTGTGCACAAATCTTTCGATAATTCTGTCAGGATTCGCCGCCGGGTTCGGCAGCTCGCTCGATCGCTGCCGCACCGGATACATCGCCGTGGCGCGCTCCGCCGCGGTTGCCGTCAGCGCCGCCGGGCGCGACTGCAAGGCAGATTGCGAGCCCGCTCCGCCCATCAGCACCGGGATCGGACCCGCACCCTCTTCCATCGGCATCAACACCACGTCCGGATAGCGATCGCGATACTCGCGCACTTCGCGGTACACCTGTTCCGGAGTAGTCGGTGGCGGCGTATCCGTATATCCCGGAAACGCCTGTGAGATCAATTCACGAAACGCGTGGTCCTCGCCAGCCTTCGGTGCGAACAAGCTTCCGTCCGGCCGATACTCCCAGTAGCGCATATCGACCACGGCAATCTGTTTCGAACGGACTGGGTCCTCAAGAATCGCGTCGGTTGTCTGCTTGCTCGTGGTCAGCGCAATGCGGATATGCGTGCCATGTTTCTGTTCCCACTCGCGCACCGTATCCTGGAAAAACTGTTCGAATGAAAGCAGCCCGGCATACTGATATGCGATGCCGAAGATCACATTCGGCAGGTCACCCAGTTCATCCAGCGTGTGCAGAATGTAGGTGCGGTGCAGCTCGCGCAATGGCGCATACTCGGTGCTGTAAAACTCGTTGCCCACGTCGTTCCGGCCATGCGGCTTGAGCGGCGGGGGCTCCGGCAAGCCGGTGTCGTTAATATTGTTAGCGGGCCTCCATGCATAATCGATCCAGTGCGGCCCGATCTCCAGCACATTGTGCGTGTTGTACAGATCGTAGAATACGATCAGTCCCACCTCGCTGGCATCTTTTGCAAACTCGCGCTCGCGTTCAAAATACCAGGGGTTATAGCGCGACAGGTCAAACTTACTCAACCCATCCCAGGCAATGCCCTTGCCGCTGCGCCCCCACGGAGCCTCATAGAACGGCGCCCAGACATCGCCATCCGCGCGGCGCTCCATCGTGTGCGCATCGCGCCGGTGATCGTACCAGAGCCCCGGGTTCACCTGGATTGAGATCGTCATGCGGTTCCTCAACCGTTCCACCATCTGCTTCAGATCCTCCGTCTCTCCCGGCGCAGTCACTCCCGGCATAAAGCGCGTCACGCTTGAGCCGGTGGAAGCCATTGCCGTATACAGCGACGTATCCCCGCGCCACCATGCCTCGGTCTGCGAAGGCCCCCACACTACTTGGCCGTCCAGTACAAATCGCCCGTTCACTATCTCGATCGGACGATAGACCGGCTTCGCTTCGGCAGCCGGCCTCACATCGCCGGGGCGAAACTCCGGCAATCCCTCTGCGGATTCGGCATGCATCTGCGTTGTCGCCGCAAGACGCAGCCCGGTGCGCGCCGCAAGCTCCGATGCATACAGCGGTTGCGCGGATTGCACGGCGAAGTTGCGTGCTCCCGGTGGGCCGATAGCGTCCACGCTCCTGGCGGTCGAGTTCCAGATGAGCGAATTCGCCGCGGTCCATCCAGCGCCTTGCGCACGCGAAAAATCCAGAAGCAGTTGCAGCCTCGCGGCCGGTACATGCACCTGCTCGTAGAGTACGCCGGAACTCCATCCTTCAAAGGCGCCACTCGCTTCCAGCGAACCTTCTGCGTCGCAATCGAGAAAGACATTCGGTCCGCCCGCGAGCATGCCACTGGCGAAGTCATTCATGCCGTTTTCGCTGTGGCAGCGATATACCAGCACCTGCTGCCCATACAACAGGAACGATTGCCGCCTGTACCCGCCTTCCTCCGAAACCGGCGCTTCACTACGGCAATTTTCCACCGTGATCCGGCGCCCGCGAAGATTCACGCGCACCGCCGACGTCACAAAATGACGTGCCGTAACGTTGCGTACCCACGCATCCTGCACATGGTCCAGCAGGATCGCGATCCACGCATGATCCTCATCCTTCGCGCGCGTATTGTCGTAGGCGCTTTCGATCGTCAGGTTCTCGATTCCGATCTGCTCCGGCACGACCTCGCCCGTCACTTTGGCCAGCGTTCCACCGCCATACTTCACCTCCAGCGCGGTGGTAATCGGAGCATCCAGTATCACCACTCTTGTCTGCGCACTCACCGCCGCAATCGCGCGATCCCATACCAGGTCGTGCGACCCCGGCTTCCAGTCCAGACGCTGATTCGCAAACGTACCCGGCAGATGGGTCATCCCGATCGCACCGATCCACTCCTCCCTGCTGGGCCTCCGAACCACAACGTGGTCCCCCACATGCAACCCTTCCGTAGAGGCAAGGCGGAGACTCTCCCCGCCGGCCGGAACATCTTCCTCGATGGCAATCCCTGTGCCCAGTACAACGTCCTTCTCAGCGCCTACTTCAATCAGCGTCCTGCGGCTGCTGCCCGTGGCCACAATCACCGTGCCCGTCGCGGAAACGCCCCGCAACACCACCCCGCTCGCCTTCAGGCGCAGTTGTCCCTTTACCTGGAACCGACCCCTCGAAAGTAGCACTGCGCCGCGAAACCCATCCGCTCCCGCAACACGAGCCGCCACCCGGTCCAGCGCGCCCTGAAGCAGGGGCGTATCGTCCCCGCCAGACGGCTTCACCGTCAGCACTGCTCTTACAAGCGGAACAGGCCGGCCAGCCTCATACCCGGCATACGAGAAATCGATAGGGACCGGGCTCTTGGGAACCGGAGCTCGAGAGGAATCTTGGGGAAGTGCAAGCAGAACAGGAACGCCAAGGGCAATTAGCACTCCACCAACAAATCTCGCAATCAAACACCCGGGCTGTGACATACGTTTTGATGCGCCTCTCGCCTCCAATAACGTAGCAGGTGTCACTTTACCGATCCGTTATCCAGCACCAACGGGTCGCCGATGGCTATCTCGAACTGGGTATTCTGGAACACCAGGTCCTTGGCGTCCTGGACCAGGAAACCGCGCGTGCTTTGGAACTTGGCATTGGTGCCGCCGTTTAACTCGCAGGTGTCCAGCAAAGCCACACCAGAGGCCAAACTTCTAGAATATGAACTTCAACTGCAAATAGACCGTCCGCGAATCTGCTGAACCGCGAAGGTAGTTGCCTCCGATAGTGGCGGTAATTTGTCCCACGGTTGCTGGCGAGCTGATGCTCGCGGCGGGAAGCCCAAAGTGCACTTGATTCAGCGCGTCGTTGGCTGTAATCTTGAACTGAAAATATTTGCTCTCGGTGACGTGAAAGTCCTTGAGCAGTCCAAGGTCGAGATTCACGATGTGCGGTCCTACCAGCACATTGTTCTGTACATCGCCAAAAGCGCCCACGTCGGCTGGGCTGCTGCAAGGGGTCGCGGTCGGGCAACCCGGAATCGCGAAAGCTGCAGGGTTAAACCAATTCGTGATGCTCTTATTCGCCGGGTACAACGGAACGCCGGGGATTTCGTTGGGGCGTCCGCCAATGGTATTGGTGTTCGACGTGTCGAAGCTGCTAAACGAAGGCGTGAAATGTACTCCCGTCGAGGCCGACTCGATCGCCGATAAACGCCAACCGCCCAGAACCTCGTTCAATCCATGCGAGAGGCCGTTCAGGAAATGTTGCCCCCTGCCGACCGGCAGAGCATAGACTGCCAGAGCGATGAAGTGTTGGGTTGGGGTGTAGGTATTATTGCCCCGCTCGCAGGACAGGCAAAACTGGTTCTGAATGGACGAGAGGGCGTCAAAATTCTCGGTGAGATCGCGCGCCCACGTATAATTCGCATTCAGCGTAAGATTCTTCCCCACGGTTTTCGTTACTGCCAGTTGCAGACCGTTGAAGTCTTCGTTAGCGCCATTGTCAATCCAGGTGATACCGCTGAAAGCCGAGCTCAGCAGGTAGCGGCTTGACGTGAACTTGATCGTACTCGGCGCCGGCTCGTTGATGTTTCGGTCGTAGGCAAGATCCGTGCCATGGCTGCCGATGTAAGAAACCGAAACGCCAAACTGCCCGAGTTGCCGTTCCAGCGTAATATTCCACTGCTGGTTGTAAGGCACCTTAAGATATGGATTCGCGGCGGTGACAGTCGTGAACGATCCCGGCGCCCCTTTGGTGGAAAACGGATCGGGAAAAGACAGCGCCGGCACGCCGTTTGTGAACGAGTTATTGAACGTCTGGCTTGCCGCAAACGGGCCCCCTTTATTGATGACTGAGGGATAAATCGTGTCGCTGTACATCCCGTAGCCGGCGCGTACTGCTGTTTTGCCATCGGCCGTAAGGGCATAAGCTAATCCGATTCGCGGATAGAAATTCTTTTTCCGGTACTCCATCAGGGAGTTCGCGGGATAGTCCGCCTGCTGCGAGCCGATAACGGGAACCGCCTTCGTGAAATTGGGGCTGATATGACTCAATCCGTTTTGCGGAACAACAATCGACAACAGGCTGGGAGAGAACGAGTAGATCGAGCCGTTCTTGTCGTAATATGGCCCGTCAAGCTCGTAGCGAAGTCCGTAGTTAAGGGTAAGCCGCTTGCTGATTTTGAATTGGTCCTGTGCGTAGAACGAATAATCCGTCGCCCTCAGATACGGAAACGGTGGAAGAATGTTGAAGCTGCTGGTTTGGGGAATTCCGAGCAGATAATCGGCGTACGCCGCGCCGGTGTAAACACCCGAAAAGGTCATCGTGCCGTTGACGTTGTTGCTATTGGAAAAGCCGCTGAGCTGGTCGCGGATAATGTCCACGCCAAACTTCAGAAAATGCGAACCCTTGGTCCAGCTCACGTTGTCGACCCACTGGAAGTTTGTGTCCAGGTTGTGGGTAAATCCGGAATGCGCGTCGGTATTGCTGAGCCCGGTGATGTTGATGATCGGGTTTCCCGGCAATCCCGCCGGAGGGCTGATGCCCTGGAGACCTATTTGCTGCACCACTTGGGCCCCGTCATCCGCCGGACCCTCGACCTCGTTGTTGCGCGACATGCCGACGCGGAACTCGTTCACAAGAGTTGCACTAAAGACGTGCGTAAACGAAATAAATTCGCTCTGGGTGGGGCGGTTGACTAAATAGGTCGCGGCCGGAAGAACGCCGGTCCCACTGCCCCCGTCGATTTCAAACGTATAGTTGGCGTGATAGGTCAAGCGCCCAAACACGCGGTCTCGATCGCTCAAGTTGTAGTCGATGCGTCCGTCTCCGGTATCACTCTGGCTGTGCTGGGGCTGAAGATTCCGCCAGTTCCCGGATTGAAGGGTTGCAGGACCGTAATTCGGCGAGGGGAAAAAGAAATTCTGGGCGGCCACCGAGACAGAGTTGATGAGGCTCGAGGGAATCTGATTTCCCGGGAAGGGCTGCCCCGAAAAGGGGTTGGTGATTTGCGCGAGACCGCTGAAATTCCCGGTGCGCCAGTTCGCTAAAGGGACGTTTGCAGTCATCACGGCCTGCGAGCGGCTGCGAAGAGCTTCATAATTACCAAAGAAAAAGAGCTTGTTCTTCCGGATGGGACCGCCGATTTGGCCGTTAAAATCGTTGAAGTTGGCAAAGGGTACACTGGTGGCAAAGAAATTACGTGCATTCAGGTCGCCGCCATTCCAGTCATAAGCGGCCAGGCCATGAAAGCTATTGGTTCCAGACTTAGTTACAATAACTACGTTGGTGGGCTCCTGATATTCGGCGTTGGCGCCGTTGGTCACCGTGGTGACTTCGGCTACGCTTTCCGGGGCAGGCCCGATCGGTCCACCGCCGACGCCATCCGCATCCGCCATCTCGATAATGCCGTCGTTAGCAATACGCGTGTCGTTTGTACGTGTGCCAAAGCCGTGGATCTCCCCTCCGCTGTTGACGGCCATGCTCGGCGAATAGAGCGCGAAGTATTGGTTGGTATCCCCCAAGGTTGAGCTGGTGGGGGCGTCGAACAATTGGGCGTTGGTCTCGGTGTAGTGGAGCGTCTGAGTCGCGGTGTCAACCACCGGCGGCGCTGCGGTCACCTCCACCGAAGTCGTTTCCTGGCCCACGGCAAGGCTCGTATTGACATTCACAACGTTGTGCGCGTACACCACGATGCCGGTCCGCCGCTGGGTGCTGAATCCCTTCGCTTCCACCATCACTTCATAGGTGCCTGGTTGAACGTCCGGCGCGTTAAAAGCACCACCCGCATCCGTGGTAACCTTCTGCCGGCTGTTTGTCCCCTGATTAATTACGGTCACGGTTGCGCCAGGCACGGCCGCCCCGCTGGGGTCGGTTACTGTCCCGGTAATCGCCCCAAGTGTCGTCTGTGCGCGTCCTGGCACTTCAAATGCCAGCATAACGAGTGCAACGCAAGAAGCTGCTATAAGTTTTCCGGACATGGTACTCACCTTTCGCCTCTTTAAATCAAATTGCTCGTTAACAGTTCATCAGGTTTGGGCCCAGTTATCCCCGCCTGCAGGAAACATGTGGCTACCCATCCAGCAACCGATGTCAGCCACTTGCGAGTACCGCCGCCAAGGCTCAGACAAACGCCCCGGCCGGTACCCTCTCGCCGTTTGCAGCAAAGGCTGTGGCAGGGCCCTTGGCGGTCCTGCCGGCGATGAAACGGCGGCTTAGACTCTGGATAGTGCAGCGATCGAAGAACGGCAGAACTGCCGGTGTCGCCAAAAGATAAGGCCCACAAAGTCCACACTCCCCAACTGTCCATATAGTGTGCTTTAGTTCCGCAGCAAGTCAAGCCATTTATCCCCCTGGAGTGTAATTAATATGACGATTCCCTGGTCTCATTAACGCAGGATTCAGGTGAAGCCGAGAGTGGGAAGGTTGAACCCTGGGCCGCAGTAACTGCGTGAGGAGACACCGCGCATGAGCGTACTGGACGGGCTGGTGCAGGATTTCTCAGGCTCTCAGCGTCCCGGACGCACAGCGGCGGCCCATGCAGGTGAAAGCTCGGCGTAGACGCACATCCGAAGGATTAGTCGTGGGTCGCGGCTGTCGCGCGCAGCCGGTCCACCAAGCGCCGCAGATCCGGATCGGGGCGGAGCCGCAGGGCCGCGTCAAACTGAGCCAGGGCCTCGGGCTTGCGGCCGCCCATTTTCCATAGCAGGACGCCCAGATTATAGTGCGTCTTGGCCGAATCCGGCTCGGTTCGAAGCACCGTCTCAAACTCGGCAATCGCGTTCGCCGCGGCGCCGTTCTTCGCCAGAGCCAGTCCCAGGTTGTAATGCGCTTCCGTGTAATCGGGATTGGCGCGCAGCGCCGCTTCATATTCTCCGATCGCCTCCGGCAGGCGGCCGGGAATTTGCGCGAGCAAGTTACCCAGGTTGTTGTGCGCCTTGGCATAATGAGGATCCGCTTCGAGAGCGGCGCGGTACTCGGCAATTGCCTCCGCCCCGCGGCCGGGAATCTGGGCCAGCGCGCTCGCCAGATTGTTGTGCACTTTCGCCAGGTGCGGGTCAAGTCGCAGAGCCGCCCGGTACTCGGCAATCGCCTCCGCCAGGCTGCTGGGAATCTGGGCCAGGGCGCTCGCCAAATTATTGTGTACTTCCGCGAGGTGCGGGTCGAGCCGCAGAAGTTGCATCAAGGCCTGGCCCCGGACGTGGCCACCGCATGGAAACAAGAGGCGCGCCGCCGCTTGGCCGAAATCCAAGACGGGCTTGATCAAGCTGTGGACGGCGAAGAAGTGTCCGCGCAAGTCCGCCGAATTGTGGGCCTTTGAAAGCGCCCGCT
>JBKQVG010000308.1:0-18280 GCA_052325345.1 Bryobacteraceae bacterium
CACTGGAGCGTCAATGGCGCAAACGCCATCATCGCGCTGCGCTGCTCAAAGCTCAGCGGACGTTATGAAGACTTTTGGGAGCGTCGCCGGGACCGCGTAGCTGCCTGATCGCATCCCCCAAATCTGACGTGCACCCCAAGAAGTCTTGAAATCGCGTGTGCTGCTCTTCCCGCTAGACGCTTGGGTCAACGAGATTCAAGGACGGAAACAACCTCCCGTAGAAACCGCGATCCCTCGAAAGCAGACGGCTCGCTTGCAACTCCGCATGGGCTCCGACCAGGAAGTCGGCCAAGGTGCGGGTCCGCGACCCTCCCTGCTTTCGGTAATCCCGCCAGACCCGGCTGGCGCGAAAATGCGCGGCACGCGTCAAGGATTCGACCCGGATCGCGCCCGCCTCCAAAAAGTCATCACAGTCTCGCTGACGCCGGAAAGAAACGCAGAGTTCGGCGTACACCAGATCGCAGATCACCAGAGAGCCCGCCGCCGCGGAATCCTGAATCGCATCCGCCGATCGATCGCAAAAGTCCGCGTTGGGTATCAGAACGTCGAGCAGCACATTGGTGTCGATGGCGGTGATCATCGGCCGCGAACGTCTTCCATGAATTCGTCGACCGATCGATAGCCCACGTCGGCAAGGCTGTTCTTACAGCGTCCTTTCCACCGCTCGAGGTTCAGCCGCTGGGGAGTTTTCTTCAGCATGATGGACCCTTTCTCGACGTGGAACTCGACCTCGGTCGCTGGTCCAAGTCCGAACCGGTTTCGAATGTTCTTCGGGATCGTCACCTGGCCGCGCTCGCCAACTTTCATACTTTTAAGTATGACTCATAATTCATACCGCATCAAGGCGTGACGAACCATTTTGGCGTTCCAGTAGTCCGGCGCGCAAGTCTCGACAGGAATGTCGAAACGGCGCGCTGAAGAGCGTGCGCCCCAACGGCCCTTGCTACAATTCCAGTGTGGCAAAGGTGCTGATGGTGTCTTCCGAGGCTACGCCGCTGGCCAAGACAGGCGGGCTGGCCGATGTGGTGGGCGCGTTGCCGGTTGCCCTGCGGGAATTGGGCGACGATGTGGCGGTGGTGATCCCGCGCTACGGGTCCATCGATCTGAAGAAGGCGCGCCGCGTGTACGATTCCCTGGCGGTATATCTGGGGAAGGCCCGCTACAACGTCGCGATCTACCTGGCGGAGCGCGGTGCGCCGTCCCAGCCGCCCATTTATCTGGTGGATTGCCCGTCCCTTTACGCCCGTAAAGGGTTCTATGGGGAAGCGGGGATGGACTATCCCGACAACCACATCCGCTTCGCGGTATTGGCGCGCGCCGCGGTGGCGGTGGCGCGATACGCGTTCCGCACCGAAGTGTTCCATTGCCACGACTGGCAAGCCGGCATGGTGGCTCCTTACCTGCGCACCACCTATGCCACCGACCCCACCTTCCTGGGCGCCAAGACGCTCTTCACCATTCACAACCTGGGCTACCAGGGGCTGTTTCCCAAAACGGCCCTGGCGGAGGTGGATCTCGACCTCGCGCTTTACGTTCCGCAGGGCATGGAGTTTTTCGGGCAAGTAAGCTACATCAAGGGCGGCATTGCGTATGCCGACGCGCTTTCCACCGTCAGCCCGACCTATGCGAAGGAGATTCAGACCCCGGAATTCGGATTCGGCCTGGATGGCGCCTTGCGGGCGCGCAGCGAGGTTCTGACCGGCATTCTGAACGGCGTCGATTACGGTCAATGGAACCCGCGGACCGACCCGCACTTGCCGGCCCGCTATTCGGCCGCCGATCTGAGCGGGAAAACGGTGTGCAAAGAGCAGTTGCTGCGCGAGTTCGGATTGCCGGCCGAGGCGATGAGCCGGCCGCTCATCGGCATGGTCTCCCGTTTCACCCGCCAGAAGGGCGCCGACATCCTGGTGGAGGCGGCGGCCGACATCTTCGCCCAAGACGTCTACTTGGTGGCGCTGGGCACTGGAGACCCCGAGTACGAGGAATTCTTCCGCAAGCTGGAATCCGATTACCCCGGCCGCGCCGCGGTACGGATCGGTTTCGACGACGCCTTGGCGCACCGCATCGAGGCCGGCGCCGATATGTTCCTGATGCCCAGCCATTACGAGCCGTGCGGGTTGAACCAGATTTACAGCCTGAAATACGGCACCATCCCGGTGGTTCGCGCCACCGGTGGGCTGGATGATACTATCGAAGACGGTACGGGATTTAAATTCCGGGAGTATTCGGCGGCGGCGCTCAGTGGCGCCGTGCGGGCTGCCGTGGCGGCCTATTCCGGCCGGGATTCGTGGCGGGATACGATGCGGCGGGCCATGTCGCGAGATTTCTCTTGGACTGCTTCCGCCCGGGCGTATTCGACGCTGTACGCAAAACTGCTGGGGCGGGGGTGAATCCTTCCGTGCCGGATGACATTCTAATACTTTGGTAGGAGAAAAGATGGCAGGTCAGAATACGCTAACCTTTACCGATGCGTCCTTTGATCAGGACGTGCTGCGGTCGGAAGTGCCGGTATTGGTGGATTTTTGGGCAGAATGGTGCGGCCCGTGCCGCCAAATGGCGCCGACCATCGATCTGGTGGCGACCGAATACGCCGGCAAATTAAAGGTCGGCAAGGTGGATGTGGACGTCAACGGCAATACCGCGATGCGGTACAACATCCGCGGCATTCCCACCCTGCTGCTGTTCAAGGGCGGGAACGTGGTGGAGCAACGGGTGGGCGCCATCGGCAAGTCCGACGTCCAGAAGATGGTCGATAGCCACATCGGAACGGCGAACGAAGCAGCCCGAAAGTGACGGTTGGAGCCCCCTCAAAGGGCTCCCTTCTATTTCGGTGCGGCTTTCCGGGGTAGCGGATAATCGGGCGGCAGATTCCAGGCAAGGTCGCGCAGCATTTGCCGCTCGTCGGGCGAGTATTTGCTTTTGAAATCCTCGCTGGCGAAGCGGCTCTCGCGGGCGGCCGGAGACATGCGCAGAAGTAACCTCAGCTCGTCCCGCATAGGTTCCATCCGATCGTCGGGCAACTTATTGAAGGCGTTCATCTGCCGCGTCACCAGCGCCTGCTGGGCGGGGGGCAGCGCCGACATGGCTTGAAACACCTGGAACAGCCGCGCCCGTTGAGCCGGCGGCAGGCGATTAAAGCGATCGATCGCCTGCCGCAGCCGGGCCTGTTCGGCCAGTGGGGCCTTTTCGAGCACCCTCTCCTGCTCCTCCGGCGTCATCATCAAGAAGCGCTGCAACGGATTGAGCGGCACATAGATTCTGGGCTGCGCGGACGCCCCCTTGGGATTGCCACCCGAAGGCTCTTTGGGGCTACTCGCGGCGGGTTTCGCGGACGCCGGCTTCGCCGGTGGCGCGGGTCTGGCGGTTTTCTGATCGCACCATCCCGCCACCGCGCAGATCAGCGCCAGCCCTCCGACTCTGAGAAGGCCGACTTGGAGCAGGGCTCGCATTCCCTTACATCTTCGAATCGGGACTGTCGGAACGCATCACGCGGTCGAACTGGCTAATGGTTTCCATGTCGTCGAGGGCGTGCTCGACCTGCTCCGGCTGCAACATTTCGATCTGGGCCTGTTGCGGCCCGGCCGCCGGCACGCGGCTGCGGTCCATCAGAAAACCGGCCGCGAGCAGCAACACTACGGTGGCGGCAATCGGCATGGCCTGACGGACCGGCAGGGGATGCAGCGGGCCGGTCAGGCGGCGCCACCAGGAAGCCTGGCGTTCGAGTTCTTCGATGCGCGCATATAGACGGCGGTTGAAGTCCGCCGAAACGGGCGCCGGCTGCCAGACATCCAGAGCCTCCCAGACGGCTTGCTGCCGGCGCATGAATTGACTGCAAGCGGAGCATCCGGCGATGTGGCGGTCCAGCCGGACCGCCGTGTCCGGCGCCAGTTCGCGCGCGGCGTGCGCTACCAGCAAGGCCGCACTTTCCCTTGTTTCCAAAGGACAGTTCATACGTTCCTCTTCTTCCCTATGCCATATAGGCCAACCGGGCACGGAGTGTTTCATAGGCCCGGAAAAGTAACGACTTCACCGCTGATTCCGAACAGTTTAGCACTCTTGCGATTTGCGAATACTCAAGCTCTTCGTACTTGTGCATCAGCACGGCGGCGCGCTGTTTTTCAGGCAGCGACGCGACCGCCCGGCGGACTTCGTCCAGCCGGGCCTCAAACATCATGGACTGCTCCACCGATGGCCGGAGATCGGCTACCTGACGACCCGGCAGGTCGTCCGTCCGGTCGTCCAAACGCTCCTCATATCGCCGGTTCTTCCTGTCCCGCAGGGAATTCAGCGCCAGGTGCGTCGCGATCCGGAACAACCAGGTGGTGAACTTCGCCGTGGGCTCGTAGGTAGACCGCGAACGATAAACCCGCAGGAAAACTTCCTGTGCCAATTCTTCCGCGACTGCCTGATTCTGGACCATCCGATACACAAAGTGGATGACTGACGAGCGATGCTTTTCGAGCAGAACGGCAAAGCTCGCACCATCCCCGTCCTTGACGCGAAGCATCAGTTCCGCGTCATAATCCAGAGCCACTGCGGCTCCCCCCATATCTTTATGAACCCTTTGCGCCATGCTGGGTTGCGTGATGATGCGGGAAATCTATCGAATATCGAATGTCCGACAGGTCTAGCAGTACTCTATCCTACTCCCCTTTAAGAGAGCGGACCATAAGGCGGCGAACCGCTTCGCCGGGCAAGATCCCCAAATTCAGGATTTGGTGCATTTGCTCGGTGATAGGCATATCCACGCCGTGGCGGCCCGCCAGTTCCTTAGCTGCATTCGTGGTCTTGACGCCCTCCGCCACCATCCGCATGGAACCGACGATCTCCGCCAGCTTTCGTCCCTTAGCTAACTCTATGCCTACGTTTCGGTTACGGCTCAAATCCCCAGTGCAGGTCAGGACCAGATCGCCCAACCCCGCCAAACCGGCCAGAGTCGAGCTTCGGCCCCCCATCGCCACAGCCAGACGGGTCATCTCCGCCAGACCGCGCGTGATCAGCGCCGCCGTGGCGTTGTGACCAAGCCCCATGCCTTGCAACACGCCGGCTCCGATGGCTACTACGTTCTTGATCGAGCCACCAATTTCTACTCCAATAGTATCTTGACTCGTATACAGCCGAAACGTGGGTCCGGAGAAGGCCGACTGGATGGCGCTGGCGAGTGCTTCGTCGTCCGATGCTACTACAAGTGCCGTAGGATCGAGGCGCGCCACCTCTCGGGCAAAGGTAGGCCCGGAGATCACCGCAATCCTCGGATCGAAGCGCCGCCCCACTACCTGCCGAATCACTGCTGACATTTGCAGTAAAGTACCGTTTTCGAGTCCCTTGGTGGCGCTCACGAACAGCATGGGTTCTCGCAGCAACGGCAGCATCTGCTCATAAAGCGTGCGCACCAGGTGTGAAGGCATCACGCTCAGCACCACATCGGCGCCCGCCAGCGCGATCTCAAGATCGTTCGTAACATCTACATTCAAAGGAAGTTCAAAGGCAGGCAGGTAGACATCATTGACCCTCGTGGCGCCCGTCCGCCGGGCCAGATCGGGCTCGAAGATCCACAGACGGGTCTGGGTAAAGCGCGGGGCAAGTACGATGGCAAGAGCCGTCCCCCAGCTTCCGCCGCCAACGATTGCCAGGTTCTTCAAGACTTGCGGGCTCCGAAACGGAACATGTTTTCGCGGCCCTGGCGAAGCCGCTCGATGTTACTCCTATGCTTGTAGATAATGAAAGCGCCGGCAATGATGGCGGCAATCCAGACCGGCGCCGGCGGCTGCTGCAAAAGCCAGACCGCCAAGGGGAAAGTAGCTGCGCCAATGATCGAGCCCAGCGAAATGTAGCGGGTCCAGGCGACCACCGTAACGAAGACAATTGTCTCCATTCCCAGCGCAAATGGGGTCAGGCACAAAAAAGCACCCACGAAACTGGCTACCGCTTTCCCTCCCTTAAATCCCAGGAATACCGAATACGCATGCCCGGCCATCACCGCCAGCGCGGCCAACGACATCCATAGCGCGCTCTCGTCTGTCCATTGCCGGGCGATCCAAACCGCCAGGTAGCCCTTGCCGATATCGAGCAGCAGGGTAGCCACCCCGGCCAGCCGGCCGGTTGTCCGCAAAACATTGGTGGCGCCGATGTTGCCGCTTCCCGAGGCGCGCACGTCGCCGCCGGTCTTCCATCGCACCAGCAAGTAACCGAAAGGAATCGAGCCCAGTAAATAGGCCACTAGTAAAACTGCCAGCGGGATCGTCAAGTTAGGGCAAACTCCGCAAGTTTAGTGTACACGGAACCGCCGCGCCGCAACTGGCTCTCGTAAAGAAAGAAGCGGCGCGCTTCAAACCGCCCGAACTCCAGACTCGGCAGTGCGGCGATTGACGCGTGCAGCTTATCTAGGGTAACCCGCTCCCGGATGCGGGCCAGGGTCAGGTGCGGCGAGAATGGCCGCGTCTCGCGCGGGATGCCGAGCCGGGCGGTTGCATCATCGGTGTCCGCGGCCAATTCCGCCAGATCCGGCGCTTCGATCCCGCACCAAAACACACGGGGCGAGCGGGGGTTGGGGAAGAACCCGGCCTGCCGCAGCGAAACCACGATCGGGGAACGCCGTGACAATCCGGCCAGCGCGGTCTGCAGCTCCGCCAGCCGCTCCCTCGGCCATTCCCCGATGAACTTGGTGGTGATGTGCAGGTTGCCGGCCGGAATCCACTGGACCGGCGCCGTGGGCTTCAGCTTTTCCAGCAACCGCCGGATGTTTTCGAGCGCCTCGGCTTCGAGTTCCAGGCCGGTGAATAATCGCATGAACGCTTCTCATTGTATCTGCGCGAAGATGGTGTCTGTGCGGTTCGGTCCTGTTCTACGGCGCGATTTTTACGAGCGCCCGACGCTGGAAGTCGCTCGCGACCTGGTAGGCAAGGTGCTTGTTCACGGCGCCACCGCGGGAATCGTCGTGGAAACCGAAGCCTATCCGGGACGCGACGATCTGGCTTCCCACTCGGCCCGCGGCATCACCGATCGCACCCGTGTGATTTTCGGACCGCCGGGCCACGCCTACGTCTATCTGATTTATGGCATGTACGAGTGTCTCAACCTGGTGGCCGAACCCGATGGCCAACCGGGCTGCGTGCTCCTGCGCGCCATCGAACCGGTGAGCGGCATCGAACTGATGCAGCGGCGCCGGCCGGCCGCGCGCAAGCCCGAAGATCTGGCTTCCGGCCCGGGCAAACTGACCCGCGCTCTGGGTGTGAGCCTGGCTCATTACGGCGCCGACGTCACCCGCGGCCCGCTGGTGGTCCGCCAACCCGCCGAGCCGCGAACCATCGAGATCGTGGCCACGCCGCGCATCAACATCAACCACTGCACCGGCCTGCCCTACCGCTTTATCGCTCGCGGCAACCGGTTTGTGAGCGGACCGAGAAGCTGATTGGATGTTGCCTGGGCCTGTCGTCACGCCAGCGGATTTCGCCAACGAAGCCCGCAAAATCGCGCAAAGTCGTTGTCCGCCGAGCAAAGCTCGGCGCCGTGCTCCATTGCCAGAGCCGCCAGGTGCGCGTCCGAGGTGAGATTGCCGCCCGTCCCGAGCGGCAAAACCAGGTCGCGAAGCGTACGCAGGTGGCGCCCCGTCGGTTCGACTACCGTCACCGCCGGCTGCTCGAGCCAGGCGTCGACAATTTCAAACGCAGTCCGCGCGTCCAGGGGTTTCTGAAAAAGTCCGGCCCGCGTCGTCAAGCGGAGGAACGCAAGAAGAACCATCCAGGCCAGACCCACCGTTTCCGTTCCGGAGACTGTGGCTTCCAGCCATGACCTCGCTTTCAGGTGCAACGGAGAGTCTTCATTGACGGCGTAAATGAGAAGATTCACGTCCACGACGATCATTTTCGCAGTGACAACTTTCGGCTCAACTCTTCATCCTCGATTGCGGAAGCGGCTTCCAGCGCCTTATCCCACCGAAAATTCCGTTCGCCGCCAAGCGGGAACGTTCTTTGTGTGAAAGGCCGCTTTTTCTGCCTGGCTTGAGTCAGTCCGGCCCTGACGGCGGAATTAAGGGCCTCCTTGAACGAGATCCCGCGCTCCTTCATGGCGTTTCGGATGAGAGCCTGGACGTCGGGCTCCAGCGTAATCGTCGTCCGCATGACTCATCTTAGCATCAACGTGCATGCTGTCATGATGCTTGCGCACCAGCGGCGCGGGAGTTCCGGGGAAGCCGAACGCGGACCAGGGCTTCCACTCCTTCTTAGCGAACTTTAATGCGCGGGCCGGCGCGGATTCTGTAACCGCCGGTACCGCCCTTCGTCTACCGTATCGATTGGGCGGGCATATGGCACGGAGCGGGATACGGCAAGCCGCCCGCATCAGCGGGCAGACCATCATCGACGAGCTGACGCGCAACATGGAATTAGGCCGTTTGGAGATGGCTTACAGCGTTCTGTTGCCGTGCATTTTCAGCGCCTATCTGCATCCCGACGACTACGCGCGGCTGGCCGGCGTGAGCGACCTGATCAAGGAAGACGCGCGCAAAGCGCTCCACGCGCGCATGGCGGAGTGGAACCGCAAAGGTGCGCTGTTCCGCCGCGGCTCGGCGCGCAAGCAGTATAGAATCGCACAAAATGATTTCTGGGTCGAGTTGTTCGCCGACAGCGAAGGCTCGGTTCCGGCGGGGGACGTGGAAATCCATTCCGAGTTGAACGACGCCGTGCAGCCCGGCTATCGCGGCGCCAAGACCACCCTGACCGGCCGCGAGCCGTCCGTCACCGCCATGCGCCTGGCGCGCGACCGCGAAAGCACCCGCCACCAGCCGGATCGCGTGTACGCCGAAATTCAATACCGCGACGACTCCGGGCCGCAGACCTATTACATGACCCAAGACGAGGTCAGCGTGGGCCGCGGCGGCGAGGATTTGTGGGTGGACGTGCCGCTCTATTCCAGCGAAGAAGTATCGCGCGAACACCTCAGGCTGCGGCGGGACCCCGCCACCGGGGCGTTCGCGATCGTCGACCAGAGCCGTAACGGAACCTGGGTGAACGGCCGGCGCCTCGGGCGCGGCGAGGAAGAAAAGTTGCCGGACCGGGCCGAGATCGGCGTGGCCGAAGTCATCAAACTGACATTTCAAGCGCGGAGGTAATTCCCCATGGAGCATCTGTACCGCCTGCATACGGGCTTCGTCGTCCTGTTCCTCGTGTTTGTTTCGGTATTCGTGCTGGCGCACCTGTGGAAACGCGAATCGTAAGCGCGGGCGTTTGGCGCCTGGCCGCCGCCACCGACACCGGGCTGGTGCGCGCGCGCAACGAAGATCGCTATTGGGCGGACGCCAAGCGGGGCGTATTCCTGGTGGTGGATGGAGTGGGCGGGCAGGCCGCCGGCGAAATCGCGGCCGAAACCGCCGTGGCCGCCATTCGCGAATCGGTTTTCGAGGAAGGCTCCCCTGAGGAACGCGTGCGCCGCGCCATCGCCCACGCCAACAACCGCATCTACTCGAAGTCGCATGGCGAGATTTCGCTCCACGGCATGGCGTGCGTGCTTACGCTGGCGCTGGTGGAAGGCGGCGAGATCACTATCGGGCACGTGGGCGATACGCGCCTCTACCTGATCTGGAACGGCTCCATCCGCAAGCTCACTACCGACCATTCGCCGGTGGGCGAAGACGAGGAAGCGGGCGAGTTGAGCGAGACCGAGGCCATGCGGCACCCGCGGCGCAACGAAATTTTTCGCGACGTGGGCTCAAGGCCGCGGGCGGCCGGCGAACCCGGATTCGTCGAGATCCGCCGCTGCCGGTTTCGTCCCGAGGCCGCCATTCTGCTGTGCAGCGACGGGCTCACCGATCATCTCACCGCCGCCGAAGTGCGCGAAATCGTGGACCGTTTCGAAGGCCGTGAAGGCGACGCCGAGCGCATCGCGTCGGAACTGGTGGAAGCGGCCAATGCCCGCGGAGGCGCCGATAACATCACCGTGTTGTTCGTGCCGGGGCCGAAGTTTCACGGCTCGGCAGGCGCCACGCGCCCGCGCCTCGTCACCACCCGCGCCGGGCGCGCGGTGCGCCGCTTTACCAGCCGCTGGGCGTTTCTGGCCTACGGGCTGCTGATCGGCATGCTGCTGTGGTTCGCGCTGCGGAGCAGAGGATAACTACCATGCTGAAGGAAGGCTTTCACAGGTTAAAGGCTGTGCCATCGCTGGCTTTAGGTGGCACAGGCTTTAGCCTGTGGGGAAGTCTTAACGCCAGGTAATAATCGTGACCACCCCGCAAAGAATCGGGCGCTACGAAATCGTGCGGCGGATCGGCCACAGCATGACCGACGTGTACCTGGCCATCGATACGGTGGAGAACCGGCCGGCCGCGCTCAAGCTCATCCGCCCGGGCGGCGACGCCGTCGCGCGGATGATGGTCGAGGCCGAGAGGCGCGGCGCGGCGATTCAGCGCGAGATGCGGGCGCTCGACCCGCGCGTGGTCGAAATCTACGACTACGGCGAGAAGGACGGTTACTTCTTCGTCGCCATGCAGTACGTGGAAGGACGCAACCTGGCGGAGGTGTTGGAGCGCGAACACGTGATGGACCCCGACCGCGCCACCGTCATCGCGCTCGAAATCTGCGAGCAGCTTGCCAAGTTTCACACCTGGCAATCGGCGGTGGTGCACGGCGATATCAAGCCGTCGAATATCCACCTGGGTCCCAACGACACGGTGCGTTTGCTCGATTTCGGCATCGCCAAGACACTGCGCGCGTCCGGCGAAGCTACGGCGTTGCAATTCGGCAGTCCGGGATATTGCGCCCCGGAGCGGCTCTCGCGATCGCAGGTGGATCAACAGTCGGACCTCTGGGCGGTGGGTGCGACGCTGTATGAAATGCTGGCCGGGGCGCCGCCGTATCGCGCCGAAGACACGCGCAAGCTGGAAAACCTGATTCGCTCGCGCCGGCGGCCGCGGGCCCTCCCGCCGAATTGCCCGCGGGCGCTGCGGGCCATCGTCACCAAGGCGCTGGCTTCGGGACCCGAAGCCCGCTATCGTTCGGCCCACGAATTTCTCGCCGACCTGCAGGCGGCCCTGGAGCGCCGGCCCACCGCCGCCGAAAAGGAGCAACGCGCCGCGCACGGCGCCACCGCCACCATGGAAGCGGCGCGCGAGTATCTGCGCAAAGCCACGCGCACCATCGCCCGCGTGCGGCAGATGGTCAAGCTGGGCAGCGCTGCGGCGTGGTTCGCGCTGGGCATGGCGCTCTGGATCGGCGGCACGCTCGGTTGGCAGTTGTGGCGCAGCCGCCAGGCGCGGCTGGTCCTGCCCAAGCCCGCCCCTCCACCGGCGCCGCATGTCGAACTGGCCGGAAAGGCGAACCCACGGACCGCCGCTCCGGTTCCGGACCCGCCGGGCGCCGCTTTCGCTGCCGAAGCCGAGGAGATCTTGAGCGGCTATCGCGCCAGCGACGATCCGCTGCTCGATGACGTCGATTGGTACCAGGCCGAGATCCTGCTCCAGCGCGCCGCGAAGGCGGGTTCGGGTGGCGGCCGCGTGCTGGGCGAGTTGGCTCTCAGCAAAGGCTACGCCACCCTCGAGCGGGTCGGCGGCGGAGACTATTCCGCGGCCGCGGCGGCACGGCTGCGCAACTCGGCGCGCGGCGATTTCAACGAGGCTGCCCGCCGCATGCCGGCCGACCCCGCGCCGCATCTCGGCCTGGCGCGCCTCTATGTTTATTTCCTGCCGGACGTGGATCGGGCGATGCACGAGTTCGCGGAGGCCGCCCGGCTGGGCGCGGTACTGGGTAAGCGCGAGATCGAGCAGCAGGGCGACGCCTATCGCTTGTTGGCCGTGCGCCGGGCGGCCGCTCAGCCGCAATTTGCGCGACGCGACGCCGATGCCGCGCGCGGATTCTACCGGCGCATCCCCGGTTTCGACCGCGTGGATCGGCACCTGAGCGAGCTGGCGCAACTGCGCTTTTCTCCCAAACTTTCGCGCGGCGCCGCCGAGCGGAGGGGCCGATGGCGGTAACGCGCAGTTGGGCCGAAAGCGGAGAGCACCGCCTGGAGCAAAGCCGGTTGGCGGCCCACGCTCAGACCGCACGGAAGCCGAAGGCGGCGCCGGGTGAATTCGTATGGCTGCTCGCGGCTTCGCTGCTGGTGGCCGCCGGGCTGGCCATGGTCTTCGTTTCCAAGTCGTATTCCTTCGCCGGCGCAGAACGGCTGGTGAATCTGAACACCGTCGGTACGGCGGACGAACTGCTGCCCCTGCTCCAACCGTTTCCCGATCGCGGCGAGCGCGCGCTGGCGGCGGCGAAGACCTTCGAGTTTCTCGAACGCAACCGGCCGCTGGCCAACGTCGGCGCCCTGGCCGCGCTGCGCGTCACGTCCGCCGAGGTCGCCGCCGACCCGCGCTGGGACAGTCTGCGCCAGCGCTTCCAGCAACTCGCCGCGCGCCCCCATCCGCCGCAACGCGGCAACCCGATGCGCATTCCGCTATTGCCCATCGCCAAGCTAAAGCCGCTCATGATCGTCCGCACGCCGGCCCAATTTCGCTCGCAGTATTTGCGGTGGGTGGCGATCTACTTTGCCGGTTTCTACCTGGTGGCGCTGGCATGGCGGGTACGACGCTTCCGCGGCGATCGCGCCCTGCTGCCGGCCTTGCAGCTTCTCACTGGCATCGGCTTCATGCTCATGGTCAGCATGCGCGACCCGCTGCGCGATACGCTCGAGTTTCACAAGTTCGCGCTGGGCGTGTTTCTGGGCTGCCTGCTGCTGGCCGCCGCCGCGTTGCCGTGGAGCGATTATCGCCGCCTCTCGGATTGGTGCTACACCCCGCTGTTCGCCGCCATCGCTCTGTTTGGCCTGCTGCTGCGCTTCGGCCGCGGGCCGGCTGGCAACGACGCCAAGGTGAACCTGGGACCCTTCCAACCGGTGGAGCTGATCAAGATCCTGCTGGTGATCTTTCTGGCCGGCTATTGCACCCGCAACTGGGAACGGCTGCGCGATCTGCGCGAACGGCGCTTGTTCCCCGGCTTGTTCCGGCGATTCGGCGTGCCCCGGCTGGAGCACGTAGCGCCGGTGGTGGTGGGCGTCGCGGTGGCGGTCGCCATGTTCTTCGTGCTGAAAGATCTGGGGCCGGCGCTGGTCACCATCTTCCTGTTCCTTTCCATGTTCAGCGTGGCGCGCGGCCGTTTCCCGCTGGCGCTGGCGGGCCTGGCGTTGATGGTGGGCGCGGTGTTTGTGGGCTACCGCATGGGCCAGCCGAAAACGGTGGTGGAACGCATCGACATGTGGCTGGCGCCTTGGGATAACAACGTACACGGCGGCAACCAACTGGCGCACGCCATCTGGGCCTTCTCCACCGGCGGCCCTACCGGATCCGGCCCCGGATGGGGCGATCCGGAAATGATTCCGGCGGGTAACACCGACCTCGTGCTGCCGGCGGTGGGCGAAGAATGGGGCTTCGCCGGCGTGGTCGCGGTGATTCTGCTGCTCGGCTTCCTGGTGGCTCGCGCCCTGCGCGCCGCGGCCCGCGCAGAAACCCATTTCGGTTTCTTTCTGGCCCTGGGTCTGGCCTGCCTCATCGCCTATGAAATGCTGCTGATCAGCTCCGGCGTGCTCGGCCTATTGCCGCTTTCGGGCGTGGTGTCGCCGTTTCTCAGCTCCGGCAATACCGCCATGCTGGCGAATTTTCTGATCTTCGCCGTCCTCGCCGCCATCTCGGCCGATCGCCGCGCGGACCCGCTCGACGGCCTGCTGCGCCTGCCGCTTCGTTTTCTCAAGCGGACGCTCGCGGCCATGGCCGTGGTGCTGGTGGCTGCGGCGGCGCGCTACCAGGTCTTCGAAGACCGCCAGTACCTGGCGCGCGATGCCAATGCTTTCGAAGAAGACGGCGTGAAGCGGCCGCAGCACAATCCCCGCCTCAACTCGATTGCCCGCGAAATCCCGCGCGGAACCATTTACGACCGCAACGGCATTCCGCTCGCCACCGGCAGTTGGGAGGAACTCGGGCGCCATCGGGCCGAATATGAAGGTATGGGGATATCCATCGAGACGGCCTGCGCCCGCCTGGACAGCCGCCACTATCCCTTCGGCTCCGCCATCGAACACGTGACCGGCGATCTGCGCACGGCCGAAAACTTTCACGCCAGCAACGCTTCGCTGGTGGAGCACGATTCCAATCGCACCTTGCAGGGCTACGATTTTGCCGAGCTGGCCGGCCTGGTGCGCTACCGCCATGAGCCCGGCAATCCCGCTATCGCGCGGGTGCTGGCGCGTGACCGCAACGTACACCTCACTTTGGACGTTCGATTGCAACTCAAAGCGCGTGAGATTCTGCTGAAGCACATGACCCAGACCGGAGAGACAAAAGGCGCGCTGGTGGTAATGTCGGCGGCCACCGGCGATGTGCTGGCGCTGGTGAGCGAACCGGAGCCCGCGCCGCCGGGCGCGCGCGCCGCCCCGCCCACTTCGGACGAGTTGCTGGACCGCGCCCGCTACGGGGAATACCCGCCCGGATCGACCTTCAAGCTGGTGACGGCCATCGCCGCGCTGCGCGCCAATCCCGGCCTGACCCGCCGCACCTATCTATGCCACACCTTGCCCGGCGGCCGCGCCGGCAATACCATTCCCGGCTGGAACCGTCCAATCAAAGATGATATCGGCGACCGCGCCCACGGCACGCTCGATATGGGGCAGGCCATCGCGGTTTCCTGCAACGCTTATTTCGCCCAGTTGGGCGTACACGACGTGGGTAGCGACCGGTTGGCCGCGACCGCCGCGCGCCTGGGCATCGACACCGGCGACATCCGCGAGCTCCGCAAGGCGCTGCCCTTTGCCGCCTACGGGCAGGGCCCCGTGCTGATTTCGCCGTTCAAGATGGCGCGCGTGGCCGCCACCGTCGCCGCCGGAGGTCGCATGCCGGAGGGCCGCTGGATCTCGGGCGCCGCCAATCCGCGCAACGACCCGCCGCTCGACGTGCTGCCCGCCGCGCAGGCCGATTTCCTGGCCGGCGCCATGCGGCGCGTGGTCACCGAAGGCACCGCGCGCAATGCCATGGCGGGCGCCACCATCGCTTTCGCCGGCAAGACCGGAACCGCGCAGCTCGATGAAGGCATGCCGCACTCCTGGTTCGCGGGCTTCGCGCCCTATGACGGCGATGCCTCGCGGCGCATCGCGTTTGCCGTGGTGGTGGAACACGGCGGCTACGGAGCCCGCGTGGCCGCGCCGGTGGCGCGCGAAGTGATGGAAGCCGCCGCGCAGTTGGGGATTCTGCGATGAAGGTGTATTCCAGCCGGTGTTACAGACCATCGCATCTTGTGATCTGTCAGTGTGCCTTGTGGTGCGGGCATTCTTGCCTGCAGCGCCGAGATTCGTCTCGGCGTCCTTCTCATCCACCCGCGCCAGCTCGGCTATCGAGGTTAGCAGTCCGGAGGGTACAACCATGAAGCTGGGTGATTTTCTAGAACGTTTTGGCCAAACCGTGTTCGAAGCGCCATTGGCGCAGAGGCAGGACGAACCGCCGGAGGTGGCCGAAATCCGCTTGGCGGTGATCGACCACATCCATTCCAAAAGCTATCGCTCCGGCGGCAAGAAGGTATTTCCGTTCGACCTGCTGCGGGTGGAACTGCGCGGCGTGGATGAAGAAGGGCAGGACGTCTTCGCCGGCCGCTTCTTTCGCCGTTACCTGGAGCAGGAAGCGCGCAACGCGCTGCGCGACGCCGGCTGCCGCTACCCGGACAACCTGCGGGTGGAGGTCAACGCCATCGTCGGCCTGCCGCAACGCGGCGAAGACTGGCTGCGGGTCGAAGCCGCCTCGCAGGACCGCGCCGCCGCCGATCGCCCTCCAGCTCGCCTGGTGGTTCGCGAGGGCAAGGCCAACGTTTCCGAGTTGCGCCTGGACAAAACCCGCACCAACGTCGGCCGCACCGTGGATGTGTATCGCAACGAAGGGCTGTTCCGGCGCAACGACCTGGCGTTCGAAGACGAGAACGAAATCAACCGCTCCGTCTCGCGCGAGCACGCCCACATCCGCTACGACAAGTTGAGCGGCGAATATCGCCTGTACAACGACCGCTGGTATCCGCGCGGCGGCGTGCGCGCTCCCGAGTGCGGCGCCTGGATCGTACGCGACGGCATGAGCCACGAAGTGCATCGCAACTCGCGCGGCGCCAAGCTGGAGCCCGGCGACGAGATTCACTTCGGCCGCGCCGTGGTGACGTTCGAAGAATAGGTTTCCCTGCTCGTGGCGCAGCCTGTCAGGCTGCTGTGTCCGCATTCGTGCGGACATTTCTTGACCAGCCGCTAAAACCAACGTCCCGAAGAATCGGGACGCGGCAGCCTGACAGGCCGCGCCACGAACTTCATGCCCCCTCTACAGCAGTCTGAAGTTCACCTGAATCGTGGCCGCCACGGTTACCGGTTGGCCGTCCATCATGCCCGGCTTGAACCTCCACTGGCTGACGGCTTCCACCGCGCGTTCGTCGAGCCCCAGGCCCAGACCCTGCGTCACCTGGATGTTGTGAGCCAATCCGTCCGGGCCGACTTCGACGTAGAGCGTGACCTGACCCTGGTACTTGGCGGCGCGGGCTTCCGGGCTATATTCCGGTTCGACCTTATGGATGAGCGTGGGCGCCGAGACTCCACCGCCGACCCGGTGAATGTCGGTCGTGGTCTTGGCGGTGGGCCGCGCGCCGATTCGTTTGCTCACGCTGGAAATCAGCTCGTCGGCTTCGGTGGTGCGTCCCTGGGTCTTGAGGAAGCCGGCCAGCATGCGCGAAATATCGGCGGCATCGGCGGAGCCGGGCGCGGCCAGGGCCAGCGCCTGGCGGTAGAGCGTCTCGGCCTGCTCGGCGTTATCGGATTGGCGCGAGCGAGCCACCGCCATCCAGGCGGTCGCCATGGCTGTGCGTGAAGGGTCGAGCACATCCGCCCTTTGGAAGGTTTCGAATGCCTGGTCGTAGTTCTTCTGCAGTATCTGGGTAACTCCCAGAGACATGAGCGGGCGGCTGGCGGCGGGTTTGTCGCCGAATATATTGGCGGCCTGATTGTAATAAGCCGCGGCCTGGTCGAGCTGCTTGCGCCGCCCGGCCAGGTCGCCAAGTTGGACAAGGCCCTCGGCATATACCGCGCTGTTGTCGCCGGATTGTTGCCGCCGGATCTGTAAAGACGAATCGAGCAGTTTCTGCGCCGCGTCGTACTGGCGCTGAGCTTCGGCGGTTTTGGCGGCTTCGTCGAGCAGGTCGTGGTTCTTTTGTTCGATGGCCGCGCGGATGGTGGCGTCGATATCGGCGGGAACCCGTGCCGCGGCGGCATCGTCCTGTGCGCGCACGGCCGCGAAGGGCGCCACCAGCAACGCCGCGAGAATCGCTATGGCAACCGCCACCCGCGGGTGCGATTGCCGGTTGGCGCGCGCATCCAGAATGGCGAGAAGCCTTCCTTCCAACTGCGAGCGCCGCGCCATGGCCAGCGCGGCGGGCACGCCCGCGGATAGGGTGGTGAATTCGCGCGCCACATCCAGCAGGAGGGCGGCATAATCGGAAGCGCGGGCGCCGGCCGCCAGCACCAGGTCGTCGGCCGCCCTTTCGGCTTCCTGCAAGCACTCCCGCCAGGCCGTCCAGGCCAGCGGGTTCCACCAATAGACGCTCAGGGCGAAGCGCGCTACCGCGTGCCACACCGTGTCGCCGCGGCGAATGTGCGCCAGTTCATGCAGCAGCACCACGCGGCGGCGCTCTTCGGTCCAACCGGCGGCATCGCCGGGAAGGCAGACGGCGGGGCGGAAAACTCCGAAGGCCATCGGCATGGCGCCGGGCGCGGATTCGCGCACGCGCGGCGGTCTTTTGAGCCCCATGGCGCGCGCCGCTGCGTTAGCCGAGGTTTGCCAACCCGCGCCCGGCCCAAGCCGCGATAGCGCGAAACCGGCAGCCAGCGTTCGCGCCAGCATGATTGCCGCGCCGGCGCCCCACAGCAGCAGTAGACCGAGCGCCCAGCCCGGCCGCCAGGCGCCGTGCGCGGTGGCTGACGGCACGGCGTGAACCGGCGCGCTCGAAGAGGCCGCCGAATTGGCCGGCGAGTTGAGCGAACCGGACGCCGTTACATTGAAGGCGACGTTGGGAACCACCGCGAAGGGCAGACGCCAGGCGGGCAATACCAGCGATAGCATCGGCACGGCAACCATGGCCGCCAGCGCGACCGTCCATAGCAGGTGGCGCGCGGCCGCCGAGGAGCGGCCCAGGCACTTCGCCGCCAGCCACGCCGCGGCCAGGACCAACATGCTTTTGAGCGCGGCCGAGGCGGCCAGCGCCGCCCACGCCGATTCGTTCCAGGTCGACATTTACTTGCCCTCCTT
>JBKQVG010000309.1:0-19485 GCA_052325345.1 Bryobacteraceae bacterium
CCTCCGCGTCTCCGCGGTGAAAACGTTGCCGCCGGATTGAGGCAAGGTCCCGCTTAGCCACTGCGAAGGAGTCGTTATGCTCCAGAAGGGCACGG
This sequence comes from Bryobacteraceae bacterium, assembly GCA_052325345.1. Taxonomy (GTDB): domain Bacteria; phylum Acidobacteriota; class Terriglobia; order Bryobacterales; family Bryobacteraceae; genus JBEKYD01. The sequence continues at coordinate 96 of JBKQVG010000309.1, forward strand.
CAAAGAAGGTCACGATCTTCGTCAATGAGGACACGCAGCACCACTTTGTCCCCCTGTGCGACTCGATTCTGACGTTTCTGCTTCACAAGGGAGTGTCTGGCGCCACCGCCACGCGCGCGATGGCCGGTTTCGGCGCGCACCAGGTGATGCACACCACCAAAGTCGAGGTGCTCACCGAGCACCTGCCGATTCGCATCGAGTTCATCGAGTCCGCCGAAAAGGTCGATGAGATCATGCCCACTCTCTACGACATGGTTAACGACGGCGTGATCGAAATCCAGGATACCCAGGTGGTCAAAGCCGCCAGCAAGGAACGCCCCTCGCCGCCGAAAGGGCCGCATACGGAAATGCGGGGCACGGCGCGGTTGATGCGTATTTATATGGGCGAGTCGGACAGGTGGCAGGGCGAGCCGCTTTATGAAGCCATCGTCAAGCGTTTGCGCCTGATGGATATCGCGGGCGCAACCGTGTATCGGGGCGTTCTCGGATACGGAGTCAAGGGTCACACCCACAAAAGCGGGAAGCTTCCGTTCTCGCACGACCTGCCGATCATGATTTCGGTTGTGGACTCCCAGGAGAAGTTGGTCAAGGCTATAGACGAGATTGAATCCATGATGCAGGACGGAATCATCGTCCTCTCCGATGTGGACGTAATTCGCCTCATTCACAGCCGCCCGGCGGGGGAGCCTTCGCGTGCGAACGGTTAAGAAAGCCAAGCTCCTCCGCCTGCATTTCGGCGAGAGCGACCGGTATAAAGGGAAACCCCTGTACGAAGCGATTGTCAATCGCTGCAAGGAACTGAAGATAGCCGGCGCCACCGTATTTCGCGGCTTTGAAGGATACGGGGCGACGGCCGAAATTCACCGGCATCACCTCATCTCCAAGGACCAGCCCGTTGTGGTCACGATTGTGGATACGGCCGACAACCTGGCCCGCCTGATTCCCGAGGTCGAGGCGATGATGGATACCGGCATGATCGCCATCTCCGACGTGGACTACATGCGCATCGAAAAGCCGCCGATGTGAGCCATTGCATGGCTGGGCTCTTCGGTCCCGCCAGCCGAGTACGAGTATCGTAATATGAGAAGCGTATGATCCGTTCCTGCCGGGATAAAGACGCACAGCGTCTGCTGGAGCGGAAATTCAGCCGGCGTCTTCAGGCGATCGAGAAGTCCGCCCGCGTCCGACTGGAACTTCTCGACGCAGTGACATCGCTGCGCGACCTCGATTTGCCGGGCTTTCGGCTTGAGGCCCTCAAGGGCGACCGGAAGGGGCAATTCAGCATACGGATCAATGACCAATACCGGATCTGCTTCAGGTGGCTGAACGGCGATGTACACGACGTGGAGATTGTTGACTATCATTAGAAAGTACTGCGATGCCAATTCAGAAATCAAAACGGCTTCAGCCGCTTCATCCTGGCGAGGTGCTCAAGGAACTCTTGATCGAAGCGGGATTGACGGTCAACGCGCTGGCTCTCGCTTTGCGGGTGCCCGCCAATAGAATCGGGGGAATCGTCAAGGGCCATCGGGGCATTACGGGCGACACATCCCTGCGCTTGGCGCGTTATTTTGGAACATCCGCTCAGATGTGGATGAACCTGCAGGCGAAGTATGATCTGGCGATCGCGGAGGATACGGTCGCTGCCCGCATCAAGAAGGAAGTGCGTCCCCGTGTCGCCGCCTGATATTCCGCTCCCCGGATAACGCCCCCCGGGACGGGTCCCCTGGGAGGACCTGGAGAACTCCCGGACCCCAGGGCCAGCCCGCCCCTGCCCCTGCCCGGCTTCCGTCATCGAACCCCCGCCACAAACAAGCAGCACGCACAAAAATGCACAACCCCCCTTTCGCGCCGCCAGTTCCCGTCCTCCCTGCCTGCGCACATCCCCGTGAGCCGGTGACGGATTTTCGAAATATTTCTTACTCCCGCCGTTTCATCGCGCTACAGCCAATCCTCCCCTTTCGCCCGCCCCCTTTTTCCGCGCTCGCCCGCTATCGTATGGCTGACGGTAGTCGTATATGACGGATTTCGCATTAGACAAACAACAACTCAAGGTGATCGACGCCCTGTCCGGCGGCGCCAACCTCGCCCGGGCCGCTGCGCTGGCCGGCGTTCACCCCAACCACATCGACGGTTGGCTCCGCAACTCCCTGAACTTCCAAGTGGCTCTGTCTCACGCGCTTTACAGCCACACGCTCAGATTCCGCGAGAGAGCCGTGGCCCTTGCCGATCGGGCCTTCACCACCCTCAGCGACATCCTGCACGACCCCCAATCCTCCCCGTCTGTCCGGCTCAAAGCCGCCACTTTCATCATCGAGACGGCAATGGCTCCCCCTCCTTACAAACTCGATAAGCCCCTCGGCCTCTTCGATCAACCGGTCGACGTACTCCTCGGCAAAATCAAAGAGGAAGTCAAAGAGGAGCGGGAAGACGAGGACGACCAGGAAGAAGACCAAGAACAGGAATCCCAACCCGCCGCGCAAGAACCCGCAACCATGCACAAAAATGCACAAGAGCGGGAAACCTGCCGCCGCCCCAACCCCAAGATCGGCCGCAACCGCTCCTGCCCCTGCGGCAGCGGCAAAAAATACAAGAACTGCTGTCTGAATAAGCCTTTCATCACCGCGGCCTGACAGGTGGCACAGGCTTCAGCCTGTTGGAAAGTCGGCTTGAAAACCGATGCCGCAAACCCCTTCCTGGTGAATCGATCCAACCTTAATCGTTCATTCATGTAACCTGCCGACACTTTCCCGCAACCGCGGGGTTTGTCCAATCGAGAAGACTTCGGAGGGGCTCATGAAGCAATTTCCCGTTTTGTTGCTGCTGGCCGCCGCGTTCGGGCTGCAGCCCGTGCATGCACAAAGTGCCGCGCTGACCGGCCGCGCCGCCGCCCGATTCCTCGATCAGGCGACCTGGGGGCCGACGCCGGCCTCCATCGCCCAGTTGGAGGAGATGGGAATCGCCAACTGGCTGAACGCTCAATTCGACCTGAATACGTCGGATTTGCCCGACCAGCCGGTGCTCGCCTCGGGTGGGAACGCCAATCAGAACCTGGCGCCCGTCCAGGCCGCGTTCTTTCAAAACGCGGTCACCGGCCAGGACCAGCTCCGCCAGCGAGTCGCTTTCGCGCTCTCCCAAATGTGGGTGGTTTCGGCCGTCACTACCAAGTACGCTTACGCCTTCCCGCCGTATTGGCGCCTGTTTCGCGACAACGCCTTCGGCAACTACCGCGACATCATGAAGGCGCTCACTCTCAGTCCGGCCATGGGGAATTACCTGAACATGGCGAACAACAATAAGGGCAACGCGGCCAAAGGCACGGCCGCCAACGAGAATTACGCGCGCGAGATGATGCAGCTATTCACCATCGGTTTGACCCAGCTCAATCCGGATGGCAGCGCGGTGGTGGATTCGAGCGGCAACCCGGCGCCCACTTACGACCAGAGCGTGGTGACGGATACCGCCAGGGCGCTCACCGGATGGACCTATCCCACCGCATCCGGCGCCACGGCGAAGGCTAACAATCCGGCTTATTATATCGGCCAGATGTTCGCCGTGGAGTCGGAACACGATACTACCTCGAAGAGTATCGTCGGCGGCGTGACCATCCCCGCCGGACAAACCGTCGGGCAGGATCTCGATTCGGTGCTGGACGCTCTGATGGCCCAAAGGACGATGGCTCCATTCGTGAGCAGGCAACTGATTCAACACCTGGTCACCAGCGATCCCAGCCCGGCTTACATCCAGCGAGTCTCCAATGTGTTTCTGGATAATGGTTCCGGCGTGCCCGGCGATATGAAAGCGGTGCTCGCCGCCATCCTGACGGATCCGGAGGCGCGCGCCGGCGACGATCCCGGCGCGGTTCCAAATCCGGCGTTCGGCCATATGCGCGAGCCGGTCCTGTTCATGGCGAACATCCTGCGCGGCCTGAACGCCACCCTGGGCCCCTCCAGCGCCATCTACAACAACGCTGCCAACCTGGGAGAGCAACTGTTTTATCCGGCGAGCGTGTTCAGTTACTTTTCACCTTTGTATGTGCTCGAAAGTGGCGACCCGGCCCCCGAATTCCAGATCTATTCCGCCCAAACCGCAACCAATCGCGCGGACGTAGTCAATACGGTCTTATACGGATCGCTGGATAAGAGCACCACCGTCGATCTCACCCCGTTCCTGCCGAACGGAACCGATTTGAGATCCATGCTCGATTCCATCGATTACGTATTCCTGCACGATTCGATGTCTGGCGATCTGGAGCAGGCCGCCATGAGCGCGGCCACCGCCGTCGCGGGAGCTAAGGCGCAGGCGCAGGCCGCGCTGTATGTGGTGCTGACATCGGGCGAGTACCAGATTGTTCACTAGGAGAGACGACATGTTTTCACGACGAAATTTCATTCGCGTTGGAGCGGCCTCCTTGGGGACGCTGGCCTTGCGGCGCTTCGCCGAAATTCCCGCCCTTGCCCAGACCGCCTCGGATTATCGCGCCCTGGTCTGTGTGTTCCTTTACGGCGGTAACGATTCGAATAACACCATCATCCCCACCGACGACGCGAACTATAAGGCTTACCTGGCCGCGCGCGCCAGTCTCGCGCTTCAGAGCAGCGCCTTGACTCAGGTTGAAAGCGTGTCGGGCGCGCCGTTTGGTTTCTTCTCGCCGCTGGCCGAAGTGGCCGGCATGTTTTCGAGCAAGGAACTGGCGGTGGTCGCCAACGTCGGTTCCCTGGTGCAACCCCTCACTCGCGCCCAGTATCAGGCGGCGCAGGTGCCCGTCCCCAATAACCTGTTTTCGCACGCGGATCAGCAGCAGCAATGGCAGACCTCGGTCGCGCAAGGTAACAGCCCGACCGGTTGGGGCGGCCGCGTGGCCGATTACGTGGCGGCGCAGGGGCTGAACTCCTCCAAGTTCCCGACGTTTCTATCCGTGGCCGGCAACACGCTGGAAGGCGCTGGCACGAAGACGCAAACGCTGGCGATGTCGCCGGGCGGATCGCTCGAGCTCGCCGGCTTCAATAACTCGGCCGCTTCCCAAGCCCGCCTGGCCGCGCTCTCGAATCTGTTGACGCTGAATAGCGGGGTTTCGCTGGCACAGGCGGCCAACTCCATCATGTCCATGAGCCTCGACGACGCAAAGACGCTCGCCACCGCCCTGGGCAAGGCGGCCGCGCTGAAGACCCAGTTCCCCGCCACTACCCTGGGCAAGCAGCTTCAGCAGGTGGCGCAGATCATTCAGGTGCAGTCGGACCTCGGCATGCAGCGCCAGGTGTTCTTCTGCTCGGTCGGCAGCTTCGATACTCACACCGGCGAGTTACCCACCTTGAACACGTTATATCCCGAGCTCAGCCAGGCTCTGGCGGCTTTCTACAGCGCCACCCAGGAACTCGGCGTGGCGCAGAACGTCACCACGTTCACGGAGTCGGATTTCAACCGCACCTTCCAACCCACCACCGGCGACGGCAGCGACCACGCCTGGGGCGGGCACCACCTGGTGTTGGGCGGGGCTGTCCAGGGCGGACAGATCTACGGAACCTTCCCGACGTTTGAACTGGGTGGCCCGGACGACACCGATACCCGCGGCCGCTGGATCCCCACCACGTCCATCGATCAATACGGGGCTACGCTGTGCTCGTGGTTCGGAATTCCCGATAGCGCCATGAACGCGGTGTTTCCCAACCTGGCGAATTTCAGCGCCCGCAAGCTGGGGTTCCTCGGCTGAGCCGATCCCGATGATATCGTCGAAAGAGCTCGAGGCGCGGCGGAAGATGGAGCGGGGTACGGGATTCGAACCCGTGTAAATCAGCTTGGAAGGCTGACGCCCGACCACTAGGCCAACCCCGCGCACCGTTATCATTTTAGTACAACCGCGGCGCGCTCCGCCGCGCCTTTCGGTAGAGTAGGAAGTGGAATTCCCATGACCGAATTTCCGTTTCTCAATGCGCTGCTCTACACGGCCGCGGGCGTGCTGGCTTTTTTTGCGGCGTTCGCGCTGGCGGCGCGCCTGGCGCCTCTCAACCTCTGGAAGCAGATCGTGGAAGAGCGCAACCTGGCGGCGGCGGTTCTGGCGGCCGGGGTGGCGCTGGCGCTGGGTTGGATCATCGCCGCGACGCTGCATTAAAGCCGCCTGTGCTACCCTCGATTCTATGCTGTTTGAAGCCGACAAGGTGATGTTCGAGATCTACCGGGAGACCGAATATACGGGTCGGTACCGGGTGGTCTACTTCACCGAGCTCGAAGATCATAATAAGGAATCGGAAATCAACCACGCCTTGGCGGGCGATCACGTCTACGACGGTTTTATTCGCAATTACAAAAAGGAAGAAGCCAAGCAAATCATCGACGCAATCGTGGATCGTTTGAATGGCGGGGAGCGCGTCGACCCTCAGGAAATCGAACGCGCCCTGGGCGACCACATCGCCTGAGCAAAGTGCAAATCATCCGCTACCCCAGCATCGGCGAGTCGCAGTTGTTCGGTTGCGTGGCCGCCTTTACCGATTCGCTCGCAGGCGAATTGAATGCGGCCGCGGCGGCTTTGCGCCGCCTGGAGGGCCGCTCCAAAGGCGCCGCGTTCGCTTTTGAAATGGCGCTCGACCGGCGCCGTTACGGCGCCCAGATCGTGCTCGACCGCTGGCTGCGGCTGGTGGAGACCTTCGGGGCGCACCTTTCCCTCACGCGCCGGCCGGAAATCGTCAGCCACGCCAAGCCGCGCGTGGTCTCGGCCAGCAACGTCCTGGACCGTGTCAACCGTCTGATAGACGGCTCCGAAAGCTATAGCAGTGAAGTGGTGGAGGCCTGTCTGCTGGCTTTCCGCGCCGTGGAAAGCACCTTCGCCGAGGAGTTCGGCGAAGCCGCCCAATCGGCCAAGCTTGGCCCCATGCTGCCGGAGGACTACACCAGCGCGCGCCGCATCTTCGCCGAAGACCTGGCTGCTCGGTAGGATTTGGAGACCGGCGATGGGCAATGACGTAAACTGAGGCAGACGTGGCTATGAATCGGGATTTCGTTGAGCGTCGGAATACTGGCTTCTACCTTGTCGGGAGTCGTGTGCCGCTTGCCAGCCTGGTTCGGGAGTACCAGCGCGGCGAGCCCCCGGAGGCGATCCGATCTCATTATCCAACGTTGAGCCTCGAGCAGGTTTATGCCGCAATTGCGTTCTACCTGGGTCATCAAGATGCAGTAGACAGTGACATAGCGGAGCGCGAGGGCCTCGAGGATGCATACAGTGTGGCGCATCCGGCGCCTCCCGAACTCAAGCGGAAGTTCGAGCCCATGCGGCAACAAACGCCGCGGTTAAGCTGACGCATGATTGGCTTCCTGGCGGATGCCAATCTCAACTATGCAATCGTAAGCGGTTGCCTGCGCCGTGAGCCCGCCATGGACTTTCTTTCCGCCAGTGAGGCCAACCTCGAAGGAGTCCCCGACCCCGAGGTGGTAACGCTGCAACCCGAGGCCGTTACTTGGGCTCCAGCTCCTGCAGGCGCCGTTCGAATTCGATCAGCGGCTGCGCGCCCACCATCAACTCGCCGTCCACCCCTTCGGGTGTGCTCTTGCCAATCACGAAGGCTGGCGTGCCGTCGGCGCCGATCCGCCTGGCCTCGAGCAGATCCCCGTCGATGGCGTCCTTATACTTGTGGCTTTCCACGCAGGAACGGAACTGGGCCACATCCATTTTCAGGTCTTTGGCGTCGGCCAGCAGGCTGTCCAGGTCGAGTTGGTTGGGGTGCGAGCCCATCTTGTCGCGAATCGCCCAGAACTGGTGCTGGTCGGCGGCGCAGCGGCCCGCTTCCGCCGCGCGGTGCGCATTGGGATGGATGGAATCGAGCGGCAAGTCGCGGCTATAGAAGCGCACCTTGCCGGTATCGATGTATTCCTTCTTGAGATCGCCGAATACATTGACGTGGAAGCGCTGGCAGAACGGGCACTGATAATCGGTGAACTCGACGATGGTCAGCGGGGCGGTTTTGGCGCCGAGCATTTCCGCGCCTTCCAGGTTGATTCTCACGTGGGCCGGCTCGGCTGGAGCCTTGCCCTCGGCTTGAGCCTGCCGCTCCAGCAACTGCCGGATCTGCCGCAGTTCGGTGAGGATCTCATCCGCCTGCTGGCGGGTGATGCCGGGTTCCGGGGCGGGCTGGGCAGGCTGGGCACGCTGCACCTGGGCCGCCAGGGCGAAGGGCAAAGCCAGCGCGAGGGCGCCATAAACCAATCTGGGCATGGTCAGTCTTTCTCCAGAATCAGCATGTACTGCACGTCGCGGCTCAGCTCTTTCTCCTCGACCAGGTGAAAGTGATTGGCCTCGATCTCCTTGATGGCGTCCGGCATATCGAGGCGGATATGGGTGACGGCCCGGCCCTCCGGCATGGCGGTGGGCCTCTTGTAATACTCCACCACCACCAGCTTGCCACCGTCGCGCAGCGATCTGTGAATCGCGGCCAGCATCTTCTCGGGGTAGTTGAAGTGGTGATAGACGTCGAGAGCCAGCACCATGTCCACCTGGCCTTCAGGCAGAGTGGGATCCGTTTCCGTGCCCTTGATAAAGGTAACGTTCTGCAGGTTGGTCTCGGACGCCTTTTGTTTGGCCGCGGCCAGGAAGTCGTCGAAGATGTCCTCGGCGATGACTTTTCCATCCGCCCCCACGCGCTTGCTCAAAAAGGGCAGCATGTACCCGACGCCGGTTCCGACGTCCGCCACGGTCATGCCCGGCTGAAGGCCCATCTCGCGGACCAGGACGCCGGGCCTCTGCATCGCGTCGCGGTGAGAATCGCCCAAACTGGCGGCCATATTCTTGCGGCCCTGTTCGGTCTGATAGCTGGAATTGGCCTGCTGGGCGACCTGGGCCTGCAGCAGACCGGTCGACAAAAGGGCGGTGGCGAATGCGCGCATGTTCATAATGCCGTCTCCATGGGTAGCGCCAGGGGCGCCTCTTTCAGAAAATCGAGCCGCGCCATCTCCTCCACCGCCTCGCGCACGGATTGCTCCGAGGTCGGCTCCACGGTAATGACGAAGGGCAGATCGTGCTTGGTATCGCAGGGTTCCTGCAGCACCGCTTCCAGGCTGATGTTCTTGCTGCTCAGGATGCCGGCCAGCCGGGCGATGATCCCCGGCCGGTCCTCCACCCGGAAACGAAGGTAGTAGGCGCGCTTCTGCAACGTGATCGACACCGGCTTATTCTCGCCCAATTGCTGGTGGGCGAAGGGAGACACGCGCTCCGGGCTCCCGTTGCGGATCTCGCGCGCCACCCGCATCAGGTCGCTCACCACGGCCACGCCGGTGGGCAACGGGCCGGCGCCGCGGCCGTAGTAAAACGTGTCGGCGCCGTATTTGCCGCGCACCCATACCGCGTTGTAGGCCCCCTGCACGCTGGCCAGAATGGTTCCGCTGGGGATCAGCGCCGGGCGGACGAAAAGAAACAGCCCGTCCGATGTTTGGCGCGCGCCGCAGATGAGGCGGATGGTGTGGCCCAACTGGCGGGCGTAGCGGAAATCGATGGGGGAAATCCGCCGGATGCCTTCCATGAACACGTCCGAGGGCGTGATTTTTTCGCCGAACGCCAGGGCGGCAAGCAGGACCAGCTTGGAACGGGCGTCGTAGCCGTCGATATCCGCGCTGGGATCGGCCTCGGCATAGCCTTTGTCCTGCGCTTCCCGCAGCACTTCGTCGAGCGGCGCGTCGCGCTTTTCCATTTCGGTCAGAATGTAGTTGCAGGTGCCGTTGAGGATGCCGTAGAAGGTGGTGACGCGGTCGCCGGAGATGCCTTCTCGCAGCACGGTATGAATCGGGATGCCGCCGCAGACGCTGGCCTCCATGGCGAGATTGATGCCGGCCTTGATGGCGCGCTCCCAGATTTCCGGTCCACAGGATGCCATCAACTCCTTATTGGCCGTGACCACGGATTTGCGGTTGGCGATGGCGGCGTCGATGATCTCGGCCGCCACGCCGGTGCCGCCCACCAGCTCGGCGACGATGTCGACCTCCGGATGCGCCACCACTTCCCGCCAGTCGGCGATCTTCAGAACCGAGCCGCAGCCGGCGGGCAGCTTCTTGGCGGCGACCGTGCGGCTGCACACGGCTGTGACGCGCAGCCGGAAGCCCAGCTTGGCCGCGATCTGGTCCTCATTTTCGGCAAGAATGGTCAGAGTTCCCGAGCCCACATTGCCCAGGCCTACGATGCCGATTCGAACTTCCTGCATATCCTTAAATGATAACAGCGGGCCGGGGCTCGCCCGGAAGCTGCATGGATCGGCTTGAAACCGTCGGCCCGCGGGGCCCGCAATACTGCGTAAGTTTGCTTACAAGTTGCTGGTTCTTAAAGCTTTCTTGAATGATTTCCAACACAGAAAACAGGTAATTCGAGATATCATTGTCTCATCGGCATGACCCATTTTCGCGCTCAATTTCCCCGTTTGCGCCTTACGCAGGGGACTTCGATGGCGGCCCTTACGGCGATTAGCGCCGTGGCCACCTTCCTGGTCCTGAGCCAACTGCACTCCACCCATGCCGCGCCCACGCGGGATCTTCCACGCGAAACTGCCGCGGTCAAAACTGAGGCGTCCCCAGTCCATACGCCGAAAGCGAACGCCGTTTCCGGCACTCGCATCGCCGCGGACCCAGCGCCCGCCGAACCAACCGCCCCTGCCGTCAAAACCGACCCGCCGGAAGCCTCGCCGAGGTTACGCTCCAAGGGCTCGCTGGCATTGCTGGCCGAGGACGACTCCAGCCTCGAGCAGATGATCCGGGACCCCAAGATGGTGCCCCAGTTGATCCACGACGGCCGCCTGTTCAGCGCCAGCCCGGGCACGAAGGTGGAAATCCTGGAGCGGCAGGGCCGCATGGTTCATGTTCGGCTGCTGGAAGGTGAAACCGCGGACCGTTCCGGGTGGGTAAGCCGCAGCGCGATCTCGAATCTGCCTCGGCGCTGACCGCTCGCTCCTACCCCCACACGTAGAACAAGACCATCAGCAAGAGCCACACCACGTCCAGAAAGTGCCAGAACACGGCGGTGATGTCGATTGCCGTCCGCTTGGCCGGTCCCAGGCGTAATCGCAGCGCCTGGATATCGACATAGATCATCGCGCTCATTCCTCCCGCCAGGTGCAGCGCGTGCGTGGCCGTGAGCACATAGAAGAATGCGCTGGCGGGGTTGGTGGCGACATAAACACCCTGCCGGCGCAACTGCTCCCAGGCGAAGAACTGTCCCAGCAGGAAGACGCCGCCCAGGGCGGTAGCCAGGGTCCACCAGAAATTGAACCGGCCGCGGTCGCCGGTGCGCAGCGCGTAGCGGCCCCGATCGAGCACCAGGCTGGATGCCACCAGAATCAGGGTGTTCACCCAAAGAATCGGCGGCTTGCGGATGCCGACCCAGTCGTCGGAAACCGCGCGCCGCGCCAGAAACGCCGCCGCCAGCGAGACAAAGACAATGCTGGTCGCGGTCAGTCCGATGAAAAGGCCCCAGAAGGACGCGCGGCGGTCGGCGCCGCGGCCGTTTGGCTCGCTTGCGCCGTCGCCCCCTCCCCAACCCCAGCTTTCGGGCGGCGCCGGCGGCGGACCTTGCACCGCACCGGGTGTAAGAGATCCAGGCATGCTTCTAGCATCGCATTCCGCCGCTTGGCACGCACCACCGGTCGGCCCGCGCCCGGCGGCGGCCGGAATTCAGGCGGGAGCGGACACTTCCCTACTTCTTGTAATAGGCGGCGTTGCGCTCGGTGAAGCTGTTCCACTTTTCGGGCAGGTCGTCGAGCGCGAAAATTGCGGAAACCGGACAAACGGGAACGCAAGCGCCGCAGTCGATACACTCCACCGGATCGATATAGATCAGTTCCTCGTTAGCGAAGTTCGGCTCGTCCTTCTTCGGGTGGATGCAATCCACGGGACACGCGTCGACACAGGCGGTATCTTTCGTTCCGATGCAGGGTTCTGCGATTACGTATGCCATGCGGTTAATTTCCCCAGGTGTTTAAAGATGTACCACAACCTGTGCGGGAAACACAATTCTCCATTGCCAAAAGGCGTTTATAGCCATCAAACTATAGAAGAATGACATCGAAAGTGCGCAAGGTCGTGTTCCCCGCCGCGGGTTTGGGCACCCGGTTCCTGCCGGCTACCAAGGCTTCGCCCAAAGAAATGCTCCCCATCGTCGACAAGCCGATCATCCAATACGGCGTGGAGGAGGCGCTGCAATCCGGAATTCAGAACATCATCATCGTGACCGGCCGCGGCAAATCCGCCATCGAAGATCATTTCGACGTAAGTTTTGAGCTGGAAGACCTGCTCGAAAAGCGCGGCAAAAAGGACCTGCTGGCCATTGTGCGCGGCATTTCCGACATGATCGACGTGGCCTACATCCGCCAGAAAGAGGCGCTGGGCCTGGGCCACGCCGTATTGCGCGCCAAGGAACTGATCGGCGGCGAGCCGTTCGCGGTGGTGCTGGCGGACGACGTGATCGAAGCCGAAACCCCCTGCCTGAAGCAGTTGCTGGACGTCTACGACTTCTTCAACGCGCCCGTTCTGGCGGTGATGGAGGTTTCGCCGGAGAATATTTCCTCCTACGGCGCGATCGCCGCCGAGCCGGTCAGCCACAACGGCGCCACCGGCCAGGTCTACCGCATTCGCGACCTGGTGGAGAAACCCAAGGCGAGCGAAGCGCCGTCCAACCTTGCCATCATCGGCCGCTACGTGCTGACGCCGGAGATTTTCGAATCGCTCACCAGCATCAACCCCGGCTCGGGCGGCGAAATTCAGCTCACCGACGCCCTTCGCCACCTGCTCCGCAGCCGCCCCATCTACGCCTGTAAGTTCCAAGGCACCCGCTACGACGCCGGCGACCGCCTGGGCTTCCTGAAAGCCACGGTGGAGTACGCCCTGCGGAGGAAGGATTTGGGGGGGCCGTTTCGTGAATACCTGAAAGGGCTCAAACTATAAACCGTGGCGCATGAGGGACTTCGTCGATTGCGGAAACTCGCGCCGACGTGTCCGTCGCGCCGCCTGTTCTGGATCGATCTCAGGCCTGAGCATGAGATGCCCAGCTCACCGGCGCGCGCGAGTGCAGTTTAAGATGAAGCGTCACCGGCTCTCCCGCCGGCAGGCGCAGTTCACAACTCTCGGCTCCTGGCTGCGGCGTTTTTGACACAACTCCGTCGGGGCCTACGATGGACTCGATTCCATGGCGAACGACGAGCGTGACGATCTGTTTTCTAAGCGAGGTGAGAACCAGGTCTTCGCTCTTGGCTTCCATATCCCAAGTAAGCTGGTCGAGCTTGACAAATGTCCGGGCCAGCATTCCCCGAATGGCGCCTTTTTCCAGAGAGGCGGGAAGAGCGGGTAGGAGCTCAATCAATCCCGGGCGCGAATAGACGAGCATTTCCATGATGATTGTAGGCAGAGCGCCCTGGGCGTCCGGAAAAGGCGGGCGATATGGGTTGTGCGACGTCAGCAGGCTAGGGCCGACATAGCCCTGTTCGAGCAACTGCTTGAGTTCGAAATTAACAAGATAACAGTCTTTCAGCCGCGCCCCGGCGAGACCGCGATGGCAGAGTCCATGGGCCGATGAGTTTCCGGGTGCGCGTTTGCGGTCCGCCAGCAATGCCGCCTTGGCAAGCTCCGGAGTCAGGCCCGGATCGATCTCGTCTCCTGGCCAAGCCCCGTAAAGGTGGGAGACATGCCGGTGATCGAGATGTTCTTCCAGCGTCGGCCAGGCCCACTCCTTGAGGGCGCCATCCGTGTCAACGAGATAGGGCGGCATCTTCGCCAGCATCGCCTTCCACTTCACTACGTTATCGGCGTCGGTACCCAGGATTTCCGACGCCTCGATCAAGCGAGTCAACACTTCTCTGCACACCATGATGTCCATGCTGGCATTGATCACCAGCGGGGCCGGTGGAACCATAGGCGGCCCCGGCGAGTCCGGCCATGGAGAGAGGGGCAGCGCCTCAGCGTCCGCCGGCCAATTCTCGGGAGAGAACGACGGGACAAATACGTAATTACCGCGTTCGTCGGTGAGGGTCAGGAAGTCTTCATAGAACAACGCCAGCTCCTTCAAGCCGGGTACGACCCGATCGCGCAGGAAGTTCAGATCGCCGGTGACGAGATAATGATCCCAGAAGGGGCTATAACACCAACCTCCAGCCGAAATCCAGTACGGGTGAGGCCAGATACCTTGACCGGCGTGACTTGCATAGAGATAACTGACTCCCATTTCTTTGTTCGGCAGAATAGGAAAGACCGCGCCGCGAGCCCCGAAGATATTCTCGGCATTCTTGCGGCAGTCCGGGAGCAGGCCTTCAATCCAGTCATAGTAGGAGGCCATGGCCTCGGGCAGATTGCCGATGGTTCCGGCGGATACCTGAAGGTTGATATTGATGTTGACTTCTCCCGCCATCGGCTGCACCGGATAGCGGCCGCACGTAAGCATGAGCCAATACCGCCCCATGTCGAACATCTTCTCGAGCAATGCGGGCGAGTAACCGGAGCGTGTCCGCTGGTCGATGAGGAGATCTTCCGCGGCCAGCGCATGTTGGGCGCCGCCTCCGAAGTCCACGGAGACACGTTTGAAAATGGGAGACTGGATCTCCCGGTGCCGCGCAAGCAGGCTTGGATAGTCCGGATGAATGCCGTCCACGGAGCGGCGCAGCGTCTCCACGGCGCCGGTGGTGAAGTCGGCAAACCAATCGATGCGCGTGAGCAGGAGCAGCGATCGCGCATTTTCGACGACCAGCTTGCCCTGCTCGACCCGGGCCGACCCGCCTATCGGAATGACGCGCGTTACACCGGCGTATCCGCTGTTGTCCACTGCCGGATCGAAGCGCCCGGTGAAGACGAGACTGCCCGCGTCGAGCTCGCGCGCGAAGGTGATGGGTCCGGAATTCCGTACATGATCGATCGTGGGATTTTCGAGCGCTATCGCCAGATTCAACGCTTGACCCTTCGGGGCGGTGAAAAGCTGAGCCACGACGTCGTCCGGCCGGGATACGAAAATCTGCCGGAGCCACTCGCCATGCCGGTCCTTCCAAACGACTTTCACCTCGCCGCTTTCGAAATCGAGCGTGCGGAGATAATCCGCGGCTGGCAGTGCTTCGGGCTGTTCCATGCGCATCACGAATGCCGGAATTGTTTCGTGCGTACGCATATTCATCGGCGTACCGGCTTCGGTCATGGCACGATAGGCCAGATTTAAGCCCTCGCGGTATTCCCCGCGGAGCAGCAACCTGCGAACTTCCGGAAGAACGGATGCCACCTTGGGCGCCTCAAAAGGCCTTCTCCATGGCGCCAGGAGGCGTTCGTGATGAAAGAGAACCTGCTCCGAGAAGGGTTGACCCGTGGAGGCGACAAACATCCTGCCATTTCCAGTGAGCAGGCTCTCGTGAAGCGACTTGCCGGGAGTGATGCAACAGAAACCACGGCGAGGTACAAGGTCCCTCGCTACTCTTTCTTTCAGGGGCATGGGCGCAAGTCTTCGGTTGCCTGGCCCTAACGATTCGACCGATACCGGCAACTTAGGCAGCAAGTCCCGGTCCCGGGTTCCGGCAACAGGATAAGAAGAGACGCTTTGCTCCGCCCTGGCCGTCATCCCCGGTGAACTCCGGTGAAGGCCCTCCGCCGATTCCTGCGGACTGCTTCCGCTCGCCTTCAGGGGTGTCGCCAACTTGGCGGTGCTCGCAATGGCAAGACCAGCGGCGGCAACCGTACCGCGCTCTAGAAAATCTCTTCGCTTCATCACACTCTACCCTTCGCAATACAGATTCTAAGGCCATTGTCTTGCGCCAAGGGGGATTTCTCTCCCAGAAACCGGATTACCGGGTTGAGGAAGGAACCCATGGATTCTACAGCAGGCGCCCGCCCACCTGATAGGCGTGGTCAGGGGCTACCTGAATGGCTGTGGTGCGGCCGGCGTAGCGCACGACGCATTTGCCGCCAGCTCTGGATGAAATGGCCGCCGACGTCAGCTTTCCACTCCTCCAGGCGATGGCAACTTCGAAACCGCCGCGAGCGCGCAGCCCCCGGACGCTGCCTTCCGGCCATGCGTCCGGTAGCGCGGGCAGCAGGTGAATCTCGCCGTTCTGGCTCTGCAGCAGCATCTCCGCGATTCCCGCGGCGCCGCCGAAGTTACCGTCGATTTGCATGGGCGGGCAGGAACAGAAAAGGTTCGGCATCACGCCGCCGCGATCATATTTGCCCGCCGCCGATTTCGCCGACTGAAAGAGATTACGGACCAGTCTATAGGCATGATTTCCATCTTTCAGACGCGCCCAGAAGCAGATCTTCCACGCGCGCGACCATCCGGTGCCTTCGTCTCCGCGCAGTTCCAACGTGCGTTGCGCGGCCGCCAATAATTTCGGAGTGCTACTCGTGATCTGATGATCCGGATGCAGGCCGAAGAGGTGCGAGACGTGCCGATGCTTTGGCTCACGCTCCTCGAAGTCCTCCGGCCACTCCTGCATCTGCCCTCGGTTTCCCACCTGATAGGGCAAGAGCCTGGCGAGCTTCCCATTCAGTTCCTGGCGAAACTCCCTGTCGCGATCCAACAGTTCGGAGGCTTCGATGCAGTTGCGAAACAGTTCCCGTACAATCGCCAGATCCATGGTGGGACCCATGCACACGCCGGCCATTTGCTTCTTGCCATCCTGGTTCGTGTAAATGAATGTATTCTCCGGTGAGACTCCGGCGGCGGTGACGAGATTGCCTTTACCATCGTCGACCAGCCAGTCCGACAGGAATTCCGCCGCGCCTTTGATTAGCGGATACACACTTACGAGAAACGTCCGGTCTCCAGTGAAGAGGTAATGTTCCCACAAGAGCCGGCACAACCAGCCCGCGCCCACGTTCCAGAACGACGGCATCGCGTTGTTGTCCACGGGTTGCGCGCCACGCCACAGCGTGGTGTTATGATGCAGAGCCCAGCCGCGACGCCGATACATGTCTCGCGCGACTTTGGCGCCGGTCACCGAAGATTCGCGGATCAGCCGCTCCAGAGGTTCGAAGCACTCGGAGAGGTTCGCCACCTCAACCGGCCAATAATTCATCTCCAGGTTGATATTGGTAGTGTAGGCGCAAGCCCAAGGCGGGATGACCCGATCGTTCCACATCCCTTGCAAATTCAAGGGCTGCGTGCCGTTCCGCGACGCGGCGATCATGAGGTAGCGGGCAAACTGAAAATAGAGGGCGGCGAGAGAGCTATCCCGGCCGTTTGCGAACCGCAGCAATCGCTCGTCGGTGGGAAGTTCGGACTGCTCGCCGGGGGCGCCGAGCCGAATCGAAACGCGATCGAAAAGATTTCGATAATCCGTAACGTGCCTGTCCCGTAGGGCTGCGAAGCTTTTCTTCGACGCTTCGCCAAGGTCCGCGGCAGCCCGCTTGCCCGGGTCGACGCCGGCTCGGCTCGGGCTTTTATCGAATCCGTTGTAGCTGGTGCCGGCCGAAAGAATGAGCACGGCTTCGGTGGCGCCGCGTATGCGGAGCCCATCTTCCGCGGCAGTGACCTCGCCGCCGGTCACGCGGGCGTGCAGGCGCACCTCGAAGAACATGCCGCGACCGCCCACGTCGTTGCCGTAAAGCACGGTATTGGCGTGCGGCAACCGCTCGCCATCGCGGTCCCACACTTCCGGGTATTTCCACTGCTCGCCGCGCGCCTCCACCCATTCCAGGGTGCGGCGCAAGACGAAACCGGGCGCCTGACCTTTCAGGATTAGCTGGTCCGGCCCGGCCATTTCCACTTTCGCCGTCGGGTGAACCGAGCTCAGTGTTGCAGCGAAGGCGAGAGCACCGCGACGGTCAGCGGCAATCCGCGCGACGATCACTCGGTCCGGACAACTGGCGAAATACTCTCGTGTGTAAGCCACCCCGCCGATTTTGTATCTCACGGCGCTCAGCGCTTTCGTAAGATCCAGTTCGCGCATATAGTCGGAGGCGGCGGCGCCATGCCCGTCGAAGCGCAGGTTCCAGTCGGCCATGGGTTGGTAGCAAGGCCAAGAGCGGCCGGTCCAATTCTTGGTGATCACGTCGGCCGCCTCGGCGAACTGGCGGTCGCGCAGCATCGCGATTACCTGGTCGAAGTGCTTGGTGACATCGAGCGGCAGATCGCTGGTCCCGGGCTCTTCGGAGTAGAGCGTGTCTTCGTTCAATTGCAGGCGCTCTTCGCTAACGCCGCCGAAGATCATGGCGCCAAGCCGTCCATTGCCGATCGGGAGCGCTTCGTTCCAATCTGGAGCCGGCCGCCGGTACCACAGCCGTAGATCGTCGTCGGTGGAGGCGGGGGCGGCTGCGGCGATCAGCGGAGCGTGCAGTACAGCCGCGCCGGTGCTCGTCAGAAAGGTTCTTCGCGTCGAAGGCATGGTTGACTCCGCGTGCCGCGTCCTGGAATTCGAGGCGGGCATAATCGTTGGCGACTCTTTCCAACTAGTTTCCCTCAAACCGAGGCCCTGGAGCGGGCGTGGCAAGCCGCGCTCGAATGCTGCGCGAGACCAACGCGCCGCCGCCTCTTCTGAAAGCCGGTGCGCTATCGGTGCGCCAGACGGGGCGAAGGGCGTCGACTTGCGGCGCGGCGAGCTACTTCAGCGTTTGACGGCGAATCATCACTCCTATCGCGCTCGTCGAAAACTCCGGCGCGGGCGCGTCCGTACCTGCCTTGAACCTGCGCGGCGTCGCCTGGCATCGACGGAATGCCGACGCGGCCGCCGCAGCCGGGACATGCACGCTCCTGAACCCGTATCCTCCCGGGCGCCATGATGCAATAATCTATTCGACGATGACAAAAAGTCTGGTCCTGACTTCGGTGGCCGCGTGCATCGCACTTCTGCCGGCGGCGGAATTCCCGAACGCGGAGATCACGAATGGCCGGATTCGGGCAAAGATCTACCTGCCGAACGCGGAAAGCGGATACTATCGCGGAACCCGGTTCGACTGGTCGGGAATCGTCTACAGCCTGCAATACAAGGGACACAACTATTACGGACCATGGGTGCAGAGAACGGACCCGAAGGTTCGCGACTTTGTGTACGAAGGGGCGGACATCGTCGGCGGGCCGTGCAGCTCGACCAGCGGTCCGGTCGATGAGTTCGGAGAAGTGGGATGGGAGGAGGCGAAGCCGGGTGGCCGATTCATGAAAATTGGCGTTGGCGTTCTGAGGAGGGGCGACGAAGACGCATACGACAATTATCGGTTGTACGAGATCCTCGATCCAGGGAAGTGGACCATCGGCAAGTACCGCGATTCCATCGATTTCACCCAGGAGCTTGCCGATTCGTCTTCCGGCTATGGTTATATCTACCGGAAGGCGCTGCGGCTGGTGAAAGGCAAGCCGGCGATGGTTTTGGAACACAGCTTGCGAAACACGGGAACCCGCCCGATCCGGACCACGGTCTACAATCACAATTTTCTGGTGCTGGACGGCCAGCCTCCCGGTCCGCCCCTG
>JBKQVG010000310.1:0-3577 GCA_052325345.1 Bryobacteraceae bacterium
GTTTGGTCACGAACGGCGTCGCGGGACGAATCAGCTTGGCAGCCAGGATGGCCACGATCGGAAACAGGGTAGCCAGCACCAGGAAAATCAGGATCGGGAGATAACCGCCCGGCATGACCACACTGTAGCATGCTTAAGTGGCTCAGCCTCTGCCGCCCGCCGTGAAAACCCTCCGGCGCCGCACCGGTCGCCAGGAACCGCGCCCGGCTGGCCCGGGCCGTCAAACCGGTTCCGCGGTTTTGGAGAGCCCCGCCAGAAAGCAGGCGCACTGTTCGCGATCGATTTCGACCGCCTCGGCTACGGTGCCCGTAAAGGAGAATCCGAGAATCTTCTTATCCGGCTAGTTTACAGTCTTCGGCATCACTTCTGGATCGTGATGAGTGTGCCGGACTGCGTCGATACTCCTCCATAGGTTGCGCTGATGGGCTGATCGCCATTGGAGATCGAGGCCGGAATCACGACATTGAACTGAAATTCGCCGGGCGGGCCTGGCAATCCGGCGTACGCGACCGTCGCGGCGATTCCACCGACGGTCACCACCGGCAGTGGCGACAGTGTTCCCGATTGAGCAGATGCGCCATCGACGACTGGCACCGAAGTGGAACCGAAGCCGTTCGCGTAAAGCACGACCGTCTCGCCGGGTTTGGCTGGAGTGGTCGCGCCTGGATACAGGGTGGCGGGGCCCAGCAAGCTGCCGTCGGCGTGTTGGGCCAAAACATAAGGTCCGGCTCCGAAGACGAAAAACGACGGTGAAGTAGGTTGACCTTCGGCCACCACCGCGGCGCTGGTGGCGCCGTTGTTGGCAAGCTGAATTTTCACCACTCCGCTCAAAGCGTCGGACGGCGTGAGAATATTCACCTGACCTGGGCTCACGTAATACACGAACGCGCTCTTGCCGTTTACGGTGGCGCTGACTCCGTTCAACTCGGTGGGCATCTGGCCATTCACAAAATCGGAGGCTTGCCATGGGCGCTCGATTCCGGCCGGAGCCAAGCGCTCGCCTTTTAGATAAACCCATGTGTTCGGAGCAATCTGCGGGCTGTATCCGGAGTTATTGGCTTCGATGGTAATCACCGGAGCCGACGCGGCAGTAATCGGATAGTAACCAGCGGTTTGCGATGCCGCATAACTCAGCGGGTAAGCCACTACATCTGCGGAGAAAACTTCAATGTATTCGCCGTTGTTGATCGCGCCGGTTTCAAGAAGCTGAAAGTAGCCGCTATCAGCGCCGTCCGGCGTGCATGGCTGTGAATTGCAGGCAGCTCCTGTCCCGCCGTGCTTGTTCATCTGCCAACCCACTGCGGTTGAAAATTGATTCGCGAAATCGATCACTTCGCCGACAGCGGTTTCGGAAGTGGAAACATCGAGGTCGTCCGATTGCAGTTGAATCCTGCCCGGCGCGATTCCCAGCGCCGCTTGGACTAACAGAGACGCGACATAGCCGACCGGATCGTTTGTGAACCTCGGAAAATCGACGCCGCTCGCGCCCGGGTTCAGCAGACTGACCCCGAGGAATTTGTCCGGGAAGGCCTGGGCGTAAGCCTTAGCGATGACGGTGAATCCGGAAACGACGTTGGCATCGGAATATCCCAGCGTCTGCCAGCGAGCCTGGGAGGCGTCGTTCTGGACGTTCGGATAGGCGGCGGTGCCATCGGGGCAGGTGGTACTGTCGCTGGAAGTCGGACCCGGCAAACCTGAGGGCAGCCGGAATTCTTCATCGTAAATACTGACGCCCGGCAAATGAACCAGCGTGAGCGAGCTGTAGGTTCCAGTCTGCTGCAAATGCTGGGCCATGGCCGTCGCCAGCGCCGACCAGAACTGCTGCACGTTCGGAACCCAGGGCAAGGGCACATAGCCTTCGATACATTGGTCTGCCTTTCCGCCAACGCTCCAGGACCGAAACAAGGGGGCGCAATCCGCGCCGCAAGCCGCCGCGAATCCGGCGGGGAGCGAGTTCAAATAAGCAAAACTGTTCTGGAATCCCATCTCTAAGGCGATGGAGAATTTCTTGTTGTGGGAAACGGCAGTTTGAACCAGGGTATCGAGGTAGGTCCAGTTCCAATTAAACGTCCCCCAGGTTGTGACGCTGGGCAGAATCTGCGCGATCGGAACGTAAATCGAGTGACCCGCCACGTTATTGAGATAGGCCGGGGAAGAAGTTTCATCAGGGCGGACAGCTTTGCGGCGCGATCCAGAGAGAGCCTGTATTCATACGGAACCGTGTCCTTGCGGCTGAGCAGCCCCTGGTAAGCGTCCGCGAAGATCGCTTTCCCCTCGGCTCTGTTCCCCAGTTCCAGAAGACTCGCCCCGAGAAGACATCCCGTGTAGTAGCGTCTCCACGTCTCGACTTTGTGCTTTTTGTAATAGTCAACGGCACGGGCGAGCAGCGTGGCCGCCTCCTTGAAGCGATGCAACTGGAACCTGGCTTCGCCCAGATTCGCCCAGGTAGTCGCGGTGAATCCGTTGTCTGGACCGTAGGTGCGAAGGCGAGCGTCAAGAAGGTGCTCGAACGCCGCTGAAGACTCCTTCAGTTTTCCTTCCCTGCCGTACAGGTCTGCGAGATTATTGAGGCAGCTTTGTGCGTCGGGGTTGTCGTCACCCAGAACACGAGCGGCCGTTCCCGCGGCCTCGGTAAGAAGCGGCTCGGCACGGTCGTACTTTCCTTCAGCCGAATACAGGAGCCCGAGGCCATTCATGCTGGCTAGCTAGGCCGGAGTTCCTCGAACAGCTTCTCTTCCGTGGCCGCCCGACCATGCACCGGGCGACCGCTGCGCAACTGCCGTTCCGCTGCCGCATGCTACATTCAAGTTTCGTGCTCCAGCGCGTTATTTGGATCGTTTTGGATAGTGTAGGGATCGGCGCCATGCCGGATGCGGCGGCATTCGGCGATCCTCCGGGCGCCGACACATTGGGCAACATCGCGCGGCTGCGCGGTCTGAATCTGCCCAATTTGGAACGCCTCGGAATCGGCTGCATCAAGCCGCTGGCAGGCATTGCCGCCGTTTCCGACCCCGCCGCTTCCTATGGCCGCTGCACGCTGGCCTCGCCTGGCAAGGACACCACCACCGGGCACTGGGAAATGGCGGGCATTCATCTGGCCAAGCCGCTTCCGCTTTATCCCCACGGTTTCCCGCCCGTCATTCTGGATGAGTTCGAGCGCCGCATCGGGCGCCGCTCGCTGGGCAACAAAGCCGCCTCCGGCACCGAGATCATCCGCGAGCTGGGTGAGGAGCACATGCGCACCGGCTCGCCGATCGTTTATACCTCAGCCGACAGCGTCTTCCAGGTGGCCGCGCACGAAGAGGTGATCCCGCTCTGGGAACTCTACAAGATCTGCGAGACCGCGCGGGAAATCCTGACCGGGCCGCACGAAGTGGGCCGCGTCATCGCGCGTCCTTTCGTCGGTGAGCCCGGCAGTTTCAAGCGCACCGCCAACCGCCACGATTACGCCGTGCGGCCGCCCAAGGGCATGCTGCTCGATCGACTGGCCGGGCGCGGCGTCCGCGTCGATAGCGTGGGCAAGATTTTCGACGCCTTCCTGGGCCGCGGCATCGAGCATTCGGCCAAGACGACCAGC
>JBKQVG010000311.1:0-5357 GCA_052325345.1 Bryobacteraceae bacterium
AAAGGCCGTAAAGCGCATTCG
Organism: Bryobacteraceae bacterium; assembly: GCA_052325345.1. Classification (GTDB taxonomy): domain Bacteria; phylum Acidobacteriota; class Terriglobia; order Bryobacterales; family Bryobacteraceae; genus JBEKYD01. The sequence continues at coordinate 22 of JBKQVG010000311.1, forward strand.
AGAGAACGGAGTTTGGTTTGTAGTCAAGGACGGAAAGCTCGTTAGGGAATCCCAGGTGGAAAAATTGTTGCGCGAGACCGTGGCTCTGCGGATGGAATTTTCCGAAGCCACCAACGCGGTGGATGCGATACGCCAGCGGGTGGCGTTTCTAGGCGGGGTGGTGGTGGACCGGGAGAAGTTTGCCGCCAACGCGCGCCGGCGCGACGCCGCCGAGACCCGCCTGCGCCAGGCGGTGAGTCAGTTCGAGGAAATCGGCTGCCACGTGAAAGACCTGGACGTCGGCCTGGTGGACTTTCCCACCGTATTCCGTGGCGTCGAAGTGTTCCTGTGCTGGAAATTGGGTGAGCCGCGCATCGCCTACTGGCACGGCGCCGAGGAAGGTTTCCGCGGGCGAAAACCCATCGACCAAGATTTCCTGGCGCACCATTCGGCCGCCGAAGACGTGTCCTGATATCTGTACATCATGACCCAGGGCCCCCACGAAAACGAAATCAAGCTGGCCGTGGCCGATCCCGCCGCGGCCCGCAGCTTGCTGCGCCAGGCCGGCTTTCGCGTGGCGCGCCGCCGGGTTTTTGAAGCCAACACGGTTTTCGACACTTCCAAGCTGACCTTGCGGCGCGGTTGCCGCCTGCTGCGCCTGCGCCAGGCCGGCCGCGCGGTGACGCTGACCTTCAAAGGGCGGCCCTTGCCGGGTCCTCACAAGAACCGCGAAGAGCTGGAGACCCGCTTGCCCGATGCCGCCCGCTTCGCCGCGATCCTGGCGCGCCTTGGCTTTCATCCCGTCTTCCGCTACGAGAAATATCGCACCGAGTTCCGCATGGAAAGCGGCGCCGGCATGGCCATGCTCGACGAAACGCCGATCGGCGTCTACATCGAACTGGAGGGTCCGCCCGCCTGGATCGACCGCACCGCCCGGCGCATGGGTTTCGGCCAGCGCGACTACATCACCGCCAGCTACGCGAGGCTGTATCTGGATTGGTGCAAACAACAGCGGCGGAAACCGGGAAACATGGTGTTCTAGGGGAACCCTTCCCCGCCTCACGCTACAATCTTGATGTTATGTGCCGTGCGATCTGTCGCGGGACTGCTCTCCTGTTCGCCGCTGTGGCGATGCTGTTCGCTCAAAAGCGGCCGTTCGATGCCAACGCCATGATGGAACTGAAGCGGATTTCCGACCCGCAGATTTCACCGGACGCGAAATGGGTGGTCTTCACCGTCCAAAGCGTGGATGTGGCCGCCAACACCAAGCCGTCTCAAATCTGGATCGTGCCGCTGGCCGGCGGGACGCACCGCCAGATCACCCACGACGGCAGCGCCAACCAGCGGCCCCGCTGGTCGCCCGATTCCAGCCGCATCGCCTACATTTCCAACCGCTCGGGTTCGTCCCAGATCTGGCTCATGGATCCCGATGGCGGCAACGCCAAGGCGGTCACCAGACTTTCCACCGAAGCCGACGGCGAGCTGTTCTCGCCCGATGGGAAAAACCTGGTCTTCACCAGCTCGGTCTATCCGGAATGCGCCGCCGACGACGCCTGCAACCAGAAACACCTCGCCGCCGACCGGGCCGATAAAGTGAAGGCGCGGATCTACACCGAATTGCTGTACCGGCACTGGACCGAGTGGTCCACCAAGCGGCGCAGCCATCTGCTGGTGGCGCCGGTTTCGGGCGGCGACGCGCACGATCTCACCCCCGGCACTCGCGACGTGCCGCCGTTTTCCCTCGGCGGACCCGACGATTACGATATTGCGCCCGACGGCCAGGAGGTCTGCTATTCCATGAATGCCGATCCGGTCCCGGCCATCAGCACCAATTCGGATTTGTACGCGGTTTCGATTGAGGGCGGGGCGCCGCGGAAGATTACTTCGACGCCGGGCAACGATTCCAGCCCGAAGTACTCGCCGGACGGCAAATACCTGGCATGGCGCGCCCAGTTTCGCGCCGGATACGAAAGCGACCGCCACCGCTTGATGGTGGTGGAACGCGCTACCGGAAAGACCTCGAACCTTACCGAGAATCTCGACCGCTGGGTCAACAGCTTCATCTGGTCCCCGGATTCCCGCACGCTTTTTTTCACCACCGCGGACCGCGGCCGGCAGGCCATTCAGCTCATTCCCGTGAGCGGAGGCGCGGTGCGAATCGCCGTCTCCGGCGACAGCGAGCTCGACGACATGCAGTTGTCGGCCGACGGCAAGACCATGGTCTACACCCAGCAAACCGGCAGCGCGCCGGTGGAGATCTATCGCGCCGCTTCGAGCGGCGGCGCGCCCGCCGCCCTGACTCATTTGAACGACGACAGCCTGGCGGCGCACGAGCTTACCCCGCTGGAGGAGTTCTGGGTGGATTCGGCCGACGGTTCGAAGGTGCAGTATTTCGTGGTGAAGCCCTACGGATTTGAAGCCGGCAAGAAATACCCGGTGGTCTTCCTGATCCACGGCGGACCGCAAGGCAACTGGGGCTACAGTTGGAGCTATCGCTGGAACCAGCAGGTGTTCGCGGCCGCCGGTTACGTGGTGGCGATGCCGAATCCGCGCGGCTCCACCGGCTACGGACAAAAGTTCATCGACGAGATCAACGGCGATTGGGGCGGCAAGCCCTTCGACGACATCATGGCCGTGGCCGATCACGTGGTCATCGACCTGCCCTATGCCGACACCAGCCGCATGACCGCGGCCGGCGCCTCTTACGGCGGCTACATGATCGACTGGATTCTAGGCCACACCCAGCGCTTCAAGGCCCTGGTATCGCACGCCGGCGTTTATGACCTGACCAGCGAATTCGGCGCCACCGAAGAATTGTGGTTCCCGCTGTGGGAGTTCGGCGGCACGCCGTGGGACAAGCCCGACGATTATGCCAAGTGGTCGCCCTCGAGCTCCGTCAAGGACTTTCATACCCCCACCCTGGTGAGTGGCGGAGAATTGGACTTTCGCGTGCCTTATACCCAAGACCTGGAGTTGTTTACGGCCCTGCAATTGCAGAGAGTTCCATCCAAGCTGTTGATTTTTCCCGATGAAGGGCACTGGATTTTGAAGCCGCAGAACAGTCTGCTGTGGTATCGAACCGCGCTCGACTGGCTCGATTCCTGGGTGAAAAAATGAGAATCGCATTGGCCGTTGCCGCCGCCGTGTTATTGGCGCTCGTGGGGGCGCTGTTGGTGATGTCCGGGCACACGGAGGTGAAGATCGGGCCGCTCGACGCCATTGGCGTCAGTACTCCGGTCACCGTCCAGATCTCGAACCCGCATGGCGTGCGCGCCGTGCGGGCGCGGGTCGAACAGGGCAGCGCCAGCTATCCGGTTTTCGACGAGGAAAGCCCGTCCACGCGATTCTTCTGGAGCCGGCACCAGCCGCCGCGCTCGTTGAACTTTGAGGCCGGCAAGAACAAAACGGCCGGGCTCACGGAAGGCAAGGCGCGCCTGGTAGTGGAAACCGTCTCCAACGACTTTCGCGGCAGTACGGACACCGCCTCGCGCGAAGTCGTGGTCGTGCTGGCGCCGCCGCACGTGACCGCGGATGGACTCCAGCACTACATCAACCAGGGCGGCATGGAACTGGTGACGTTCACCGCGTCGGGTTCGTGGTCGGAGGCCGGCGTGAAGGTCGGCGGCTACACCTTTCGCAGCTTCCCCCTGCCAGGCCAGGATCCCAATCAGCGCTTCGCCATGTTCGCCTATCCGTGGGACCTGCCCCCGGACGTCACACCCATGGTCTTTGTTCGCAACGCCGCCGGCACGGAGGCCGACGCCCACTTCTGGTTCAAACTCTTCCCCAAGAAGTTTCGCGTGCGGGATTTCCCCGTCGACGACGCGCTGATGCGGAAGCTGGTGGATTCGGTCGACCCCAACGGGCAGATTCTACCCGGCAAGGACTTGGTAACCCGCTTCCTTTACATCAACGGCGATTTGCGCCGTAAGAACAACCAGCAGCTTGCCGACCTGCGTTTCAAGACCGAGGAGAAGATCCTGTGGAACGGCCCGTTCAAGCACTGGGGCAAGGAAGAAGCCAACTTCGCCGACGTGCGCAATTACATCTATCTCGGCAAAAAGATCGACCGGCAGGTACACCTGGGTTTCGACCTGTCCGACGTGGTCAACGGCCCGGTGGAGGCGGCTAACGACGGTCGCGTGGTGTGGGCCAGCGACCTGGGCATCTATGGCAACTGCATCGTACTGGATCACGGCTACGCGCTCCAATCCCTCTACGGCCACATGAGCCGCATCGACGTGAAAGTGGGCGACATGGTGAAGAAGGGCCAGAAAATGGGCGTGGCCGGCGCCACGGGCCTGGCCGGCGGCGTTCACGTTCACTTCGGCATGCAGATCGATGGCGTGCAGATCAATCCGCGCGAGTGGTGGGACGAGCACTGGATCAAAGACCGCATCCTGAGCAAGCTCACCCCCGGCGCCGCGGCGCGTTCCGAAGCTCCCGCCGAGCCCAAACCGCACCACGCCGCCCACCGCCGGAACCGGCAGAAAGCACGTTAGCGGCAGGTTGGCAACTTGCCCCGCGATGGCTTCTGAAACGGCGGAGGCGTAGTTTCCGTCTACCAGTAGGCATGCTACGGGCGGGCGCGGCGTTCGGCTACACCATGAGTCGCTTTACCGTCTTGCGCCAATGAAGATCGCGGCCGCGTGGCTGGCGCTGGCGTGCGCCGGGAGCGTGGTGGCTCAATCGCTCACGGGCGAACTGCGCGGCGCGATCGTGGATTCCTATGGGCGTCCGCTTCCCGGAGCCGTGGTTTCCATTGCCGGCGCGCCGGCGGCATTTCAAGTGAAGGTCCGCGCCGATCGAGCCGCCGAGTTCCGCGTGGCGGTGCCTTACGGGCTGTATCGCATCGGCCGCACCCACATCTACGTCCCGCCGCTGGGGGTGGTTTGCGTACGGGCTTCCGCCGACCTCGCCGCCGTTGAGCAGCTTCCGTGCGGCTCGCAGCCGGCCCGGCCGCAACAGCCCGACCGCTCCGATACCTACGGCGCGGACGCGCTGCTCAACCTGCTCCATCCCGCGAGCGTGAGCGCGCCGCTCGGTTTGGCCGGCAACCGCAGCCGTCCCGATTCGCTGGTTTCGCAAAACGGATTCTCCTGGACCGATGTCGAGCGCTCCTTTCAGGGAAGCGATATCGGCGACCCCTATCAACCCGGGCGCGCGCTCTTCGCCCCCGATCTTGCCTCGATCGAAGAGTTGATGGTTCGCGACGGGTTGGAGATCGGCGATTCGCGCGCCTTCGGCTCCCCGCTTGCCGAGTTCGCTGCCGCCTTCGCCACCGGGTGGCACGGTGCGTTCGCCACCACCGGCACCGGCGGCTTTCTGGCGTCGAACAATCTGCCGGCGCCGGCCGC
>JBKQVG010000312.1:0-7730 GCA_052325345.1 Bryobacteraceae bacterium
AGAACGCCCCCCCGATGTGTCCGCTCTTTCGCCCGTATACCATGCGGAGTACCTGCAGGCGATATTCGTACGCCCTCCGGGAAAGATCCGCGATCATTTCCGGTGTGTGTCTGGTGCCGTAAGGGTAAACATTAGCCGCCGCACCCGCGACCGCGCTCTGGCTCATTGTTGATCTCTCGTGGCGGCACGCCGCCTCATTGGTTTTTTTCCGCCTCGGTGGCATTTTCCGGAGTCATGGAGTAATTCTTGGCGGATTCCTCGACGGGCTTCCGCGCGGCGCCCAAACTGTTCCCATGCTGGATCACCCGCTTCAGCTCGCCCGGCCCCACGGATAGAAATGTCCCGGTGCCGGGAAACGCGCGGCTGTCGCGCACAATCGCGTCCGGGCAGTGATCCAGACGAATCACCGGAGTGTCCGCCAGCGGCTTGCGGGTGGTGACGCCGTCCAACTCCAATTGCTTGGAATCCCGGACCAGAAACGCGGGACCGCTATCGGCCTCGATCTGGACCGCGTGCAGTTCCAGCGCATCCGTGTTGTAGGCTTTGAGGCCGATGCCGGCCTGTGCCATCACATCGCTGATGCGCAGCGCCGTAATCGGCATTTCGGGCAGACCCTCCACGTCGATCGCCACCCGCGCGTGATGGACGGTCATATTGGTCACGGCGATATTGCGGAAAATCGGGGTGCGCGCGGAAACCGGCTCGTCGCCGGCCTTCACTTCGCCCTCCATCATGTAGTAATTGGTCACGTTGATGGCCGTGCCCACGTTCTCCATGGTCCAGTTATCGAAGCGCACGTCTTCGACGCCGCCGCCCCGGCCGCGCCGGCTCTTGATCCGCACCCCCATCTGCGTGCCGTCGCAGGTAATATTACTGGCCACCAGGTTGCGTACCCATCCGGAAGTCTCGCTTCCGATGGTGACCGCGCCGTGCGCATGGTGCACCGTGCAGTTGGTGATGGAAACATTTTCCGTGGGCCGGTTCACCCGAAGCCCATCCGCGTCCTTGCCCGATTTGATCACGATACCGTCGTCGCCGGCATCGATGTAACAGTTCGAAATCCGGATGTTGCGGCTGGAGTCGACCCCGATTCCGTCGGTATGCACGCCCGGATAGGTTTCGATGATCACATCGCGCACCACGGCATTGTCGGTGTAAAGCAGGTGGATGGTCCACATCGAAGACCCCACGAAATGGACTCCCTGGACCATCACATTACGGCTGTCCATGAAGCGGACGAACGAAGGCCGCAGTTCCGGCGCGGCCAGCTCGTACATCTCCCTGGGAACCGGCTTCCTCAATTCCAGAGCCAGCAGCAGCTTTTCCCAGTTGGGGCCGAATGCCGAACCGGGATCGGACGCGGAGGCTCTCGATCGGCCCATGATCTTCAGCCAGTCGGCGTTATTGGTGGTCAGCAGGCCCCGGCCGGCGATGGTCACGTTTTCCAGGTGGCGCCCGCCGATGAGCGGCGCCGGCGTCAGGCATTCCACGCCCTGTTCCCTGCCCTCGGTGAACGGCAGCCGCATGGCGGGAAACCCGACCACCGCGCCAGAGTCGAGATCGAGCGTCAGGTTGCTCACCAGCTCGATCGGCCCGGTAATATACTTGCCGGCGGGCACAAACACCGTCCCGCCGCCCGCCGCCTTGGCCGCCTGGATCGCGCCGCGAAAGGCGTCCGTGGCGAGAACCGAGCCATCGTTGTGCGCACCGTAGTCCAGCACGTTGAATACACGGCCGGCGCCCCAGGCATTCAGCCCAAGCCCGAGAACCAAGGTAGTCAGCAGCCGGGTCATCTTGATTAGACCGCCGCCCGCGCGGACTTGACTTCCGTCTTTGCCATCGCTTCGATGAAGGTCACGATGGCGGAGTGGTCCAGATCGCCCTTGCCGTCGTTCATGAGCGCCATCAGCATTTGTTGCACGGTGGTGGTGAGGGGAAGCGCCACTTTCATCGATTCGGCCGCCAGCAGTGCGTTGCGCAAATCTTTCTGATGGAGGCGAATCCGAAAACCCGGTTTGAAATTCCGCCCGATCACCATGGGGGCCTTGGCATTCAGGACCGTGCTGCCGGCCAGGCCGCCCTTGACGGCGTTGAACACGACTTCGGGATCGAGACCCGCACGGGTGGCCAGCACCAGGGCCTCGCCCATGGCCGCAATGTTGCACGCCACCATAATCTGGTTGGCCAGCTTGGTGACGTTGCCGGCGCCGACCGGCCCGGTCAGCGTCACGGTCGACCCCATGGTCTTGAGTACCGGCGCCAGTTCGTTGAAGACCGCCTCGTCGCCGCCGACCATGATGGCCAGGGTTCCGTCGATGGCTTTCGGCTCGCCGCCGCTGACGGGCGCATCCAGAAACCGCACGCCCTTCCCCTTGCACGCCGCGCCCACCTTCTGCGCCACGAGCGGGCTGATCGAACTCATGTCGACGATGGTCGAGCCGGGCCGGGCGCCTTCCAGCACGCCGGCTGGGCCGAGCACAGCCTGTTCCACTTCGGGCCCGTCGGGGAGCATCGTGATCACGATCTCCGACCTTGCCGCGGCATCGCGGGCCGTACCGCACGAGGACGCGCCGAACCCGACAACCCGCTCCACCAGCGCGGGCACGATATCGTAAACCGCCAGGCTGTGGCCGGACTTCAGCAAGTTCCGGCACATGGGGGCACCCATGATTCCTAAACCGACAAATCCGATATTGGACATGATTCTCTTCTCCTCGATCGTCTTCTTATTTCACGGCAATTCCGGCCGGGCGGCCATGAAACCAGCCCAGCCCGTCGAAAGTCTTGCCTGCCGGCCGGTACTCGCAACCGGCCCGGCCGCTTTCGCCAATCTCTTCCAGCATATCGAAGGGCGACATCTATCGCGGAATCGCATAGGACTTCAACTCCTCCCCGGTCGCCTGACGCTCCCAGGTAGGCCAACTCTTCCCATAAAACAGAAACTCCCGTTCCCACATGGTGGAGTCGAGCACGCGGGGTTTTGCCGGAGTCCCCCAACAAATGGAGCGTGCCGGCAGGTCTTGGTTGGCATAAGTGGACGAACCATTCAGGAGCAGCGCTTCGCGGCCGATCACCGTACCCGGAGAGGTGCCCACGCCCAGGTTGGCCAATGAGAAATCGCCGAGTTCAGACCCTTGAATCGCGGCCAGATGATTGATCCAGCAGAAAATCCCCAACCGGATCCTGCGGGGCGCCGAACTCGGAGTGCCGTCCGGATTCCCCCGTGGTCCATCCACGATCATCCCCTTGTCGTATACGTGGGTGTGATCGCCGACCTGGAGATCGCCCGACACCAGCATGGTATCGACCACGATGTCGCAGCGCTTGCCGATGGTGACATTGCCCTCGATGTAAGCCCCCGGGAAGATCCGCGTGCCCTCGCCCACATTGACATTTCCCACCAGGGTGGCGCCGGGCCGAACCGTGCCTTTCACCGTGCCGCGGTTGGTGTGAGGCCAATCCTTGAACGGGGTTTCATACGCAACTTTGTTTTCAAGGTCCGCACGGAGGACTTGCTCGATCCAGGCCTTGGCATTGAAACCGGTGAGTTCCAAGCGGCGAGCGTCGGAGATGCCCGGCTCGCGCTGCATCAGGCCGGGGGCGCGTTCGAAAACCGCGTGGTCGCGAATGCGGAAATCGTGCGGCACCGCCGCGCCGTCTCGCACGATGGACCCTTCGCCGATGTACGCACCGTAATCGCTGGTGACATTGGCGCCGTAATAGACTTCGCCATCCACTTTAGTGGCATGCAGCACCGAGCCCGGCCCAATATAGGTGTAGCTCTTGATCCATAGCGGGTTGTCAAATCCGCCGGTACGGCTGTCGCCGACGTGCACGCGCGGGCCGATGTAGACGTGGTCGCCAATCACCGACGGCGCGCGGATATTGGTGTTGGCGGCGACCTCACAATAGCTGCCAATCTTGGTATTCTCGCCGATGATCACGTTGGGCCCGATCCGCGTGTGGGCGCCGACGACGATGTTGCCCATCAGAATCGCCGTCGGGTGAATCTGGGCCGTGGGATCTACTTCGGGTTTACCCGACCAGTACTGCCGGCCGTCAATTCCCGGGTAGCTGTCCCTAGGCTTGGGCGGGTTTCGATCGATTTCCGCGACAATGCGCCTGGATTCAAAATGGATCCACTCGACCGGGACGACACCGAAAATGCGCTGCAGGTCGTGGTGGTTTACGGCGCGGCTGGTAATTTCGCCGGGGTTGCCTTCGACCAACGCGTTGGCGGGGATCTCCGTGTCGTGGTGCGCAATCGCGCCGGGGGCCAGCACCGCGCCTTTGCCGAGGTGGGTATTGAAATCCGCCACGGCGGCATTGCCCACTACGGAACCTTCCTCCATTCGCGACCCGCGAACGGTGGCGTTGACCCCTATCCAGCAATCGTCTTTGACATACACCTGGTCCGCGGCGACGTTGGTTCCCACGCCCGGCACGGCGGGGCGTCCGCCGAGAACCCGGGCGCCATAGTCGATGCGGACGTAACTGCCGATTACAGCCTTGTCGGCCTGAATCACCACATTGCCCAGGATATTGGTGTGGGCTCCAATCGTGATATTGCCCTGGAGAACGGCCTTGGGGCCGATGCGCGTGTACGGGCCAACGGTGACGTCTCCCATCAGCACCGCGGTGGGGTGGATCTCCGCTTTCGCGTCGATGTGATGGGCGAAGGCCGGCTGCAGCGTGGCGGCAGCCAGCGCAAGCATGCAGTAACGCGTCACGGTCTGTCGCATTATCTCTTCATCCTCCTCCACCGGCCATCGCCAACGGCCGCTCTTCAAGTTCGCGTCTTACCGCGGGTTTATCTGCGCTCCCGATACGAGCCCGGTGCTCACGCGGCCGGAAAACGAGTGACCGTTTGGAGAACTGTCTTCCACCCGGTAGCCGTATGCGGGCAGCTCCGTTTTGTCCGCCATTTTGAAGGGAAACTCGCCGTAATTGACGGTGACCCGTACGCCCGAGGAAAACGTGGTGCTCTGCACGAGAAAGTCGGGAGTGAGAAACCGATGACTCAGCAATTCTTCGTGCGCGAGGCGGCGCTGATGCGGGGCGAGCACATCATTGATTTCCTTCAAAGTCTCTCGCCACGCCCAATAGGCACGATTGGAAATGGTCCAGCTCGACTGATCGCCGTAGAGCAAGGCACGGAGAAACTTGACAGGCCAGGTCCCGCGGACATTTCCATACTGATCCATCCCATAGTTGAACGGATCGCCGTGCTGGTGATAGAGCTGGGCGCACTCATGGTAGACCATGCTATACAATGGCACATCGATTCCCATCCGGCCGGCATGCTCGTCATAGTACGCAGCTTCTTTCAGATTCCAATCCTGCGGCGCCCCTTCCGCGCCCAACACCATCCCGGCGCCGGTAGCGACTTGCATGATCTTCAGCCTCGCCTCGCGCGTGCCGATGCGGGTCAGCGGATGGCGCGGATCGTAACACTCGATCAGGGAAAGTCCGCCGATCGTGTCCAGGTAAATCATGTCCGGGTGGAGCGCCCGCCGGTAGAACTCCATATTATGCTGGAACAGCTTGACGCCCTCCGTGGGGCAGATCTCCTCGGAGGGGCCGCTCTCGGACGAGAAGCCGGGAAGCAGCGCGCCCATCTCGTCGCGCGCGATGTACTTCTCGTCGTATCCGGCCGAATTCAAGTCCAGATTGCGGTAGTTGTCCCAAAGGCCCGCCAGGTATCCGGCATCCTTGGTGACCTGAATCGCCTTGACGAGAGCCGCCTCGCCGCCGGCTTCCTCGTTCACCGAAGAAGCGGCGTCGATCGGGCGCACGTTGTCATAGCCCTTTAGCCCCCAGCCGGCGATCCGGATCAGGGCGCGGTCAATACCTAGGTTGTCCTTCATATCGCGGACAATGTTCTCGATCTGCTGGAAGCTTGTCTGCAGCCCGTGCGCCCCATCGAGCGGGGCGCCGCTGAGCGTCAGGAATTGCGGATTCCGCGGGCGGTTCGAAACCACCTGCACTTCGAAGTTCGGAGCGCCGACGATCTTCGCCACTTCCGGATTGGCGGCAATCTTCTGTTTGAGAGTGAAGAACGTGCCCGTCTTCTGCGAGTATTTCCGGTATGTTTTGCACATCTCCACATAGCCGCCGCGCGGCTGGAAGATGTACCGCGCCACGCGCGCGTAGCCGAGTTCGCCCTTGACCGATTTCCAGTACGGCCAGACCACCGAAAGACGGGGCGCGAAAAGCGCGGTTGTGGCGTTGGGAATCGCGGACGGGGGCGCGGGCGGCTGATCGGGTGTCCTCACGTCGTTGGCAATCACTCCATACGCCACATCTCCCGGAGTCTCCACAATGCAGAGGAACGAGCTCTGTCCCTTGCGCGCGCCGAACCAGGGCATCGAGCTCTGCTCCAGGATCGAAGAATAGCCCGCGATTCGCTCCCAAATCCAGTTCAAGTAGCGGAAATAGCCCTCCTGGAATCGCGAAGGCACAATCAGTCCCTGTTCCTGCGGAAAGACGATGTAGCCGTCGTCGTCCACCGTGCGCACCGGAAACATCCGCATGGGCCATTCGATGGCTTCCACTTTCCAGTACAGGGAGCCGTTGCGCAGTTCGCCGATTCGAAAGGTCAGCTCCGGGCTGTCCGGCGCCAGCGAGATTTCGAGCTTGAGAGAAAGAGGCTCGCCGGGATCGCGGTCCGAGCGGACCGGACCCATGCGGGAGCGGAACCGCGCGAGCGAAATATCGAGTTCTTGCCCGCCTGGAACGGCGGGCGGCATGGCGGCGATCTTCTTCTCCGCCGCGGCGCTCAAGCTCACGATTGTCGATTCGCCCGTCTTTCCCCGCAAGTGAATGCGTCCCGCGCTGTTTTCCCAGGGGTCGGCGCTCCAGGTTTCATGCGTGGCCAAATCCTCGACCGACAGAGTCAAGGAATCGGGCCGGAGGACGGCGCGCAGGCGCCGGTTCGCCAATACCCAATCCTCGGCCTGCGGCCGCGCCGCGTGGCTGATGGTCGCGGCCTCGCTCTGCGGCGGCGGCGCGGCGGATGCCGCAAAGCAACAGGCTCCGACCGCCAGAATACAGTTTCTCATTCTATTCTCCAAACTCACTCATCGCCGATACAGCCTGCTTCCGCGCGGGCAGTGTGAATCGACAACTGCCTGACTTAGAAGTAAACCTTGAACGCGAACTGAAAGATCCGCGGGTCACCCGCCGAGGTAAGCCGTCCGAAGGTGGAAGACGTTTCGGTAGCCACGGGAGCATTGAAATTCGTATGGTTGATGATGTTAAAGACCTCGGCTCGTGCATCCAACCGGAATCTCTCCCCGACCGGGAAAATCCTGTTCAAGGCGACATCCAGATTGACCTGCGGCACCGCGCGTAACGCGTTTCGCCCCAAATCGCCGTACGTTCCGGTGGCGTTGGCGGTAAAAGCAGCGGGATTAAACCACTGCAGTTGCGGTCCGCGGGTAACGGCATAGGGGTCGGCGCCGGAGACGAAATTCGGCCGATCCAGGTTGACGCCGGTCAAGGAGTTGTCCTTCCCGGTAATCACAGGCACGGGCAGTCCGCTCGCCACGCGCAACAGCGGCGCCAGTTGCCAGTTGCGTGTCAGCCGGCTCATGAGCGCGCCGCCGAGGCCGGGACTGGTACCGACAAACGACATATTGACTATGTGGCGAATATCAAATCCACACGGACCCCGGTCGCCTCGCCGGTTCGAGTTATTCTCATACTGCTCGTTCCCCACATTGCCGGCG
>JBKQVG010000313.1:0-8445 GCA_052325345.1 Bryobacteraceae bacterium
GGTTCAGCTTGCGCGCCAGCATTTCATCCACCGGATAGAGTTCCTGCACCCAGCGCGCGTCGGTGTGCATGGCGCGCATGTTGGTGGCATCGACGTCTTTGGCGAAATCGATTTTGATGCTCGCCACCGGTTTGCCGGAAAGCGCCGGCGCGATTTCGTCCATCAGCCAGCTATAGCCTTGCTTGTAAGCGCACAGCACTTCCACCGAGAGTTTGCGGGGATCGGCGCCGGCTTTGGCGAGTATGTCGCGGAGTTGGGCTTCGAGTATGTGGCGCTGGCCGGGCCCTTCGCTGAGCCGCGCCGCGAGAGTGACTTCCTGGCCGGCGGCGATTTTGGCGGCCGCGCCGCGCACGGTATCGAGCAGGCGCCGGCCCTCCCACGGGATGGGAATGTCTTCGGTGAAAGTGGGTGCGGCCTGATGAAACGGGTAGCCGGGCGCATCGAAATGCAGACTCGGATTCTGGGCGCAGCAGGCAGTGCCGGCGTGCAGGCTGGCGGTCCTTACCTCGGCGGCGACGTGCCATTGCGTCGCGATCTCGCGGCGAATGAAATCGGCCAGGCGCGGGTCGGCCAGGTCGGTGTAAACCTCGGCTTTCACGTCGCGTATCCCGGCTCCGGAGCCGGCGGCTTTCATCCAGCGATCGAGGTGATAGAGCGCGGCGGCAGCCTGGCCGGAACTGGAGTGCAGCGAAAAGAAGCGGTGCAGGTCATAGCGGATTTCTTCGATGGAGAGAAACTGCTTGCCCTGTTCCCAAAGGTTGGGGAAGCGGTCGGCAAGCACGCCGATAGCGGCAGCCTGGCCGCCGCCGTCGCCCAGCGCCAGCACGGCCGAGCGCCGGCCGAAGGCATCGTCGACGATGCGCACTTCACCCTCACCGGCGGCGAGCGGCGTTTCGGACTCGGCGGCGGCCGTATCCTGCACGCGCATTTTTCGTTCGGCTTCGCGCGCCAGCGGGGAGTTGCCAGCCAGCAAGGCGTGGGTGCGAACTTCGCGTGGCACGGCGGAATCGGCGGGCGCAGCGATGGGCAAGGTCATACCGGTGGTTTCGAGGCCCATGCGGGCAGCCAGGTTGGCCATGGCGATTCCTTCGCGGCCGGCGGGTACGTACAGGCGGGCGTTGCTGGAACCGGGGAGGGGAATGCGCCCGGCGGCGCCGAACAGGCCGCGGCTGGTGTAAAGCGTGGCGAGATCGAGACGGGTTGGGCCAGTGGCGGCAGCGCCGGCTGTATCCGCCGGTTCGGCGCCGGTTCCGGCTTCGCTGGAACCTTGTCCCGCCGAGGCGGTTGATGCTGCCGGTTCCGGTTTGGTGCTTTCCGCGGATGCGCCGCCCAGCACGGCAAGGCTGTGGACCGCCGCGAGGCGCGGCGACGCCAGCGCGCGCTTCAATGCGTCGGCGGTAATGCCGCTTCCGCGCAGGTACACCCGATGCACGCCGGTCTTGCCGTGGAGATAGCAGACGCCGGCCAATTCCACCCCGGCGCCCGGAGCGACTTCGCTCAGGACTTCGAAAATGGCCATCAGCTTTTCGGCGGAGGGTCGCCACAGGTACGGGGCGCGGGCGGAGTACGCGTCGGCTGCGGCCAGCAAGCCGGCATCGTCCGCGCCGATCACCGCCAGGTTGCCGGCAATTTCGAAAACGCCACCCTCATCGGCGGCCAACGGGAAGGCTGCCAGTTCGGCGACTGCAGATGCGGGTACGGCGTCTCTTCCAACCCAGATACGCGGGCCATTGCCCTGGTCTTCGTCCGCCGAGACGACCACCGGCGGCGTCAATCCCGTCGTACCGTAAGCCGCCCGCGCCGCCAGGTTCGCCGCCGCGGCGTTCTGCGCCGCCGAAGGGTTCGCAGGCACGACGATTCTGCCGTCAAGGATATCGGCGATGCCATCGCCATTAGTGTCTTCGAGGAGCCAGCCAAGGGCGAATGGATCCGAGAGATGATCGGCCGGCGGCGGCTGGAAAGCAAAGGCTGCGATGGCGCCCGTAGCCAGCAGAAGCACGCCAAACCACAGGCGAAAGCCTGTGCCACCTGCCGGCCCAGGCAATCGTACGGACTTCAGCCATGCTGGCACAGGCTTTAGCCTGTGAAAGGGTGGTAGCAAATCGCCTTTCCCACCAATGCCTTGCTGGGCTTCAGAAGTCATACTCGTTACCGTTTCACCACCGTAAGTGTCACCCGGGACGCATATTGGCGCGAGTGATGTACGGCGTTATGCGCCACCACGCCCTTCGATTCGTCGTAGTTATTGCCGCCGGTATTCAGGTTGCGGTCGAAGCGCGGAAAATTGCTGCTCGATACTTCGATGCGAATCCGGTGCCCGGCCGGAAAGTAGTTGCTGGTGTTCATGGGCTGCAGGGCGACGCGATACACTTTGCCCGGTTCCATCCAGACCGGCGGCTTGTCGTAGCCTTCGCGGTAGCGCACGCGCTGGATGGTTTCGTCGAGGTTGTAAGCCGTGCCGTCCGGGTAGACGTCAATCAGCTTGACGGTGAAATCGGTGTCTTTGGCATCCGACGATACGAATAGCGTCACGCCGATGGGGCCGCTCGCTTCCGTTCCCTCGCGCAATGGCTCGGACGTATACACCAGGATGTCGGGCCGCGTTTCCATCTTGCGCTGGTCGAAGGCGCCGCCGGTGACGGCGTTGCCGGTGCAGCACACGTTGCCGCCGTAGGAGGACACGGGGTTCATGGGGTCGTAAGTGAAGTGGTCGGGAGCATCGGCGGGGGGCGCGGTTGCCGACAGCGCGCCATCGCCATTGAGGGTGTTGGCCTTGCCGCCACTCGCGAGATAGAGCGTCATCGGGTGCGCACCCCCCGGCGGCCAGGTGTCCGACGACTGCCATTTGTTCAGCCCCATGGTGAAGTAGCGCACGCGCGGCATTTTCTCCAGAACTCCGTTATCTTCCCCCTTCAGAAAACGATCGAACCAGCCGTAGGTAAGCTCGTCGTAATCGAGGCGCGCGTCGCCCATGCTGCGCTCGCCTACGATGGTGTTTTCGGTGGCGCGCTTGTATTGGCAGTGCAGGGTGGGGGCGATCACGGCGTACTGTTCGCGGGCGATTTCGGGGCGGGCAGTTTTGCGCACCTGGTTATAAGCGGCCAGGTTCGGTCCGATGGAAACGTCGTACCAGGACATGAACCAGAAGCCCGGCACGTTGATCTTCATGTCGTCGTGCCAGAGGCCGCCGCGGTGCCAGGCCGGGTCGCCGGGAGTGCGTTTGATCATGGCGCCGCCGGTGGAAACCTCGGCGCGATCGGCGAAGATTCCCGTTGGGCCGTCCACGGCTTTGATGATGTCCATTTCGGGCAGGTGGGTGAGGGCTTGCGACCAATCGACGGGCGGCATTTGCGGCGCCAAGTCGAACATTTTCGACGCTTCGATCAAATCCTGTTGGGAGGTATTGGCCGGAAACATGGGGCGCACCTGGTTCTGTTCTCCGTAAAGCCAGGCGATGAAGAGCATCTGCACCGCGCCGCCGCGATACCAGTTTCCCTGTTCGTAGTAGGGGCCCACGCGGCCCACGCCGGCGCCGAAGCCTTGCGGGATCATGGCGGCGAAAGCGGGATTTCCCTGCGCGGCCACCCCGAGCTGCCATTCGGCGGTGGACGAGCAGCCGATGGTGCCGACTTTGCCGTTCGACCATGGCTGGGAGGACATCCAGGAAATGGCGTCGGCGCCGTCGCTGAGCGGCGCGCCCAGGATGTCGTAAATACCTTCCGAAAAGAAGTGCCCGCGCTCGTTCATTTCGACGTAGGCGTAGCCGCGTTTGACCGCGGCAAGCTCGGCCGCCATGTCGCGCGGCGCGCCCAGGCGGACGTCCCAGAAGTTGAAGTTGTAAGGCGTGCGTACGAAGATGATGGGGTACTTTTTCGACGTATCTTTGGGCCGGTAGATATCGGTGGCCATGCGCTTGCCGTCGCGCATGGGCACCATGACCTTGCGCTCGACGATGGCTACCGATTCCAACTCCGCTTCGGCGCCGTTCCGTTTGGCGATCAGCTCCTTATCCGGCCCGCCGCGCCGCTGCGCCGTAGCCGGAACAATGAGGGTGAGGGCTAATAGAAGGTAAGGCGCCCATCGCGTCGTTTTCATTTGTGACTTCTCGCTTTCGCCGCCCGAATGGCGCGGGAGATTTTAGATCAGTGTAACGTTTTTCGGAAAGGTGCGGCTGTGCTGCGCCTTAGGCGGGTGCGCGACTTGGAAGTAACCGTTTTGGGGAGAATCGGCGGTTGTCGGGTTGAATACGCGGAATCCCCAAGCGGTTAAGCACCCTGCGCTGTGTCGCATGAGAGGCGAACATCGAGTACTTTCCTAGCACATTGCCGGGACCACTGGTACTTTCCATGCGTCCCCTGTTTCTGCTATATAAAGTTAGTTCCCATGACGCACACTTGTAACAAAACCAACGGCGGCCACGGCAGCCATCCACGGTTTTCAGTGGAGGAAATCCAGACCCGGCCGATGTACGGCGCGGCTGCGCCCCACCACCAAGAGATTGCCGCGCTGGCTTATTCGTACTGGGAAGCGGCTGGCCGGCGGAGCGGACGCGACTGGGAAGACTGGTTTCGGGCGGAACGCGAGTTGCGGGTTGCAAGTGTTGCTTACGCTCATTGAGTGGCGCCGGGTGGGACAGACGATCGTTTTTTGTCGTCTGTCGAGCAGCGCAACCGGCGACCATTAGCGATCGTCCCATCCTCCGGCCGTGATTCGACCGTGTGTCTCCGTGTGCCCGCCAGCCAATCCCTTTCCGCCGCCGGCCCGGAATTGTGACAATATCGGTAAGCTCATGACCGAACGCCTCTATTACACCGATAGCTACCTGCGCGAGTTCACCGCCAATCTGGTGGAGACTTCACCCGACGGCCTGACCGCCTACCTGGACCGCACGGCGTTTTATCCGGCCTCCGGAGGCCAGCCTTTCGATACCGGCTCGATTGGCGGCATTCCAGTCATCGAAGTCGTGGATGAAGAAGAGCGCGTCGGCCATCGCCTGGCTGCCCCCGTTGCGCCCGGCCCGGTCGCGTGCCTCGTCGATTGGCCGCGCCGCTTCGACCACATGCAGCAGCACAGCGGCCAACACCTGTTGTCGGCGGTCTTCGCCGAACGCTTCCATTTCAAGACCGTGAGTTTCCACCTGGGCGCCCAAAGCTCTACCATCGACCTCGAAACCGACTCCTTGGAGCCGCGCGTGGCGGCCGAGGCCGAACGGCGCGCCAACCAGATGGTTTGCGAGAACCGTCCGCTTTCGGTGTCGTTTGAAGACGCCGCGGCGGCCGGCGACTTGCGCAAGGCCTCCGAACGCACCGGCACGCTACGTATCGTCTCCATCGCCGATTTCGACCGCAGCGCCTGCGGCGGCACGCACGTGCGCGCCACCGGCGAAATCGGCGCCATCCTTTTGCGCAAGCTGGAAAAGGTGCGCAAGACCGTGCGCGTCGAGTTCCTCTGCGGCGCCCGCGCCGTGGCTCGCGCCCATGCCGATTTCGAAGCCCTCAACCGCGCCGCGCAGACGTTTTCCGCCCCGCTGGACGAGGTCCCCGCGCTGGTGGCGGCCCAGGCGGAGGCCGCCCGCGCAGCCGAAAAATCCCGCCGCAAACTGGAGCTAGAGCTGGCCGGCTACCGCGGCCGCGAACTGTATCAAAGCTGCCCCGCCGGAGCCGGCGGGATTCGCCGCCACGTCGAACGCGTTTCCCGCGGCAACCTGGAGGACCTGCGCGCCGTGGCGCAAAGCTTCACCAGCCAGCCCGCGGCGGTGTTTCTGGCCGTGCTGGAGGAACCGCCCGCCCTGCTGCTGGCGGCCTCGGCCGATTCCGGCGTGGACGCCGGCGCGCTGTTGAAAACCGCGCTCTCCGCCGCCGGAGGCCGTGGTGGCGGCACGCCCCGCCTGGCCCAAGGCAGCCTGCCCGATCGCGCCAGGCTCGACCAGGTGGTGGCTTCGGTTTGGCTGAAAGATGACCGCTGAGAGCTTATCGCTTGCCCTGCGCGTTACACTCGAAAGCGGAGAACCCCAAAACTGAGGTTTCGATTTGATCAACGGGAAGCGCATCGTCGTCGTTCTGCCGGCCTACAACGCGGCTAAGACCCTGGAGGCCACCGTCCGTGAGCTGCCCGAAATCGTGGATGAGAGCATCCTGGTGGACGACCACTCGAATGACGACACGGCCGAGGTGGCGCGCCGCCTGGGCCTGACCGTGGAAGTGCACCCCCGCAACCGCGGCTACGGCGGCAATCAGAAGACCTGCTATGCCAAAGCGCTCGAACGCGGCGCCGACGTGGTGGTGATGCTCCATCCCGATTACCAATACAATCCGCTGCTGGTCACGCCCATCGCCACCATGATTGCTTACGGCGTGTACGATCTGGCGCTCGGTTCCCGAATCCTGGGCGGCGGCGCCCTCGACGGCGGCATGCCGGTCTATAAGTACATCTCCAACCGCGTTCTTACCCTGGCCCAGAACCTTCTCATGGGCGCCAAGCTCTCCGAGTATCACACCGGGTTTCGGGCTTACAGCCGGCAGTTGCTGGAAGCCATCCCGCTCGATCGCAATTCCGACGATTTCGTCTTCGATAACCAGGTTCTGGCGCAGGCCGTGCTGATGGGCGCGCGGATAGGCGAGATCTCGTGTCCCACCCGCTATTTCCCGGAAGCCTCCTCCATCAATTTCCGCCGCAGCGCCATCTACGGCCTGGGCGTTCTGCGCACCTCGCTCCAGTTCCGCCGGGCCAAGTGGGGACTGGGCCGCGCCGCGATTTTCGAATTTCCGGAAAAGGCCCGCCACATCGGCAAGACCGAAGGCCGTCCGTTCGAGCTCCCGCAATGACGCGAAACTGAAAAATCAAATACTAGCCGCCGATGAACACCGATGAACGCCGATAAGAGAAGCCCTTTTGAGTTCTTCGTCCGTGCTTTTCTTATCGGCGTTCATCGGCGGCTATCTTCTTTGTGCTTCCCGGATGCCCGCCCGCCAGCGGATACAAGCGATGCGGACTAACCTGATTCGCGGCGTTTTATGGGCTGTCCTGGCCCTTGCCATTGTCCGCCTGTGGCTCATGCCGCTCGGCTCGAGCTTCTGGGTGGACGAGATGGTCACCGCCTTTGTCGTCCACCATCCCGCCGACCCGTCGCTGGCGGTCGCGCCGCAGGTACCGGCGTCTCTCTACTACTGGCTGCCGCGCCTGGTCGAGCGCTGGCTCGGGTTCTCGGAGGTCTCCTATCGCCTTCCCTCGGTGCTGGCCATGGCGCTGGCGCTGTGGATTCTGTCGGCCCTGGCGCGCCGGTTGATCCATCCGCGCGCCGGCTGGTTTGCCGTCTTCGCCTGTCTCGCCATGCGCGGCATCGACTACCACGCCGCCGACGCTCGTCCTTACGCCTTGGGAATCGCCGTCTCCGCCGCCGCGGTCTGGTTTCTGGTGCGCTTCCTCGATCGCGGCGTATGGCGCGATGGCCTGCTGTTCGTCCTCGCGGCCGGCCTGTTGTGGCGCGTACAACTGGTGTATTGGCCCTTTTATGGCGTCTTTCCGATCTATGCCGCCGCCCGGCTGGCGACTGACTCGCGCCGGCTCTGGCCGAAAGTCTTGCCGATCTTCGCCATGTTGGCGGTGGTGCTGCTGCCGGTGGCGCGGCTGGCGCTGGCGCTCTCCGGCCAAGCCGCGGCGCACGTCATCGTCAAGCCGCCCACCTGGCGCGACGCGCTGCATCTGCTGCGCTGGAATCTGGTGCTGATCGTGGGCGTGGGCGCCTGGTTGTGGAGGGCCGCTGGACAAAAACTGTCGCCGGCCAAAGGCCCGGTCCACCATCCTTCGCCACCGGCGCATGCCGGCGCCGGGGCCGATACGCTCCTGATCTTCGTCTGGTGGCTGGTGCATCCGCTGACCCTTTATGGCTTTTCGCTGGCCACCGGCAACAGCCTTTTCCTGAACCGGTACCTGTCGTTGTTTCTGCCCGGCGTGGCGCTCTCGGCCACCTGGGTGGCGGCGCGTTTTCTCCCGGAATCAAGCTGGCGCCCGGCCGCGGCTCTGCTCGGTATCGGCGCCATTCTGGTCTTGGGGCAATGGAACGGCTTTTGGCCGCCGCATGAACAATCCGATTGGCGCGGGGCCGTGCGGATGCTGAATCGCCCCGCCGACGCCGCCCGCGTCCCGGTTGTCTGTCCCAGCCCCTTCATCGAAGCCCGCTGGCCGGTGTGGCGGCCGGATTATCCTCTCCCCGGTTTCCTCTACGCGCACCTGCCCGTCTACCCGCTGCGCGGCCCCATCGTTTTGTTCCCATTCGAAAGCTCGCCTCAGGCGGAAGACTACGCCGCCCGATTGCTGGCCGGCCCGCTAACCTCGGCCCGCCGCTTCGCCATTTACGGCGGGGCCGGGAATGCGCGCTGGTGGCGCAATTGGTTCGCCGCGCGGCCGGAGCTGGCCGCCTGGCAAAACCATTTGACTAGGTTTGGC
>JBKQVG010000314.1:0-10646 GCA_052325345.1 Bryobacteraceae bacterium
CGAGTTCGACCCGATGCGCCTGGCCTCGCCGCGGACCGGCCCGATTCCGTATCCCGGCCGCATGCGCGGCGGCCCGGACTGGCTGACGTGCGCCGGCAACTGGATGACCGAGTGGGAGCGCACCGGCGACACTAAGTACCGCGACAAGATCCTGGTGGGAATGGATTGTATCGCCAGAATGCCCTACGGCTTCATGACCGGTCCCAACACGCTGTACGGCTACGATCCCAAAACCGGGATGCTTTATCCGTTGGCGCCGGATGGTTTCGGCACTTACAACTTGCAGGTGATTCAGGGCGGCGCCGAAGTCGCCTTCGAGCTGAACCAGTTGATCGACCACCCCGGCTGGCAAAAGGCCTTCCTGCAATACTGCCGCTTGACCCGCGCCCCCAAAGACGTGGTGGCCAAGGATATGACCACCGGCGCCGAGGGCGGCGATGGCGCCTACGCGGGTGCGGGACGAATGGCGGCTTACGCCTACTCGAAAACCCGCAACACGGCTTTCATCGCCCCCGCCGTGGCCCAGCTCGCCGGCGGAGGCGGGTTCAGCCGTCTGCCCGGCGGCCCGTATGCCACCCGGCACGTGGCCGGCCCCGACGTGATGAACCCTATCGACGAGGCGCCCGGCGTCTCCACCAACAGCACCTCGCAAAACTCGCTCACCGCCATCGAGGTGCTGGAGTTATGCAAGGACCAACTCCCCGCCGAGTTGCCGCCGCAAGCGCCTCCTCGCGGCGGCCGAGGCTAGCCCCCCGGGCTCCGAGCTCAGGCTAGGCTGGTTGACGACCGGCCCACAGGACGGCCCACCTACTCGCTTTGCAACTTCTTGCCGTTGACGGTGACGTCTTCGATGGTGATGCCGGCAACGTCCTGGAACACGTTGGGCTCGGCGGCGTTTTCAAAATTGCAATGCGCCACGCGCACGCCGCTGATGGGCGCGTCCGGGAAGCCGCGGAAGAATAGGGCGTGCTTACTGCGTTTGGAGGTGATATTCTCGACCACCACGTTGCGCACCACCGGGTGGATCGGGCCGCCTTTGCCTTCCTCGTAGAAGTAATCCACTTCGATGACGGCTTCGGACACCTGGCCGACCGTATTGTGGCGGAAGTAAATGTTCTCGACCTCGCCGCCGCTGTAGGAGTTGGTTTTGATGCGCAGGGCGCGCTCCAGATCCGGGCTGTCCATGCGGCAGTTCTCGACGAAGACGTTGCGCACGCCGCCGGAGATTTCGCTGCCGAGGGATACGCCGCCGTGGCCGTCGCGCATGCGGCAATTGCGAATGACGATATTCGCGGCCGGCACGTTCACGCGGCGGCCGTCGCGATTGCGGCCGCTCTTGATGGCGATGCAATCGTCGCCGGTGGTGAAATCGCAGCCTTCCACCAGCACGTCGGTGGAAGAATCCGGATTGCAGCCGTCGTTATTGGGCCCTTTGCTGACGATGGTCACGTTGCGCACGGTGACATTGCGGCAGAGCACCGGATTCAATTCCCAGAAGGGCGAATTGCGGATGGCGACCCCTTCGATCCATACGTTGGTGGAACGGTAGGGCTGCACGAAAGGCGGGCGGAGGTAGGAGCCATCGCCGAAAACACGTTTCTCCACCGGGACGTCGCGATCGCCGGCCGCCATGAGGGCCTGGCGGGCTTTGATCTGGTTGGGAGCGCCGGCCTTTTTGAACTTCGCGTTGCCCTTCCAGAACCACCAGTGGTCGAGGTCGGCCTGGCCGTCCAGGGTGCCCTCGCCGGTCACGGCGATGTTGGTCTGTCCGAAAGCATAGAGGAGCGGCGAGTAGTTCATGCACTCGGTGCCTTCCCAGCGGGTGAGCACCAGGGGCAGATAGTCGGCCGCGTCGGTGGAAAAGTGTAGCGTCGCGTCTTTTTCCAGGTGCAGGTCGACGTTGCTCTTCAAGTGGACCGGTCCGGTGAGGAAGTCTCCCGCGGGGACCAGCACGCGGCCGCCGCCGGCCCGGGAACAGGCGTCGATGGCTTGCCGGATGGCACCGCCGGAATTCTGCGTGCCGGGGCGCGCGCCGTAGCGCATGATATCGAAGCTGCGGTCCGGAAACCGGAGCGGCCGGACGCGGCCGAGAATCGCGCTCATTTCGCGCGCCGGATCGAAGGGGGCTTCGGCGCCAAGCAGACAGCGGCCGAGGGGCGTGGCCGCCGCGGCGGCCAGAAAGTGACGACGGTTCATTGTCAGGTTTTTGCTCTCGTTGACGACTCTAGTTGGTGGCATCGTCCCTGTCAAATGGGAAGACGCGCCTGGATTTAGTATTGCTAAAAACGCAGTTTAACCGGAGGCTGCTTGACCGCGAACCACGCCACCACCTATAGTCACAGGCGGGATTCAAAAGCTTGTGAGCAAAACACCTGGTAGTGTCGTATTGGAGAAGTACTCTCTCGGAGTGGGCGACCGTTTCGCCCATCAGGCGAAAGCCCAGTTAGCGGCTTGCGTACACGCAGCCGGACTCGGCCGCGTGGTGATACCGGTTTGGAACAAATCGAACCGCGAGCACGCCACGGTGGGATCCGAGCCGGAGAGCGCGCGGCGGGCGGCGGACGCGGCGGTCCAGGCCCTGGGCTGGACGCATTCTTATTACCTCGACGCCGATCATATCAACCTCGGCACGGTCGACCGGTTCCTGGCGCCCTGCGATTTTTTCACTCTCGATGTGGCGGAAGCCATCGGCAAACCCCCGGCCGCGGGGGCGGTCGAACAGTTTCTTGGGAGCCACCCGGAGCTGCAGGGCCGGATCGAGGTCCCCGGTATCGCGGAGCCATTTCAGGTAACCGCCGCGCAAGCCGGCGCCGCCGCGGCGAAGTACCTCGGGGCGGTGTCTGAAGCGGCCGCGATTTATCGCAAGATCGCCGCCAACAAGCAGCCGGGAAGTTTCGTCACGGAAGTCTCCATGGACGAAACCGATTCGCCCCAAACCCCGCCTGAACTACTGCTGATTCTGGCCGCCATCGCGGATGCGGGCATTCCTATTCAAACCATCGCCCCCAAGTTCACCGGGCGGTTCAACAAGGGCGTGGATTACGTCGGCAATGTGGAGCAATTCGAGAAGGAGTTTAGCGAAGACCTGGCGGTCATCGCCTTCGCCGTGAAGCGCTACGGGTTGGCGTCCAACCTCAAGCTGAGCGTACACTCCGGTAGCGACAAGTTTTCCATTTACGCGCCGATTCGGAGGGCGTTGGCACATTTCGACGCCGGCGTTCACCTGAAGACGGCGGGCACGACCTGGCTGGAGGAGCTGATCGGCCTGGCCGAGGCCGGTCCGGAAGGGCTGGCGCTGGCCAAAGAGGTATACGCCGAAGCCTACAGTCATCAGCGGGAACTCTGCGCCCCGTACGCCAGCGTGATCGACATCGATCAAGCGTGTCTGCCCACGCCGGACGCGGTGGCCGGCTGGACCTGGGAACAGTATGCCGGAGCCTTGCGCCACGACCAGTCGAATCCGCTTTTCAATCCCAACTTCCGCCAACTCCTGCACGTCGGTTACAAGGTGGCGGCGAAGATGGGCAAGCGCTACACGGACATGCTGGTGGCCTCGGAGCCGTCGATCGCCCGGAATGTGACCGAGAATCTATTCGAGCGGCACATACGGCCGGTGTTTCTGACCAAGTGAAGCCTGTCAGGCAAGAGCTGGCTGAAAGCGGACGGGATGCAGGCCAAAAGGCCCGCTCCACATAGGCCAGACACGCGCCGGGACGAGTCCCGGCGTGGCAGACTGAGAGTCTGCTCCACAAGGCGTTACTTGCCGGCGGTGAGGTCGCGCTTGCCGGGCAGTTGGGTTCGATCCCAGCCGCCGCCCAAAGCTTGAATCAGGACCACGCTGGCCACCAGGCGGCGGGTCAGCAGATTGACGAGGACTTCCTGGGCGGCCAGGTCGGTGCCCTGTGCCGTAATCACGGTAAGGTAGTTGGCGGTGCCGGCTTTGTATTGCGCGGTGGAAACCGCCAGGGCGCGGTCGGCGGCTTTCACCGAATCCTGCGCCGTCACCGACTCTTCGGCCAGAATCCGCAACGCAGCCAACTCGTCTTCCACCTGCTGGAAAGCGCTCAGTACGGTCTGACGGTAGCCGGCCACGGTGGCATCGTACGCGGCTTGCGCTCCCGCCACGGCCGCGCGCCTGCGGCCGGCGTCGAAGAGGGTTTCGGCCAGGCTCGGCCCCACCGCGAAGAACCGGCTTGGGCCGGTAAACCACTTGGCGATGCTCAGCGATTCCAAGCCGAGCGTGCCGCTCAGGCTCAAGGTGGGATAGAAGGCGGCCTGGGTGATGCCGATCTGCTCGTTGGCGGCGGCCATGGTGCGCTCGGCGCCGGCGATGTCCGGCCTGCGTTCCAGCAGGTCGGAAGGCACCGCTATCGGAAACACCGGCGGCGAATCCTTGAGCACGCGCGCCTGAAGGGTGACGGCCGCGGGCGGTTTGCCGGTCAATACCGCGATGGCGTGCTCCAACTGCGCGCGCGTAACGCCCAAATCCTGCAACTGGGCCCGGGCGGCGTAGAGTTGCGCTTCGGCTTGCGCCACGTCCAGGTCGGACGCCACACCGCCGGCAAAGCGGTTGCGCGTAAGCACGACGTATTCCTGGTACGATTTCGCCGTCCGGTCCAGCAGATCGGCGTCGCTATCGGATCCGTGCAGTTGGAAGTAATCCTGCGCCAGTTCGGATTGGTAGAGCAGCCGCAGATTTCCCAACTGCGCGTCGGAGGCCTGCGCGGTGGCGGCGGCCGCCGTCATTCCGCGGCGGATGCTGCCCCACAAATCCGGCTCCCAGGCCGCGGAGAGCGGCAGCGTGTACGTGGTGTTCGAGCTTCCGGACACCAGCTCGGATTTGCCGTTGGGCGTGACCGTCTTGCCGAGCGTTCCGCTGCGGCTCTCGGAAATCGACGGGGAGGAACTGGCTGTCGGGAACAGCCCGGCGCGGGCGGTGAGAACGGCCGCGCGCGCTTGCCGATACTGCGCTTCGGCCTGCAACAGGTTCTGATTGGAGATGCTGACCTGCTCTTCGAGCGCGTTCAGCACCGGGTCGCGATACATCTCCCACCACTTGCCCTTCAACTCGCCGTCGCTGGGCTGGGCCTGCTTCCAATCGCCGGCTTCCTTGAATTCGGGCGGCGGTTGTTCTTTGAAGGCCGGCGCCGCGGGCGCATCCGGGCGCTTATAGGTGGGGCCGACGCGGCACGCGCTCAACGCCACCAGCAGGAGCGCCAGGCCCAAGCCCGCCAGCGGGCGGCTCGTCCATCGATGTGGATTGTCTCGCATCGGTCTAAGCCTCCGACCCCAGCAGTCCATCGGAGTGCGCCCTCCTGGCGCGGTGCCGCGTCCACCAGTGCTGCAACCGGTCGAAGTATAAATACACGACCGGAGTGGTATACAGCGTCAGCACCTGGCTGACGGTCAGGCCGCCGATAATGGCGATACCCAGCGGCCGGCGCAGTTCCGAACCGGTTCCGGTGCCGAAAGCCAGCGGAACGGCCCCCAGCATGGCGGCCATGGTAGTCATGAGGATGGGCCGGAAGCGCAGCAGGCAAGCCTCGAAGATGGCGTCACGCGAGTTCTTGCCTTCCAGGCGCTCGGCTTGCAGCGCAAAATCGACCATAAGAATAGCGTTTTTCTTCACAAGTCCAATCAACAGGATGATTCCGATCACGGCGATCACGCTCAGGTCGGTCCTGGTGATCATCAGGGCCAGCAGGGCGCCGACGCCGGCCGAGGGCAGGGTCGACAGAATCGTGATCGGATGGATGTAGCTATCGTAGAGAATGCCCAGCACCAGGTAAACGGCGGTCAGCGCCGCCGCGATCAGAATCGGCTCGTTGCCCAGGGACTCCTGGTAGGCCTGGGCGGTGCCGGCGAACATGGTCTGAATGGTGGGCGGAAGACCCACCTTGCGGGAGGCCGCGGTGATGGCGTTCACCGCGTCGCCCAGCGCGATGCCCGGCTGCAGGTTGAAGGAAATGGTCACCGCCGGGAACAGGCCCTGGTGGTTGACCGAAAGCGGCGCCGTGTCCGGAGCGAAATGCGCGAAGGCGCTGAGCGGAACCTGGAGATGCGGATTGGCGGGGTTGTTGACGTAGATATCCCGGAGAATCAGGGGATTCTGCCAATACTCGGGCGCCACCTCCGCCACCACGTGGTACTGATTCAGGGACGTAAACATGACCGACACCTGGCGCTGCCCGAAGGCGTCGTAAAGCACGTTATCGATCAGTTGTGGCGAGATGCCGAAGCGGCCCGCGGTGACGCGGTCGTAAGTGACCATGGTCTGCAGTCCGTGAATCTGCTGGTCGCTGTTGATGTCGGCGATGATGGGGATGGTGCGCAGCTCCTGATACATCTGCGGCGCGTAGGCATTCAGGTCGTCGAGATTGTCGCCGCGCATGGTGAACTGGTACTGCGCCGCGCTGTTGCGGCCGCCCACGCGGATGTCCTGCGAGGCCTGCAGGAACAACGAAGCCCCCGGCACGCGCGCCAGCTTGGGGCGCAGGCGGGCGATCACCAGGTCGGCGCTGATGTTGCGTTCAGTGGGCGGCTTGAGAGATACGAACATATTGGCATTGTTGGAAGCGCCGCGCGATCCGGTGAACCCGTTCACGGCGGCGACCGCCGGATCGGCGGCCACGATGTTCACCATGCGGCGGAGAATCCCGCTCATGGCGTGAAAAGAGGTATCCTGATCGGCCAGAATCTGTCCCGCAAGGCGCCCGTTATCCTGCTGCGGGAAGAATCCCTTGGGCACGCGGATGAACAGGTTCACGTTGAGGGCAATCGTGGCCATCAAGACCATCAGCGTGATGAAGGGATGGCGCAGTACGCCGGACAACGTGCGGCCGTATGTGCGCACCACCCAGTTGAAGGCCCGTTCCGAGATCCTGTACAGCCAGCCGTGTTCGGCATGCTCCTTCAACAGGTGCGCGCACATCATGGGCGTGGCCGTCAGCGAGACGACCATCGACATGAGGATGGCGACCGACAGGGTAATGGAAAATTCGCGGAAAAGCCGGCCGACGATCCCGCCCATCAGCAGCAGCGGAATGAAGACGGCCACCAGCGAGATGCTCATGGTCAGCACGGTGAACCCGATCTCGGAGGCTCCCTTCAACGCCGCCTGGAAGGGCTTGTACCCCTGTTCCAGGTAGCGGGTGATGTTCTCGATCACCACGATGGCGTCATCCACCACGAAACCGGTGGAAATCGTGAGCGCCATGAGCGACAGGTTGTCCAGGCTGAATCCCAGCAGGTACATGACACCGAAGGTGCCGATCAGCGAAACCGGCACCGCCACGCTGGGGATGAAAGTGGTTCGGCCATTGCGCAGGAAGAAGAAGACCACCAGAATGACGAGCAGGACGGAAATCACCAGAGTGCGCTCCACATCGCGCACGGAGGCGCGAATGGTAACGGTCTGATCCATGGCAATGGTCAGGTCGATGGCTTGCGGGATGGAGGCCTTGAGCTGGGGCACGATGGCGCGGATGCGGTCGACGGTATCGATGATATTGGCGCCGGGCTGGCGGAAGATGATGATCAGGACGGACGGCTTGCCGTTCATGTAGCCGGCGTTGCGGAGGTCCTCGACCGAATCCACCGCTTCGCCGACGTCGGAGACACGGACCGCGGTGCCGTTGTGATAGGCGAGGATCAGGGACTTGTAATCGGAGGCGTGGAAGATCTGATCGTTGGCGCCCACCTCCCACATCTGGTGACCGTCGGTAAAGTGTCCCTTCGGCGTATTGGCATTGGCCCTGCTCAAAATGGTGCGAACGTTTTCCAGGCTGACGCCGTACTTGAACAGGGAGTGGGGATCGAGCTCGATACGCACGGCGGGCAGGGCGCTGCCTCCGACCGACACCTGGCCCACGCCCGATACCTGGGCGAGCTTCTGCGCCATGATGGTGGATGCAGCGTCGTACATGGCCCCCTTGCTCAGCACGTTGGAGGTAAGAGCGATCATGAAAATCGGGGAATCGGCCGGATTTACTTTACGATAGTTGGGATTGCTCGGCAGGTTGGTCGGCAGGTAGCCCCGCGCCGCGGCGATGGCGGCTTGCACGTCGCGGGCCGCCGCATCGATGTTGCGGTTGAGATCGAACTGGAGGGTGATGTTGCTCGCTCCCAGGGTGCTCGACGAAGTCATCTCCGTCACCGAAGCGATGCGGCCGAACTGGCGCTCAAGGGGGGTGGCCACGCTGGAAGCCATGGTCTCCGGGCTGGCGCCGGGAAGGTTGGCGCTGACCGAGATGGTGGGGAAGTCCACTTGCGGCAGCGGCGATACGGGCAGAAAACGAAAGGCGACCGACCCGGCCAGGCCGACGGCGGCGACCAGCAGCGTGGTCGCCACGGGACGCCGGATGAAGGGTTCCGCGATATTCATGCTCTAGCGCGCGGGCTCGAGGCCCGGCCCCCCTTCCGGAGCCGCCGGCTTACCCGATAAACGCCGCGCCAGGCGGTCGAACCACAGGTAGATCACCGGCGTCGTGAACAGGGTCAGCGCCTGGCTGAAGATCAGGCCGCCGACGATGGTGATGCCCAGGGGCTGGCGCAGTTCCGACCCGGTGCCGGTACCGAACGCCAGCGGTACGCCGCCCAGCAGGCAGGCCATGGTGGTCATCAGAATGGGACGAAAACGCAGCAGGCAGGCCTGGTAGATCGCATTCACCGGACTCATTCCCTCCTTGCGTTCCGCGTCCAGGGCGAAGTCGATCATCATGATGGCGTTCTTCTGCACGATACCAATCAGCAAGACAATGCCGATCAATGCGATCACGCTGAAATCGGAGTGGCAGATGTTGAGCGCCAGCAGCGCCCCGACGCCGGCCGAAGGCAGGGTGGACAGAATCGTGACGGGATGAATATAGCTTTCATACAGCACCCCGAGCACGATGTAGACCGTGATCAACGCGGCCAGAATCAGGACGGGCTCGTTGGCCAGCGACGCCCGGAACGCCGCCGCGCTGCCCTGGAACGCGGCCTGGATGCTGGCCGGCATGTTGAGCTCCTGTTTTACCCGGTTGACCGCATCCACCGCGTCGCCGAGCGCGGCGTTCGGCGCGAGATTGAAGGAGAGCGTGACCACCGGGAACTGTCCCTGATGGTTGACCGTAATCGGAACGGTGGTCTGTTCCACGTGGCTGAAGGCGCTCAGCGGCACCTGGCCGCCGTTCGGGAAAGCCGACGAGGACGCAATCGCGGCGCCGCCGAAGACCGCGGTGGAGGCGGCGCTGGACGCGGCCGAAGCGCCCGTGCTGGAGGCGGCGGTGGGCGCGACGCTCGAAGCGCCACCCACGGCGCTGGTGCTGGAAGTTCCACCCGAAACCATCCCGTTGCTGCCGGAGGGATAGCCCGTTCCGGTTCGAATGAACAGGTCGCGCAGGTTCACCGGGTTTCTCTCGAAGCGCGGGTCTACTTCGAGCACCACGTGATACTGGTTCAACTGCGTGAACATGGTGGAGACTTCCCGCTGGCCGTAGGCATCGTACAAAGTCTGGTCGATGGTGGAAGCCGTGATACCCAGACGGGCGGCGGTATCGCGATCGTACACCAGCTTGGCCCGCAGACCGGATACCTGCTGGTCGCTGGCCACGTCGCGCAGCTCCGGCAACTCCTTCAAACGGTTCAACATGCGGGGTGCATAGGTGTTCAGCTCGTCGGCGCTGGGATCTTCCAGGGTGTACTGGAACTGGGTGCGGCTGACCCGGTCGTCCACGGTAATGTCCTGCACCGGCTGCATGAACAAGGTGATGCCGGCGATGCCGGCGATTTCCGGTTGCAGGCGCCGGATCACGTCGCTGGCGCCGATCTTGCGCACATCGAGCGGCTTCAGGTTGATCAGAATGCGGCCGCTGTTGAGCGTAGTGTTAGTGCCGTCGATGCCGATGAAGGAAGACAGATTCTCCACCGCCGGGTCCTTCAGAATTACGGCAGTCAGCTCTTGCTGCAGGCGCGACATCTCGCTGAACGACACCGTTTGCGCCGCTTCCGAGACTCCCTGGATCACGCCGGTATCTTGGATCGGGAAAAATCCTTTGGGGATGTACCAAAACTGGACGATGGTCAGGGCCAGCGTGCCGATCGCCACCAGCAGCGTTGTGGTCTGGAAGCGCAGCACGACCCGGACCATCCGGCCATACTGCGCGATCACCCAGTTGAAGGCGTGCTCGGAGGCGAGATAGAAGCGGGTCTGTTCGGTTTCCGGCCGGTGCTTCAACAGCTTGGAGCACATCATCGGCGTGAGCGTCAGCGACACCACGGCCGAAACCAGAATGGTGACGCTGAGGGTAACCGCGAATTCGCGGAACAGCCGGCCCACGATGTCGCCCATGAACAGCAGCGGAATCATTACCGCAATCAGCGAAATGGTGAGCGAAACGATGGTGAAGCCAATCTGCGCCGACCCTTTCAGCGCGGCCTCCAGCGGGCTCTCGCCTTCTTCGATATAGCGGGTGATGTTCTCGATCATCACGATGGCGTCGTCCACCACGAAGCCAGTCGAAATCGTCAGCGCCATCAAAGAAAGGTTGTCAAGCGAATAGCCCAGCAAATACATCACGCCAAACGTACCGACGAGAGAGAGCGGCACAGCCACGCTGGGGATGATGGTCGCTGCCAGATTGCGCAAGAACAGGAACATGACCATG
>JBKQVG010000315.1:0-3449 GCA_052325345.1 Bryobacteraceae bacterium
GCCGGTTCCGCTCGAAAGAGTGGGCATCGCGGACACCTTCGCCGAAAGCGGGCCGTACGCCGAACTGCTCGAAAAGTACGGTTTGGGCGTGGAAGCGATCGCCGCCGCGGTCCGGCGGGTGCTGCACCGGCGGGACGCGGGCGGTGCGCACGCATTGAGCAAGGCGGGACGAAACGGCGGACGCCGTCGCGGCTAGGATCGCTCACGGTGGGCTCGGGCTTCGTTACGGATCGGAAGCTTCGGCGACGGTGACGGGGCGGCGGTCCAGCAACGAGTAGTAGCGATAACGGCGGGGCATGTGCGAGCCGACGGAGGCGATCGCGATCACCAGGATCAGGATCGGCACCCGCCAGCTCCACAGCCACGGGATCAGGCATAGCAACAACAGCTTGGCCGCGATCATCGCCGTGCGCACCTCGAACAGGCGCCGCCATTCGGGATAAAGTTCGACGATGAGCAGCGCGATGCCGGTCAGGACGGCGAGATAGAGGCAGGGCAGGAGACGTTTGGCGGCTATGGCGAAAACGTGTCCGCCGAACAGGGCTCCGGTAACGGCGATGTGGGCGGTGCGGAAAGCGATGTTCCACGCGCGCGAGGCGGAAAGTCCGGGAGCGGCCACGTTCATACGGGTGCTACGAGGCGGGCTCCCATAGTTCGATCTTGTTGCCGTCGGGGTCGTAGATCCAGGCGAAGCGGCCGTAATCGTACGACTCGCGATTAGCGTCGATCGCGACCCCACGAGCCTGCATTTTGGCAAGGAAGGCGTCCAGGTCGTCCACGATGTAATTGATCATGAACGGCGCCTTGCTGGGGTCGAAGTAACTGGACGACTCGCTGAACACGCTCCACACCGTGCGGCGCACTACCTCCGCCCGGGCGTGGTCGCGCCATAGGAATCCAAATCCGTCGGGGCTGGGGTCGAAGCCCAGTTGCGCGTGGTACCACTCGCGCAGTTGCCGGGCCTCGGGCGACTTGAAGAAGATGCCCCCGATGCCGATGATCCGTCCTCTTTCCCATTGGTTTTCACTCATGCTGTCTATTGTACGGTGATTGGTATTCTCAAGAGGCTTATGTCCGATGCGCCGCGCCGCCTGGGAATGTTCGACGCCACCATGATCGTCATGGGCGGGATTGTGGGTTCGGGCATTTTCATCAACCCGCACGTGGTGGCGCGGCACGTTCATACGCCTTTCCTGATTCTGGGCGTGTGGATGGCCGGCGGCGGGATGGCCATGCTGGGCGCCTTCATCTGGGCGGAACTGGCTACGCGGCTTCCCGGCGCGGGCGGCCAATATCTGTATCTGCGCGAGGCCTACCATCCGGTGGTGGCGTTTCTTTATGGATGGGTGTTGCTGCTGGTGACACAGACCGGCGGCATGGCGGCGGTGGCGGTGACGTTCGCGCGCTACTTTCGCGAGATCAGCGGGGTGGGCTGGAGCGACGGCGCCATCGCCGCGGCTACGCTGCTGGGGCTGACGGCCATCAACTGCCTGGGCGCGCGCGCCGGCAGCAATGTGCAGAGCGCTCTCATGCTGCTGAAATCGGCGGCCATCGCTATGCTGGTGCTGGCCGGCCTGGTGTGGGGCGGCGGACACATTGCCGCGCGCCCTTTGATCGGTGCGCCATCGGGCTTCGGGCTGATTGCCTCCGTGGGCGCCGCCGCCATTCCGGTGGCGTTTGCCTATGGCGGATGGCAGACCGCGAGCTTCGTGGCCGGCGAAATGCGCCACCCTCGCCGCGACCTCTCGCGGGGCCTGGTGATGGGTGTGGCCGGCGTGGTGGTGCTGTATGTCTCGGTGAATTTCGTGTGCGTGCGGGTGCTGGGACCGGCCGGGCTGGCGGCGGCGGAAACGCCGGCTTCGGCGGTGATGCGGGCGGCATGGGGTGAGCGCGGCGCCCAGTGGATCGCGGTGGGCATCGCCATTTCCACCTTGGGCTTTCTGAGCCAGGGAATTCTCACCGCCCCGCGCGTGTACTATGCCATGGCGCGCGACGGTCTGTTCTTCGAGCGTGTCGGCCGGCTGGATGCGCGCAGCGGAGCACCCGTGACTGCCATCGTGCTGCAGGGCATTCTGGCTGCGATCATCACCCTGTGCGGGCGCTACGAGCAGATTCTGAACTACGACGTTTCGGTGGATTTCATCTCCTTCACGCTGACCGCGGGCGTGATCTTCGTATTGCGGCAACGGGAGGCGGGAAAGGATGGAGCCGGCATCTATGCCGCTGGGATCTATCGGGTTCCGGGCCACCCGTATACCACCGCCGCGTTCATGGCCGCGAGCGCCGGGGTGGTCGCCAGCACGGTGCTGACATACCCGGCCAACAGCGCCATCGGCCTGGCCATTCTGGCCACCGGCGTTCCCGTATATTGGTATTGGAGCGGCCGCGGGGCGCGCGCTTGACCGTCTCTCCATCATTCGGGCGCTCCTTATCGAACCATGACCCACAAACACTCCGACTACATGCACTGGGCCAAGACCCGGAGCCGCGCCCGCTTTCACCTGGCCACCAGCGGCGTGGGGCCGTTTCCGCTCTCCGAATTGGGTTTCGATTGGACCCGCGCCGAAATCAATGGCGACAACAGCTACGGCTACCGGCCCCTGCAGGCGGCCATTGCCCGCAAGTACGGCGTGGACCCCGCCTCGGTGGTGACGGCCGAAGGCACCTCGATGGCGAACTATCTGGCCATGGCAACTATCCTCGATTCCGGCGACGAAGTGCTGGTGGAACACCCCGCCTACGGCCTGCTGCTCGACGCGGCGCGCTATATCGGGGCCGAGGTGAGGCGCTTCGCGCGCCGTGAAGAGCACGGGTACGCGCTCGATTTGGAGGAAATCCGGCGGGCGATCACGCCCCGCACGCGCCTGATCGTAGTGACCAACCTGCACAATCCTTCGAGCGCGCTGACACCCGAGCCGGTCATGGCCGAAGTGGCCGCTCTGGCGCGCGAAGCAGGCGCCCGCCTGCTGGTGGATGAAGTCTATCTGGACGCTGTCTACGAAAACACTCCACCCACGGCGGCGCACTTGGGGCCGCAGGTGGTGGCCACCGCCAGCCTGACCAAAGTTTACGGCCTGAGCGGACTGCGTTGCGGCTGGATTCTGGCCGAACCCGGCCTGGCCCAAGCCATGCGCCGCCTGAACGACCTGTTCGCCGCCACCCCCGTACACCCCGCCGAGTTGATGGCAGTCACGGCCTTCGCCAACCTGGAGCGCATTTGCGACCACGCCCGCTGCGTGGTGGAGCGGGACCGCGCGGTGCTGGCCGGGTTTCTGGAACGGGAGACGCGCGTTTCGGCGCCGCCCACCAATTTCGGAACTACCGCGTTCCTGAAACTGGAACGGGGCGAGGCCGAGCCTTTCTTCGATCGCCTGCGCAACCAGTACGAAACCAGCGTCGTACCCGGCCGCTTATTCGAAATGCCCGACCATATTCGGGTGGGGATGGGC
>JBKQVG010000316.1:0-10672 GCA_052325345.1 Bryobacteraceae bacterium
CTTCGTCGCGCGATGCGTAGGGGCCGTCCTTCACTTCATCCCATTCGAGCACGGCCTGGGTCTGGAGCAGTTGCTTGACGTGCGCCGGATCGTCGACGCCCGGGAGCTGAACAAGCAATTCTGCCTCGGCATCGCTCCGTCCGGTGGGTTGCACGGACGACTCCGCTAAGCCCAGACCGTTGATCTTGCGCTCGATGGTGGCCATGGTCTGGGAGCCGATGCGCGGCATGAACTGCTTGGAGTAGTAGTTCCACAGATTCCGCGGGTTCCCACCCACGCCGGCGAAAGTCAGGCCGCCTAGCACGTTGAACTGGCTTACCGGAACCTGGGGCACCGGATTCTGCGCGTAATTCTGCAAAACCTGGCTCGCGATGGTGCTGGCCCCGGTCGCGTTGAAGCCTGCCACGCTGCGGTTGTACCGCTCCGTCAGGGGCGACGGCAATTCATAGCGCAGGCCCACGCTGAGGGTCAGCTTGGTGCTCAGCTTCCAATCGTCCTGAACGTAGGTAGCCCAGTATTTGTCCTCCTCCGCTAAATTGGTCGGCGAGATGGGGAAACTGCTGCTGGGCGAAAGAATGCCATACAGGAAACTGGCCATGCCCTGTCCGATCGGGGCCGCGGCGGAGTTGTTGAAAGGGCCGTTGGTGTAGGTGGAATCGGCGACCAGGTTGCCCGAGGAATAACTCATATCGAACTGATTTAACTGATAGATACGATACATTAATCCGTAATGTATCGTGTGCCGTCCGACCAGGTTAGTGAAGTTCGCGGCGAATTCGTAGGTGTTGTACCACTGTTCGTTGTAAGTATTCACGCCGCCCAGAGTGGATTGACCGTTTACGTTGATGTAGGGGAACGTCAGCGCGCGGGAATCCAGTCGCTTGATGGCATTCACGTAGTTGGAGGAGAAACCCAGGGATGTCAGGTCATAGCCCTCTTGATACGGTGTGTATCCGGTATAAAACCGGTTCAGGGTAGCGTGCGTATCTACGAAGAACCTGGGGGAGAAGAGGTAGACGTTGTCGAAGGAAGCGCCCCGGTTGAAACGATA
The DNA here is from genome assembly GCA_052325345.1 of Bryobacteraceae bacterium. GTDB lineage: Bacteria > Acidobacteriota > Terriglobia > Bryobacterales > Bryobacteraceae > JBEKYD01. The sequence goes on from JBKQVG010000316.1 coordinate 1,052, forward strand.
GAAGTTGTCCCCGTCGGTTAGATTCTGGCGCACGTTTTCCGGCCGCTCGAGCTTGGTGAAGTTGGTGCGGAAGTAGAACCGCTCCTTTTCGGACACGTTGTGGTCGAGACGGACGATCTCATTGTTGTACGTGTCCTGGGCATTCTTGCCCATGGTGTAATTGTTGGTCCCATCCGCCGGACCCGCTTGGTTGGATTGATCCCATAACTTGGCGATATTCGCGGCCACCGGGTTAATCTGGGTGGACGGAATCACGTTGTTCGGCAGGGGAGTACGGCTGAATTGACCGTTTCCCACCGGAGTGGTGGAATACGGATCGTAAATCTGGTAGTTTGAACCGACTTTCAGAAGGTTGGAAAAATCGCCGGTCCGCTCCGCCGGAGTCGGCACCGATTCCACTACCCACGGCGACGGATCGAAGCTGTAAATCCACTCGAACGCCGCCATGAAGAAGGTCTTGTTGTGGCCGTTGTAAACCCCGGGAATATCGACCGGACCCGTGAGGCTGGAACTCATGCGGTGAATCCGCATATCGGGTTTTCCAGCGGCCACACGGAAGAAGTTATTGGCATTCAGCGCCGGGTTCTGCAGGAAGTAATTGACCTGGCCGTGCAGGTCGTTGGTGCCCGACTTCAGCACCATGTTGACAGCCGCTCCCGGCATGAACCCAAAGGCGGCGTCGAAGGTGGCTGTTTGCACTTTAAACTCTTCCACCACGGCCTGCGGCGGCGAATAGGCAATCTGTCCGCCCTGCGTGTTGTTGGCTCCATCCACCATGAACTCGTTGTTTCCGGAGCGGACGCCGTTGACCGATATTGTGGACGGTGAGCCGGTATCGAACGGTCGAATGTAAGCCGCCGTTTGCGGGGTGAAAGTCACTCCCGGCACCATGGTGGCCATGACCAGCACCATGCTGTCTTTGGTCGGCAGATCGAGGATGGTCCGGCTCTCGACCACCTGACCCATGGATGCCGTGGAGGTGTCCACCAGGGGCGTCTCGCCGGTAACCTGGACGTTCTCCGTTGCCTGCCCAAGCTCCAGGCTCACGTCCATCGTAATGCGTTCGCTCTCGCGAACCGCGATCCCCAATCGCGTGGACTTCTTGAAACCCTGCATTTCCACGGTGAGGGTATACGGACCGGGAATCAGGAACGGCAGGATATAGTCTCCATCCCCATTCGTGGTAGCCGCATAATGCACCCCGGTAGCAGTGTTGGTGAGGTCGACTTTGGCGCCGACAATCACCGCGCCGGTGGGGTCGGTGACCCGTCCCAGGAGTGTGCCTCGCGCTTCCTGCCCGGCCAGAGGCAGCGCTGCGCTCAAAAGTAAACCGATGACTAACGAAGTCGCTTTCCAAACTTTCATTCGAGACTCCTTTGCAGTCGCGTTCCTCTCGCGATCTCCCATTCCCACACGAACGGTGAGCGCTCCTTCGAACGAACCCTGCGGATGCACGACAGAGTGCTCATCGCTTGCCCGTAAAGCATTTGGCCCGCGCGGCCAAACGAGGCCGCATTACCGCCGGGGACTGACACCACCCGGAAGCCGTTATTGCTTGATCGGTTTATCGCTGGCCGGCGGCGGTTCCGTGTGACCCTGCACGGTCCAGTCGCGAGGCCTTCCAACCGAGTCGTAGATTTTCCCGCGCTTCACTTCGTCGTCCTCGAAGATCCAGCGCGAGATTTCCGCCACCTGCTCCGCTACCCGCCGCGGCACTACCGCGACGCCGTCATTGTCCGCCACGATCACGTCGCCCGGCATCACCAGCACACCTCCTACCACGACGGGCTCGTTATAGGACTCCACCCACATCCGGCCCTGATTGATGCCGCGTGGCGCCTGCATGGGGTCCTGGTACACCGGGATCCTCGTGAGAGCCAGTTCGTCGGTATCGCGGCACACCGCGTTGCCCACGAGCCCGCGCAGGCCCAGGCCAACCATGGAGAGACCGACGTTGGAGCCACAGAAACCGTTGTCGTGCGCCTCGCCATCCACCACCAGGACGGTGCCCGGCCGGATCAGTCCCATGGACATGTATCCGTCGGTGCTGCCCGCCGCGAGCATTTCCGGGGGCGGGCCCCACTCCCCTTCTTCCCACTTCCGTTCATCCGCATGGGATTTGAATCTAGGTGCGGTCGCTTGCGCCGGCACCAGCCGCATCGTCAGCGCAATTCCGTGAATCCTGTGGGTGATGTTCCGCTCATCGCGCCAGAGCGGCCGGATACGCCTGTCCATCATCGTGACCTCTGGCAGTCCCACGGCGTCCAGGCCGTCGATGACGTCGGCTACTCGCAGGCCGTCATACAGCTTCAGAATCCTGGAATCTTCCTCGGCCGTATACTGCTGAACCTTCAAGTATTGCCGGGAGGGCGGCGGGGGCGCTGCCGCCGGCTGGTTGGATTGGCCCCAAGCCATGGCGCCTGCAAGTAAGAACAACGCGGTCTTCGTCATTGCATCGATCCTTTCTTTTCGACGGCAGGTCCGGCGCCTGTATTCGCTCCAGGTGAGTTCACGTTGTCGCTCGACGAACCCGGAGCGGGCGTGCGGGAGTGACACTCCCGGAAGCTATGGCTGCTTGATCGGTTTGTCGCTGGGCGGCGGCGGCTCCGTGTGACCTTGCACCGTCCAGTCGCGCGGCCTGCCAATCGAGTCGTAGATTTTGCCGCGCTTCACTTCGTCGTCCTCGAAGATCCAGCGCGCGATTTCCGCCACCTGCTCCGCCACCCGCCGCGGCACTACCGCTACGCCATCGTTGTCAGCCACGATCACGTCGCCCGGCATCACCAGCACGCCTCCTACCACGATCGGCTCGTTGTAGGACTCCATCCACATGCGGCCCTGATTGATGCCGCGTGGCGATTCCATGGGGTCCTGGTACACCGGGATTCGCGTGAGGGTCAATTCGTCGGTATCGCGGCATACCGCATTCCCCACCAGACCGACCAGTCCCCGGCCAACCATGGACAGCGCGTTGTTGGAGCCGCACATGCCGTTGTCGTGCGCCTCGCCATCCACGACCAGCACGGTGCCCGGCCGGATCAACCCCATGTAGCCGCCTCGGCCGCCTTCCGTACGCATCTCCGCCGGGGGCCCCCATCCTCCGGCTTCCCATTTGCGTTCCTCGGCATGCGATGTGAACCTGGGCGCGGTCGCTTGCGCCGGCACCAACCGCACCGTCAGCGCAATTCCGTGAATCCTGTGGGTGATCTTCTGCTCATCGCGCCAGAGCGGCCGAATACGCTTGTCCATCATCGTGACCTCCGGCAGGTTCACGGCGTCCAGGCCGTCGATGACATCGGCCACTCGCAGGCCGTCGTACAGCTTGAGAATCTTGGAGTTTTCCTCGGCCGTGTACTGATGGACCTTTAAGTATTCGTGGGAGAATGGCGGCGGCGGCGCCGCAGCCTGCTGGTTGGACTGACCCCAGGCCATAGCGCCAGCGAGTAAGAACAACGTGGTCTTCGTCATTTGCATGCGTCCTCTTCTTTTTCAGGGACAGACCCCCAGGCCTGTCTTCGCTCCAGGTGAATGACACCATCGGGCGCTCCCGCACCTGCCGAAAAACCTCGGACAGTGCAGCGCCATACCGGTGGACTTTGTCAAATATCTGATGTAGGATACTTGAGATTGGATATCATGTCAAGCTAAAATGCGCTTCGGCCGATTCGTGCGAAATTGATCCGCAGTTTCGTACCTTAAAGTGTGTTGTCCTTAAGAGCTGTTGACTCGGGAGGAGTTGCGATGAAATTGATGCGCCAGGCGGCTGGGCTTTTCTGCCTGTTCGGGGCTGCCGTTGCGTCCGCTTCGGCCGCGGTCCACGTGTGGGAGAAACAGGAGCTGACCTTCACGTCGGCTCGTTCCTTCGCCAACCCATACACCGATGTCACGGTATGGGTGGATCTCACCGGCCCCAACTTCAAGAAGCGCGTCTATGGCTTCTGGGACGGAAGCCAGACCTTCAGAGTGCGGGTCTTGGCGACCGAGCCGGGGACCTGGGCATGGCGCAGCGGTTCCGACCCGTCCGACCCGGGCCTTGCCGGGAAGACCGGCTCGTTCACCGCCGTAGCGTGGACCGAAGAGGAGAAGCGGCAGAACCCGCTCCGAAGGGGATTTCTCCGCCCCACAGCCAATCACCACGCGCTCGAACAGGCGGACGGCTCACCCTTCCTGGTCATTGGCGACACCTGGTACGCCGCCGGCACCAACCGTTTCCGCTGGTATGACGACGACCAGCCGCGCCCCATCGGACCCACCGCTGGATTTAAAGACTATGTCCGCTACCGCCAGGAACAGGGTTACAACTGGGTCAACATTATCGCGGCGTATCCGAACTGGATCACCGACGGGAAACCCTGGCACTTGACCATGAACGACCCCCAGAAAACCACCATCCGTTCGGCGTGGCTCGAATTCGGGACCGGCAGCGCCAAGAACATGGACAACGAAGGCGGTCGGCCGTTCGAGTTCCCGGGAAAAGTGCCGGGCTACGCGAACGAGTTCCCCGACATGGACCGTATTAACCCCGCCTACTTCCATTTCATCGATCGCAAAATCGACTACCTGAACGATCACGGCTTCGTGCCCTTCATCGAGGTTTCGCGCAGAGATGCAAGTCTCTGCTGGAAGAAGTATTACAAATGGCCGGACTCCTACGCGCGCTTCATTGAATACGTCTGGTCCCGCTATCAGGCGAATAACACGGTTCTCAGCCCGATTCATCTCGACATCATCAGCGAATCCGTCGGTCCGGAGGACTTCCTCGAAGCGATTCAAATGGTCATGAAGAAGTACGGCCCACCGCCGTTCGGGAACTTGCTCTCCGCCAATGCCAATCCCTCCACGCTGGAAAACTGGGGCGAGGACTCGTGGGTCACGTTGAACCAGACCGGCAACATGCGCGAGCACAACAACTATTGGTATTTAACCGAGATCTTCAACCTGCCGCACCCCACGCCGGCACTGAATGGCGAACCCTATTACTCCGGCTACGTGGATGCGCGCGGACTCAACGGAGGCTACAGGTTCGGGGCGCCCGGTGGAACGGAGAAGGACGATCGGTTCGTCCGCTCGGCCATTTACGGGAATTTCCTCTCCGGCGGATTTGCCGGGCACGTCTACGGAGCGGAGGGCATCTGGGGCGCGGATATCGAACCGGCCGCGCCGATCAAGATGTGGGATGCGTTCCAGTGGAGGTCCGCCGCCCAGATGCAGTTCCTGCGCACCTTTGCCTTTTCCATCGGCAAACGCTTCCAGGATCTGGTTCCCCTCGCCGATCTGATCTCGCCGAACAAGACATCCGCGATACGCGCGTATGAAGGCTGGGCCTATTGCGCCCGCACGCCCGACAAGGAGATCTTCCTGGCGTACTTTGAGAAGGGCTGCCCTCGAAGTCAGGTCCGCGGCGCCAGGCCTTCGAGCCTGTATCGTGCGCAATGGTTCGATCCGCGCAACGGGTCGTGGCAGGACGCCGGCAATGGCGCCGTGCATTCGAGCATCATTGGCATCATCGTGCTGCCCGATTTTCCGGCCGACAGCGATTGGGGACTGCGCCTGACCTATGCGGGCCCGGCGGCGCCGGAACAACGCCGTTCCGCCGCCGCCAACTAAGCGCCGGTCCTATGGAACGAAGCGCGTAGAGCAAATGCTATGACACCACTTTCGTTAGCCGTTGGCGGCGACCACGCGGGCTTCCCGTTGAAAGGTCCGCTGATTGAATTCCTGCGCGGCCAGGGATACCCGGTGGACGACTGCGGGTCCTATGACCCCAATCCCGTCGATTTCCCCGACATCGCCAAGGCCGTTTGCGACCGCGTTCGGGATGGGCGGGCCGCGCGAGGCATCCTGGTTTGTGGCACCGGCGTCGGCGCCTGCATCGCCGCGAACAAGATCCCCGGCATCCGCGCGTCGGTCTGCCACGATATTTATTCGGCCCACCAGTCGGTGGAGCATGACAATGTGAACGTGGTTTCGATCGGAGCGCAGGTGGTTGGAGCCAAGGTGGCCGAAGATTGCCTGCGCGCCTTTCTCTCCGCGAGTTTCAGCACCGAACCGCAGTTCCGGAATCGAGTGGAAAAGATAGCGGCGCTGGAGCGTCTGGCAGCCGCGGAGTTGGCGGGAAGCGGTAAAACGGCGGACTAAGCCAATGCAATCCGACACCTCACGCCCGCGGCAGACATGGGGACTTCTTCTTCTCCTGGTCGCCGCCATGGGCATAAGCTTTTTCGACCGGGGCAACCTGGCTGTAGCGGCGCCCGTCATGGCCCCCAAGCTAGGTCTTTCCCACTGGCAACTGGGCTTGCTTTTGTCGGCCTTCTACTGGACCTACGCCGCCTCTCAGATCGGATCCGGCTGGCTGGTGGATCGCATCGAGGTGCGCCGGGTGTATGCCGCGGGGTTCTTGCTTTTTTCCTTGGCGACGCTATCGACCGCCGCTGTCACGGCATTTTCGGGAGTGCTCTGTATGCAGCTCTTGCTGGGAGTCGGAGAGTCCGTCACGTACCCGGCGACTTCCAGAATTCTGGCCGCGGTCTTCCCCGAGAAGCGCCGCGGCTTGGCGAACTCTCTGGTCGATCAGGGGGCCCGGCTGGGTCCGGCCCTGGGAACGATGTGCGGCGCCTTGCTGGTTTCCAGGCTTGGCTGGCGCGGGCTCTTCCTCATCACCGGATCGTTTGCGCTCATCTGGCTGGTCCCGTGGCTGATATGGGCGCCCCGAACCCTGGTTCGCGCCGAAAGCAAGCGGGAAGCGGTGGGACCGGGCTGGTCGCAACTGCTTGGCCGGCGAGACGTTTGGGGCACGTGCGGCGGTCTGTGCGGCGCCAACTACGCATGGTATTTCCTTTTGACCTGGCTGCCCTCCTACCTGGTGCGGGAGCGCCACTTCTCCTTGAACTCCGTCGCGCTCTGGGGCGCGATGCCCTACATGATCATGGCGGTTTCCTCCATCAGCGGAGGCGTCCTAGCCGACCGCTGGATCTCCCGCGGCGGATCCCCCGTCGCGGTGCGTCGGGGATTTCTGGTCTCCGGCCTGGTCATGACCGCATCGCTTCTGCCCTTTGTCCTGGTGCCTCGCATAGAATTCGCCATCGCCGGCCTGTGCCTCGCCTGCGGCGCTTTCGGAATATACGCGTCCAATGTGTTTTCCTTAACCCAGACACTGGCCGGGCCGGAGGCCGCCGGCCGCTGGACCGGCTTACAAAATGCCTGTGGCAACTTAGCCGGCATTGTAAGTCCTATTCTTACTGGATGGATTGTCGGCAAAACCGGGTCGTTTGCGTTTGCGTTCCTGGCTGCCGGGTTGGCATGCCTGCTGGGAGCGTCGAGCTTTCGGTTCCTGGTGCGCGACCCGGCCCAAAACTCCGCGAGAAGCGCGCGTGTTCCGTCCCGGACTGCCCTTCTGTAAGTGGAAACGATCTCCGCGGCATTACGCGAAAGCGCGTACGCCGCGAAATTCAATTCGCCCGGCTCCGTTCCCCGGTCAGGTAGTAATGCACCGCCGGGGTGACGATCAAGGACAGGAGCATGGAGGCCAGGATGCCACCGATTACGGCTATGGCCAGGGGCTGCAACATTTGCGAACCGGCGCCGATGGCTAGCGACAGGGGGATCATGCCGGCGATGGTGGCCAGGGCGGTCATGACGATCGGGCGCAGGCGGCGTTCGCCGGCTTGGATCATGGCATCGCGATGGGAAGAACCTTCGGCGCGAAAACGCTGGTCGGCATCGAGTAACAGGATACCGTTCTTGGCTACGATGCCGATCACCATAATCAATCCCATGAACGACGAGATGTTGAAAGTCGTGCCGGTGACCAGCAGCGCCAGAAAGACGCCCGAGGTGGAAAGCAGGGCCGAGGCCAGAATGGCGGTGGGCGCGGCGAAGGTGCGGAATTCGAACAGCAGCACGGTGAAGACCAGAATCACGGCCAGCAAGAGAACCTGGGCAAGGTCGTGGAAGGATTTCCGCTGCTCTTCGTAAGTGCCGCCGTAGGCCACGCGAATGGCCGGCGGCACGTTCAGTTCGCCGACGGCCTGCTGCACCAGGGCCATGCCTTTACCGAGGCTCATGCCTTCAAAGCGGCCGGTGACGGCAATGTAGCGCTGCAGGTTGTCGCGGCGGATCTCGGTTTGGCCCACCTCGCTCGAGAAAGAGGCCAGCGAGCCGAGGGTGGCGGTTTTGCCGCTCAGGCTGCTGGTGATGATGGTGTTGCGCACCTGGTCGAGGTCGACGCGGGTGGCTTCGGGAAAGCGCACGCGGATCGTATAGGAGCGATCGTTGACGACTACCGGGGTGGTGGCGGGCTCGCCCTGCAAGATGGCGCTGGCATCCAGCTCGATTTCCTGGGGAGAAAAGCCGGCGCGCGCCGCCACCACCGGATCGACGGTGATGTTGATGGCGGAACCGCTGATGGTGTTTTCAATTCCATCCTTGACGTCGACCACGCTCGGGATCTTTTTGATTCGCTCGGCGATCTTGGGTCCCCATTGTTTGAGCAGATCGGGATCGGGACTGAACAGCTTGATCTCGATCGGTTCGGGCGAATTGCTGAGGTCGCCGATCATATCCTGCAGCACTTGCGGGAACTCGACATCGAGCTGCGGGTATTCCTTGTTGACCTTGGCGCGGACATCGGAAATGATCTCCTCGATGCCGCGGTCGCGCTTGCGTTTGAGGCGGACAGTGATGTCGCCGGTGTTGGCTTCGGTAACGGCGGCGAGGCCCAGTTGCAGGCCGGTGCGGCGCGAAGTGTTTTCCACCTCGGGGGTGGAAGATAGAATTTTTTCGACGCCGAGAAGTACCTGGTTGGTATCTTCCAGCGAGGAGCCGGCGGGCATCAGATAGTCGAGGATGAAGCCGCCTTCGTCCATTTCGGGCAGCAGATCGCTGCCGAGGGCCTGGTAACAGAAGTAGGATGCCACGATGAGCGCGGCCGATCCCAGAGCCAGCGCAAGCGGATAAGCCAGCACGAAGCCGAGCGTGCGGCCGTAGGCTCGGATGACACGGCCCATCACGCCGGAGGTGGCTACGTGACCGAGCGCGTCGGCGGAGGTGGTGGGACGGGCAGAACCCTGGCGGCGCAACAGGTAGTGGCTGAGGGTGGGAGTCCAGGTGAGTGCCAGGGCCAGCGAAGTGAGTAGCGCCGTGGCCACGGTGACAGCCAGGGCGCGGAAGAAAGTTCCGGTGACGCCGGCGATCGAGACGAGGGGCAGAAATACCACGATGGGCGTGATGGTGGAACCAATCAGCGGCAGGCGGATCTCGTGCAGCGCGCTGCGGATGGCCTGGGCGCGTGACTGGCCGGAATCGCGGTGCAGGACGATGTTTTCCACCACCACGATGGCGTCGTCGATGATCAGACCCACAGCCGCGGCCAGTCCACCCAGGGTCATCAAATTGAGGCTCTGATTCATGAGGCGGAGGGCAATGAGGGTGATGGCGATGGTAGCGGGGATTACCAGACCGGCCACCAGCGAGCTGCCCCAATCGCGCAGGAACAGGACCAGGATGGTGGCCGCCAGAATGAGGCCGATCAGGATGGCGTCGCGGACGCTCGAAATGGAATCGAGCACCAGGGTGGATTGATCGTAGAAGGTGCTGACCTTGACCGCGGGCGGCAGGGTTTTC
>JBKQVG010000317.1:0-6396 GCA_052325345.1 Bryobacteraceae bacterium
CGGCGACCGCTCGCGCAAGGAGGTGCTGGTGGCGCACGGTTTCCGCATGCCCAGCGCGCTCGATAACCGTCCGCTCACTTTCGAGGAGTTCGAGCACCGCGTCAACCAGGTAGTCTACGTGTCGGCCACGCCCGGCCCGTATGAGCTGACCAAGGTCAACGGCGTGGTGACGGAGCAGATCATCCGCCCCACCGGCCTGCTGGATCCGTGCGTCGAGATCCGCCCGGTGAAAGGGCAGGTGGACGATCTGCTTGGCGAAATACGCAAATGCGTGGCCGTGAACCAGCGCGTGCTGGTGACCACTCTCACCAAGCGGATGGCCGAGGACCTGGCCGAGTATTACGCCGAAGTGGGCGTGCGCTGCAACTACCTGCATTCCGAAATCAGCACCCTCGACCGCATGCGCATTCTGCGCGATCTTCGGCGCGGCGAATTCGACGTGCTGATCGGCATCAACCTGCTGCGCGAAGGCCTCGACCTGCCCGAAGTGGCCCTGGTGGCGATTCTCGACGCCGATAAGGAAGGCTTTCTGCGCTCCGCCGGCTCGCTCATCCAGACCATGGGCCGCGCCGCCCGCCACGTGGAAGGCCGCGCCGTGCTCTATGCCGACGTCATGACCGACAGCATGAAACGCGCCATCGAGGAAACCACCCGCCGGCGCCAGGTTCAGAGCGAATATAACCAGCTCAACCACATCGTGCCGCAATCCATCGTCAAACCCATCGATATGAGCCTGGTAGCCGTAGCCGAAGGCGATTACGTCACGGTGCCGATCGAGAGCGATGAAGAGTTCGATAACCTGGCCCCCGCCGAGCGGCAAAAGTTCATCGACGAGTTGGAAGAGAGAATGCGAGAGGCTGCGCGGAAGTTTGAATTCGAAAAAGCGGCGCAGTTAAGGGATCGGGTGAAGGAGTTGAGGATGAGCGTGGTGTAGCGGGCGGTGGGAGCTAGACTGCCTGCTCGCCGAGCTACCTTCCGAGACGCCAGTTTTCCGTGCCCCTGCGCTCCTGTGCTCGCTGGAGTGAACCGAATTCCGCCTTAGAGTACACTGGTGTTATCGTAGGCGAAGCAACTTGAAACGGCTTGTACTTCCAGCCATTTTGGCGCTGGCGGCGGTGGCGCCGGCGCAGCAATCCGGAACCGGGCAACTCGATGCCAGCCCCAGCCTGTTCACGGTCATGGCGGCCATCAACGCGGCCGGCTACGACGCTGGGCTAGATTCGCCCGGCGCCGATCCGCTGCGCAAGGCGGTTCGCGACGAGCTGGCCAAGCGCCAGATTTCCTCGCTGGCCGCGCTGAAAGAGTTCTACGCCGCTCACCGCAAGCGCACTGGTTCGGAAGACCTCAGCCAATATATTTCCTTCGCGCTTTCGGTTTCCTCGCCGCCGGCCTTCCAGTTCAAGGAAAAGGACGCCGACATCCCGCCCGACGCCGCCGCGCTGAAGGGTTTGACGCCCCTGCTGGTTGCCTTTTACAGGGAAGCGAATATAGACGATCTCTGGCGCCGTTCGCAGCCTCATATCCTTTCGGTGATCGCGCGCTATCACCGCCCCGTGCTGGAAGACGTCGAGCAGGTGAACGCCTACCTGCGCCAGCAGACTTCCGGGGTCCGCGGACGCCGTTTTCAAATTTTCATCGAGCTGCTGGCGGAGCCCAACCAGGTCCAGACGCGCAGCTATGGATACGATTACTATGTAGTGGTAACCCCCTCGCCCGAGCCGCGCGCCTTCGACATTCGTCACGCTTACCTCCACTACACGCTGGAGCCGCTCACCACGCGCTATCGCGAAATCGTCGACCGCAAAAAGGTGCTGTTCGAAAACCTCGACCGGGCCACCGCGTTGGACAGCTCCTTTAAGCAGGACCCCCTGCTCATGACCACCGAATGCCTCATCAAGGCAGTGGAAGCGCGCCTGGATCATAAGTCCGGCGCGGTTGACGAGGACCTGCATCAAGGCTTCATTTTGACGCCGTATTTTTACGAGCAGTTGGGCCTCTACGAGAAGCAGGAAACCTCCATGGCGGAGTACTACATCACGCTGCTGGGCGCGATCGACCTGGCGAAGGAGGAGCGCCGGCTGTCGCAGGTGGAGTTTTCCAATCGGAAGACGGTCGCGGGCACGCCGCCGCCGGCGCCCGTGCCGCAGGGACCGGCCAAGACGCTGGAAGAGGCCGAAAATCTGTATGCCGCCCGCCAGTTGGATAAGGCCAAGGAAATGTTTCTGGCGGTGGTGGAACAGGCCGGTCAGAAGCCGTTGCGTGCTTCGGCTTACTATGGATTGGCGCGCATTGCGGCGCTCGAGAGGGACCCCGCCGCGGCGGAAAGCCTGTTTCTTAAAGCGCTCGACAACGATCCCGAGCCTCAGGTGAAGGCCTGGTGCCTGGTGTATCTGGGCAGGCTGGCGGGTTTGGCCCAGGAGTTCGATAAGGCAACCCGGTATTTTCGCGACGCTCTGGAGATCCAGGGCGGTTCGCAAAAGGCCCTGGACGCGGCGCGCGCGGGGCTGCAACAAGTTTCAGGGAAGTAATCATCTTTTGAAGGAGTTTTCAGGAATGAGACGAATCCTAGTGGCCGGAATGGCGGCTCTAGTCGCCGCCGGCGGCTGTCTGATGGCCCAAGCGCCCAAGGTGTCCCGGGGCGAGGCGGAAGCCTATAACGCCATGGTGCACGCCCAGAGCGATCCCGACGCGCTGATTGCCGCCGCCGAAAACCTGCTTACCAAGTACGCCGATACTCAATTCAAAGACATCGCGCTGTCTCTCGAAGCGGATGCCTACAGAAAAAAGGGCGATTGGGAGAAAGCCGAGATCTTCGCAGGCCGCGCGCTGGAGGCAAATCCCAAGAACTACCAGGCCGCGTTGACGGCCGGCGAAGTGCTGGTGCAGCACACTCGCGATACCGATCTCGACAGGGACGACAAGCTCGCCCGAGCCGACAAGTACCTCAACCAGGCCCTCGAAAATATCAAAGCCGCGGCCAAGCCCAACCCGCAGGTGACCGACCAGCAGTGGGCCGATTTCCAGAAGGAAATCGCCGCCCAGGCGCAGAACGATCTCGGCCTGGCGGCGATGACCAGTAAGAAGTGGGACGTCGCCATCGCCGACTTCAAAACGGCCGTCGAGGGCGACCCGCAAGCGGCGTATATGGTGCGTCTCGCCTCGGCCTATGAGTCCTCCGGGAAGTACGACGATGCCATCGCCATGTGCGACAAGGTGCTGGCGCTTCCCAACCTGTTTCCGCAGATCCAGCAGATCGCCACCAACATCAAGGCCGTGGCTACGCGGGCCAAGGGTCCGGCCAAGCCGTAAGGCCGGATATGCAAGCGGAGCCGTCCCTGCTGGAGGTGAGGATCGCCTACCGGTTTCGCGATCCCGTCTGGCTGAACCGGGCCTTGACGCACCGTTCCTTCGCCAACGAAGCGCGGCCCGGCCCGGCCACCACCAGCGGTGATAACGAGCAGTTGGAGTTTCTGGGCGATTCGATTCTCGGGTTTCTCATTGCCGAGGCGCTGGTCAAGCGTTTCCCGGAGTCGCGCGAGGGCGACCTGTCGCGCATGAAAGCGCACCTGGTGAGCGCCGCGCACCTGCACGGCGTGGCGCGGCAGGTGGACCTGGGGAGCTATCTTGCGCTTGGCCGCAGCGAAGAGATGAGCGGCGGTCGCGCCAAGAAAACTCTGCTGGTGGACGCCCTGGAAGCCTTGCTGGCGGCCATGTATATGGACGGCGGCATCGACCCGGTCCGCGCCTTCGTGAATAACTCGGTGCTCGACGCGCCTCCCGACGCGGAAGAAGAGATCGATACCGATATCCATCCGGCGCTCACCAATTTCAAGAGCGCCTTGCAGGAGTTGGCGCAGGCTCGTCACATGCCGCAGCCGCGCTATGCCATCCTTCGAGAACGCGGCCCGGAACACGCCAAGCTGTTTACCCTGGAAGTTCGCGTGGGGAAGGAGTGGAGCGCGCAGGCCGAAGGCCGCACCAAGAAGGTGGCCGCGCAGCGGGCGGCGCGCTCCTTGTTCGACCGCCTGCGCCGCGAGACCGGCCCCGGCCCCGAGACTGCGGATACCGGAGCCGGCCCCGCCGCCGTGCCACGGGAAGACGGCCCGGAAGGCATCGCCGCTTCCTGAGAGGGCTAGCGGTTTGCCCGCCGCCTCCGCTGCGCGGCTCTGACCTGGGCCTCGTTCATGCCGAAGTAATGCCCGACTTCGTGCCAGACCGTGTCTTCCACCATGCTGGCCAATTGTTCCGGGCTCCGTGCCAGGCGCTCGTGCGGGCCTTGAAAGATGGTGATGCGGTCGGGCATGGCGATGGTTTCAAAAACGCTGCGATGGGTTAGCGGCCGTCCTTCATAGAGACCCAGCAAAGTGTGCCCCGGCCCGACGCGGTCCGGAGGCGGTTCGGGCTCCACGATCAGCGCCACGTTGGCCATGCGTTTGCGGAACCCCGCGGGAATGCGCCGAAAAGCGGCCTCCACGAGCTGGTCGAATTCGCCGGGCTTCATGCTGCTATCAGGTATAGCGCGTCTTCGCAGCGCCTGCGACCACCCGACCGGCTTGGAATTACTGCAGGCGAAAACAGCGGTGCAATTGTTACAATTATCCTAATCGTAGCCGGGGCTGCTGGGGAATGGCAGTGGAATTTCTATTGAATGGGAGGGCAACGCGAGCGGAGGGGTATGCGGCGCACACTACGCTGCTGGACTTTCTCCGCGCGCACGGCTTGACCGGCGCCAAAGAGGGTTGCGCGGAGGGCGAGTGTGGCGCGTGTACCGTGATTGTCGTGCGGCCGCACGGATCCGGCTCCGCATACGTTCCCATCAATAGCTGCCTGATGCTGCTTTCCATGGCGGCGGGGCAGGAGATCTACACGGTGGAGGCGCTGTCGGCCGGCGGCCAACTGGAGCCCGCGCAGCAAGCCATGGTAAATGCCGGCGGTTCGCAGTGCGGCTATTGCACGCCGGGGTTCGTGATGAGCCTGTTCGCGGAGTACTACCGGCCGGGCCGCAAAGGTCCGTGCGAGGCCGAAGCGCTGGGCGGCAACCTGTGCCGCTGCACGGGGTACCGTCCCATTCTGGAAGCCGCGCGGTCGCTCCAGGAAGCGCCGGCCGGGCCCTGGCGGGAACGGCTGGCGCGGCCGGCTCCGAAACTTACCGGTGTTCGGGAAGAAGGATTTTCGCGGCCGGAGACGCTGGCCGAGTGTCTCGACCTGCTGGAGCGCGACCCGGAGGCGCGGATTGTGGCCGGGGCCACCGACCTAGCGGTGGAGTCCAATTTGAAGGGCCGCCGCTTCCGGCGCCTGGTGAGCCTGGAAGCTCTGCCCGAGCTGCGGGTGTTTCGCGACACGGAAGAAGCCGTGGAGATCGGGGCGGCCTTGACGCTGTCGGAGATCGGAGCGCGATGGACGGGCGCCCCGGCGGTATTCCGCGATTGGCTCCCGCTGTTCGCCTCGCCATTGATTCGCAATCGCGCCACAATCGGCGGCAACCTGGCAACGGCTTCGCCCATCGGCGATGCGGCGCCGCTGCTGCTGGCTCTGGACGCGCAAGTGAAAGTCGCCAGCGCGGGCGCGTGGGGCGCCATCCCTCTGGAAGATTTCTTTGTGGGCTATCGCCGGACGGCGCTGGAACCGGGAGAGCTGCTGGTCTCGGTGGTGGTGCCGAAAGATGGCGCGGCGTGGCGCGGGCAGGCGCGATTTTTCAAGATTGCCAAGCGGCGCCTCGACGATATCAGCTCGGTGGCCGCCTGTTTCGCCATTGTGCTGGACGAAGGCGGGCGGGTGGAGAGCGCGCGCTTCGCCTACGGCGGCGTGGCGGCGGCGCCCGTGCGGGCGTTCGAGGCCGAAGGCGTAGTCTTGGGCCGCGTTTGGAACGAAAACACGGTGCATCGTGCGCAAGACGTGGTGGCGCGGACGCTGCGGCCGATAGACGACCATCGCGCCTCGGCCGCATACCGCTTGGCGATGGCCCAGAGCCTGATCGAAAAGTTCTGGTGGGAACAGCAGGAGGGCGCGGCGGCGTGAGCGAAGCGGGTAAAACTTCTGGCACGCCCGGTGGGACAGACCATCGTTTTTTGTGGTCTGTCGCCTCTCCGCAGGGCGCGAGCGCGGCGGCGAAGAGCGTCTCGCACGAAAGCGCGCGGGCGCACGTCGCGGGCGAAGCGCTCTACACCGACGACCTCTGCGGCCGTTTCCCGCGGCTGCTGCACGCCTGGCCGGTAATGGCGCCGCACGCGCACGCGCTGGTCACGGAGCTGGACGTATCGCCGGCGCTGGAGCTGCCGGGCGTGGTGGCCACCCTCACCGCCGCCGACGTGCCGGGGGAAAACGATACCGGCGCCAACCGCCGCGACGAGCCGCTCTTTCCCGCCGAAGTGATGTATCACAGCCAGCCGGTGGCCT
>JBKQVG010000318.1:0-6827 GCA_052325345.1 Bryobacteraceae bacterium
TGAATGCCGGCGTGACTCCGGCATTGGTACTGGCGATGGTCGCCTGAGAAAAGTATCCCTGCTGGTTCAGAAAGATCGCGGGCCCGGAGTTGCTATCGTAACTGATCGTATAACCGGCGCGCAAAACCGTGCTCTTGGTGACACTATAAGCCAATCCTAATCGGGGGCCGAAACCGTCGTGCCAATAGTTGGCGAACTGATCTACCCCGGCTTGGCCGGGCCCATGTCCGGCAAACTCCAGCGCGCCCGGGAAATTGCCCGCGCCGGGGTTGGCGAGCGTCGGATCGAAATTCGCCATGCGATCCCGCTTCTCGTGAATCGGCCGTTCGTATTCCCAACGCAAACCCACGTTCAGCGTCAGGTTCGAGCGAATCTTCCAGGTGTCCTGGCCATAAACGGCCCAGGGACGGAACAAGAACGCCTGCCACGGCTGCTGACCCCAGGTTCCGCTATCGACTTGGCCCAGCATATAGCTGGCCGCGGCGTAGCCGCTGCTTGACACGCCGGGCAGTCCGGTCTCCCCGGGCGCGAAAGTGTAGCTTCCCACGTAGAAGTGGCCGCCCGATGTTTGCACGCCTTGGGTGGAGATACGGTCCATGCTGGCTCCGACAATGATCGAATGGCTGCCGTGATGCCAGGTGAGAGTGTCGGCCAAGCGCCAGTTCTGATGCACAATGTTGTTGACGCTACCCACTATGCCAAGGTAGTAGCCTCCCGCGCTGATCGATGCCAGGCCGCTTCCGCTCACCAAGCCCTGGTTCAGTCCAGCCATTTGGTTCAGATTAGAGCCCGTCGTGGGAGTAGTCTGGCCGCCCTGGAGCGTTTCCAGGTGCCAGCGCATAAAGGACGGGTTGAAATTATTCAGTAAAGTGGGAGATATAACGGTATCCCAGTTCAGAATGGCCCTGTAGCCATGATTGTCTCCGAGGCTTCCGTTCAATATTGGTCCGAACGGGCCCACCGAGGTGGTGCCTTGCTCGTAGTCGCCAAAGCTGATCGAGACATGTCCGTTACGCAATACCTGGTCGATCTTCATCAATCCCTGGTTGTCACTCGTGGTTGCCACCGTGCTGCCTAAATTGTTCGAGGTCAACCCCGACCGGTTGGGAGCCGGAAACAGGTTCGCGATATAGCTTGAAATTGGGCTGATCTGGCTGCCGGGGATGATATTGCCGGGAAACGGAGTCCGCGTGTATGCTCCCGACGCGGTGGTCGTGGTTGAGTTGGGGTCGTAGATAGAGGGAATCCCGGCCGCGCTGAAATTGCCTGCCTTCATGGCCGGCGTCATCAGGCTGCTGATAGTTGCCGAATTGGTATTGGTATATCGATAGCCATCGTAGTACATGTAGAAAAATGTCCGGTTGTGACCGTTGTACAAATGGGGTAGCACCACCGGGCCGCCCAGTTCCGCGCCAAACTCGTTCTGGGTGTCCTGGGCCACAGTCGGAGAGAAGAAATTTCTCGCATCCAGATCCGCGTTGCGGACAAAATCGAATGCCGACCCGTGATAGCCGTTGGTGCCGGATTTCAGAGCGTATTTGATGGTTCCGCCGGAGCTGCGGCCGTCTTGCGAATCCATCGTGTTATCCACCACCTGGAACTGTTCCACCGCAAAGGCGGGGATGATCATGTTGGTGCTTAGTTCCGGCGAGAAAGAGGAGGGGTTTACCACCGCGCCGTCGACGTACTGCGTGTTCGCATTGCCGGCGCCACCGTCCAGCCGGGTTCCGTTATAGCCGGGCGTCAGCGCCAAAAAACCGGCCGCATTGCGTTCCCTTCCCGAAACGGCGATTGGCAGGTCGTTCACCAGCGAATTATCGACCACCGTCTGCACGGTGCTCGACTCCGGCCTGAGCAGCGGCGCCCCTTGCGCCACCACGTCGACAGCCTGTTGTGCGGCGGCGACTTGCAGTTTGAAATCCAAACTCACGTCCGCGCCCACATCCACCGGCACCTTCTCGCGCACAGCCGTCCGGAAACCTGGACTGGAGATCGTAATGTTGTAGGTCCCGATGGGCAGTTGCATCAGGTAGTAGCCGCGTTCGTTGGTCTTGGCTTCCCTGACCGCACCGGTATTCACTTCGCGCGCCGCAACCGACGCGCCCACAATCACGCCTCCCGACGGGTCGGTGACCTGCCCGTTTACACGGTTCAGGCTGGATTGCGCCTGAACTCGAGCCGGGAACGTCAGAACGGTTGCCAGGCCGAGTACGAGCGTAATCGCCGCCAGCGCCGCCCCCAGCGTCAGAGGCCCGTCCATAATTCTTTTTTTCTCAACGCGATCCGGAACTTTCGTTCTGCCCGCTTGGCCGCCGTCGACGGCCGGAATGGTGCAAACCGCAAAAACGATACGTTTTGACATGGAACCTCCACAGTGCTGCAACAAGGCCAACCCCGTCGCATACGGCGGGCGGCATGGCAAATTGGTGCTCAATAGATCCCCGAGTCGTCAGACGTCATATATCATATGGTCGTCTTCCGTACGTGTCAAGCAACTTTTGAATCGTTTAAGTATTGTTTGCCAAAAACCGCCTGGTTGAATATAATTGATTGGGCCTAAACCTTGAGCCCACATTCCGGCACTAACGATCGATGCAGCCGCAGCGGAGATATGATGTCCGATATGGGTGGTTTGGAATTGCCCGGCCATAAAGGGAGATCGCGCAGCCTCGCCCACGATCTCGCGGATCGCCTTTCGGAAAGTATTCGTAGTTGTACGCTTCGCCCCGGGGATAAGCTGCCAACCGAATCCGAGATCATACGCCAACACGGCGTCAGCCGCACAGTGGTGCGCGAGGCCATCTCAAGCCTCCAGGCCGCTGGACTGGTCGAGACCCGCCACGGCATTGGCAGCTTTGTACGCTCCTCGCCCAATGCCTTCGAGTTTGGAGACGATCCCAATGCCATCGTCACGGTGCGCGACGTGTTGGCGATGCTCGAGCTAAGAATCAGCCTCGAAACCGAGGCGGCCGGATTGGCGGCCGCGCGGCGTACCGAAGAACAGCTCGGCGAAATGCAGCGGGTGCTCGGCGCCTTTCAGGAAAGCATGGATCGTTCCGGGGACGCAGCCGCGCCGGACTTTCAGTTTCACCTGCAAGTGGCCTATGCTACCGGGAACCGGTATTTCGCAGAGGTTATGAGCCATTTAGGCACCGCAACCATTCCACGTTCGCGCATCAGCTCCATCCAACTCGGCATCGAGCAACTCCCCTATCTCAAGCTCGTACACCAGCAGCATAGGGACATCTACGAGGCCATCCTCCGGCGAGATCCCGAAGCGGCGCGCGCGGCCATGAGGGCTCACCTGACCAGGAGTTATGACCGCCTTCGCCAGGCGCACAATGCCGCCGGATCGCGAGAGGCGCGATCCGGCCAGAACCGCGGCAAACTCCCTGGTGTTGTATGATGACTGATAGAAGTGCGGTAACCGCATTACTCACTGGTCCGACGCGGGCACTCTGGCCTACCGGCTCGGTCGCGAGGATGGTTGTTTCCCCGGATTCCGAACAAAGCGTGCTGCCAAGACGCCAGCTTCGTTGCCGCCCGCTGCCGCCGTGGAATTGATACCGGAGAAGATCCTCTTGTCTTACACCACCGACTCACTGCCTCCGAATACCTTCAAAGCCGCCCTTCGCGACGGGCAAAGCCAAATTGGGTTGTGGAGTGCCCTACGCAGCAATATTGCTTCCGAGATCATCGCGGGCGCCGGTTTCGACTGGATCGTGATCGATACCGAACATGCCCCCAACGAGGTTCCGGATCTACTATCCCAGCTACAGGCGATGTCAATGGGTACGGCGGAGCCGGTGGTGCGTTGTGCCTGGAACGACGCTGTGCTGATCAAGCGCATCCTGGACGTGGGCGCGCGGTCGCTGTTGGTTCCATTCGTGCAGAATGCCGAGGAGGCGCGGCGGGCGGTTGCGGCGACTCGCTATCCTCCGCGCGGGATCCGGGGCGTGTCCGTCGCGCCGCGGGCGAATCACTATGGCAGGGTCGCCGATTATCATCGCACGGCTCACGAAAGCACGTGCGTGTTGGTTCAGGTTGAGACCCGTGTAGCGCTCGGTGAAATCGAGTCCATCGCCTCGGTTGAGGGCGTCGATGGGATTTTCATCGGGCCGAGCGACCTTGCAGCGGACTTTGGCTTTCTCGCTAATCCGCGGCATCCGGAGGTTCAGGCCGCGATTGCCGATGGCTGTGCCCGCATCCGTGCCGCGGGCAGAGCGGCGGGAATTCTGACTGGGGATCCCGACGAAGCGGCGCGATACCTGGAAGCGGGGTTCACATTTGTGGCCGTCGGCAGCGATGTCGGAATCCTCGCGCGCGGCGCTGAAAAGCTGGCAGAGCGGTGCAAGCAGCGGCTGGTTCCAAGGGAAGCGCCCGGTGGGCGTTCCTGAAATCGAACAAAACCGATTCCGTCCGATTTCGGAACGATAAACCGCCGGCGCCGCCCGGCGCCCGCATACCCGGCCCACAAAGGGACGCAGCGTGCGACAATGGCGTCTGCTCCCTGCCGGGACATGGAAGATGCCGATGAACCGTTTCCTGATCGTTTCGATCTTTACATGCGTATTCTGTTGGGCGCAGCCGGGAAAAGATTGCCGGCCGGCGCCATCGAACACCGAAGGGGCGCCCTACCCCTGCATTCATTCCGATCTGCGCGTTACTTTTCAGCTCGCGGCTCCGGAGGCACACAAGGTGGGGGTGGCCACCAACAACGCCGACAACGGTATCGGAAGGGGTCCGCTCGAGATGCAGCGCGACGACCAGGGAGTTTGGAGCCTCACCACCGGCCCCGTGGTACCGGGATTTCACTATTACTGGTTCGTAGTGGATGGCGTGGAGGCGCCCGATCCGGCCGTCGAATCCTATTTTGGCCACAACAAGGAATTGAGCGGGCTGGAGGTTCCCGAAACGGGAGCGGATTTCTACGCGCTTGGCGACGTGCCTCACGGCGACGTGCGAATCCACTTGTATCATTCGAAAACGACTGGCTCGTGGCGGCGCATTTATGTCTATACTCCTCCGGACTACGATCGCATCACGGCGAAGCGTTATCCGGTTTTGTATCTCCAGCACGGATCGACGGAGAACGCGTCCAGTTGGACGCGTCAGGGCCGCGCCAACCTGATCCTGGACAATCTGATTGCGTCGGGCAAAGCAAAGCCCATGATTGTAGTGATGGAGACGGGCTACGCCACTCAGCCGGTAGGCTCGCTCGGCCCGGCCCCGGCGCCGGCGCCGTCCGCGGCGCCCGGTGGCGGCGGCGCTCCGGCAACGGGCAACCGGGCGCCGTCGGCGTTTGAGGCGATTGTCATCGACGATTTGATTCCCATGATGGATGGCGCCTATCGCACCATCGCCAACCGGGAGCACCGCGCCATGGCGGGCCTGTCGATGGGAGGCGCGCAAACCCTTCAGATCGCGCTGACGCACCTGGACAAGTTCGCGTGGATCGGCTGCTTCAGCGCGCCGATTCGCAATTTCGACGTGAAGACCGCCTATCATGGAGCGTTCGCCGAACCGGCGGCGTTCAACAAGAAAGTTCGGCTCTTTTGGATTGGAGCCGGAACGGCCGAAACGGCCATGCACGAGGGCGCCGAGGCCATGCACCAGGCTCTCGACAAAGCGGGCATCCACAACGTCTTCTACGAATCGCAGGGCACGGCGCACGAATTCCTGACATGGCGCCGCGATTTAGACGATTTCGCGCCGCGGCTTTTCAAGTAGCGGGTGGCGCGTTTAGCGCCCTGGCTCTCACGGTGTCACGTCACCGGACCGCGGCTGGGTCCCCACTTTTCCGCAAGAGCGCGGCCGCGTTGTTCGAGGGCGGTCAGTTCGGCGGTGCTGAGGGGCTGGTACGCCAGGGCGGCATCGCGGCCTTCCCGCAATTCGGCCGGGTTGCGGAAGCCGATAATCGAGACCGCCACGCCGGGAATTCCCCAGACGTATCTCATGCTGGCAACGCGGTCTTCGGCGCTGATGCGGCAGCCGCTGGTTCGGCCCGACGGCCCGCCTAACACCTTCATGGCAACGATCGCAATATCGCGCTTGCGGGCTTCCGGCAACAGCCGCTCCTCCAGGTGGTAGATCTGGTGGTCCACGAAGTTCAAGATCGCCTGCACGAGGTCGAATTCGCCGGTCTCGAAGGCGCGAATGACACGCGCGGGACTGGTATGGGTGCTGCAGCCGATGTGCCGAATCATGCCCTGCTTCCTGGCTTCGACCAGACCGTCGAGCGCTCCGCCCTTGGCCAGCAGTTTGTCGAAGTCGGGCCAGCGGTCATCGCGGGCAATGTTGTGAAACAGGACGCAGTCGAGATGGTCCGTCTGGAGCCGGCGGAGGCTCGCGCGAACCTCCTCCAGCGCCCCCTCGCGCGTGTCCCTTTCAATCTTGGTTGCCAGGAATACCTTGTCGCGCTTGCCGCGGAGCGCGTTGCCGAGGAGATCCTCGGAGTTACCGTAGTTGGGGGCGGTGTCGACATAGTTCACACCCGCTTCGATGCCTTCGGCAACGATGCGGTCCACGTTGGCCTGTTCGGTGCCGTCAATGCGTTGGGCGCCGAAGCCCAGAATGCCGGTTTTAAACCCAATCTTGCCCAGCGTGCGCATTGGCATGGCACTGGCAAGCGCTTGTCTCGCGAAGGGCGCGGCAGCCATCAGCTTGGAGAAGGCACGTCGTGATACGGATTCCATATTAAGAGTCCTTAATAGCGAAAATAGCAGTTTTTCACGTCCTTTACCACTTCGCGCGCCAAATCGTAGTACAAAGGTGACACGATGCACTCACGAATCAAGGTATTCCTCCGCGCGCTGGTTACCGTGGCC
>JBKQVG010000319.1:0-30460 GCA_052325345.1 Bryobacteraceae bacterium
TTTGGCGAGGGGTTAGGCGAGCTGTGACAGACCAAAAACGGCGCTGGTCTGTCCCACCGATCGCTCTAATGTGGGTGGATCGGTCCGGAGGCATAGAGGCATAAGGGTGTATATTAATGAATATGCCGGATATGTCGAAAGCTCTGAAGGAACTTCAGGAGACCGCTATCGTCATGAACGGTATTCAGTCCCGGCACATCGAGCTGCTCAAGGATCATGCCGAGTGGTTGCACACACACGACCTTGGCATGGTTCGTCACAACGAGTGGTTGCAGGAGCACGAGAAGGCCATGGCTCGCCACGACCAGGAGATGGCGGAAGCGCGCCCACAGTACTCCGCCGCCGAAAACGCAATTTCCGCCCTCCGGCTTCGTGGCGAGGTCCTTTGCGTCGCGCCACAGAATCTCATAGAGTTCTGGGCTGCTCCCGCGGTTTCCCAGCGTCCACACCATCGAGCAGACGGAGAACCCACGGGCGGAAGGCCTTCCAGCCGTCACCTTTCAACCCCCCTCCCACCCAAACGCATACCGAAGCCCATTCTCCGCAATCCCTCTCAGTTCCCCCTCGCTGAAACCGAAGTTAGCGCCCGCCAGCTTGTACTCCCCAGTCAGCGTGCACCGAAACATAGCCGGATCGTCCGTCGCCAGCACGATCGGAACTCCGGCATCGTACAGCCGTCGAATCGGATGATCTTCTAACCGCGCAACCACGCCAGTTACTACGTTGCTCGTGAGGCAGATTTCGAGGGGGATGTCGCGCTCGCGCAGGTGCGCCAGCAGGCGTTCGTCCTGCACCGCCGTGATGCCGTGGCCGATGCGCTCGGCGCCTAGTTTTAGGGCGGCCCAGATGGATTCAGGGCCCATACTTTCGCCGGCATGAGCGGTCAGGCGCAAGCCGGCTTCGCGGGCATAGGAGAACATATCGCCGAACCATTCGGCCGGTCCGCGGGCTTCGCTGCCGCCGATGCCGATGGCCACCACGCCGCGATGGCGGCGCTCGGCGGCCCAGCCGGCCACGGTCATGGCGGCTTCCGGGCCAAACTGGCGCACGGCGTCCAGAATCCAGCGCACTTTCACGGGCGAATCGGCCGCGGCTTCGGCGATGGCATCGAAGATCGGCGCAAACGGCTGCTGCTTCCACAAGACCACCCCGGCGGCAACCGTGATCTCGGCGTATTGCACGTTCTGCGCGGCCAGCCCTTCCAGCAGCCTCCGGGTGACGAGGGCATAATCGGCGGGCGTGCGCAGCAGTTTGCCTACCGCGCCGAAGGCTTTCAGAAACGCGTCGAAATCGGCGTACTGGTAGAGCGCGCGAAAGGCGGAAACGTCGGTGGCCGGATCGAGCTCGTGGAGAGTTTCGGGCTCGACCGAGCCTTCCAGGTGCAAATGCAGTTCGGCTTTGGGCCACGCGCGGGCAAAATCGTACATACTTGTCTATTAGGCTCTCATGACTGCTGCAGAGATTGAAGCGATAGCCGGCGGGTACCACGGCGATGCCTTTCGGATTCTGGGCCCGCACATGGTTCGTGCCAAAGACAACCAGCCCAGGTGGGAGGTGCGGGCATTCCTGCCCGAGGCGGAGGCGGCCTGGGTGGCGCTGGACGGCCGGCGCTGCCCCCTGGCGCGGAAACATTCGCAGGGCTTCTACGCGGGGCTGCTCGACGGCGAGCCGCGGCGGTATACGCTCATGGCGCGGCTGGCGGACGGGCGTGAAATCGAAATGGAAGACCCCTACCGCTTCGGCCCGCAGATTTCCGATACCGATCTGTATCTGTACGGGGAGGGCACGCTGCACGAAGCCTACCGCACGCTGGGCGCGCACCTGGCGGAAGCGGACGGCGTGCGCGGCGTGCGCTTCGCGGTATGGGCGCCCAACGCCCTGGCGGTGACGCTGACGGGGGAATTCAACGATTGGGACACCCGGCGGCATCCCATGCGGCAGCGCAACAACGGCGTTTGGGAACTGTTCGTCCCCGGGCTGGGCGAAGGCACTACCTACAAGTATTACGTCCGCTCGCGCTTTGCCGGCTACCAGCAGATGAAGGCCGACCCCTTCGCCTTCGCCTGCGAAACGCCGCCTAAATCGGCGTCGGTGGTGTGGGACACGTCGAAACATCGATGGAACGACGCCGCCTGGATGGAGACGCGGCCGAAGGTCGACCTGCTCAAATCGCCGGTGAGCGTCTACGAGGTCCACATCGAAAGCTGGTTGCGGACGCCGCGCGGCGAATCGCTCTCCTACCGGGAGCTGGCGGTGCAGTTGGTGGAGTACGTGGTTCGGATGGGCTATACCCACATCGAGTTTCTGCCCATCATGGAGTACCCGTTTTCCGGTTCCTGGGGTTACCAGGTGATCGGCTACTTCGCGCCCACCTCGCGCTTCGGCACGCCCGACGACTTCAAGTATCTGGTCGACGTCTGCCACCAGGCCGGCATCGGCGTGATTGTCGACTGGGTGCCCGGACATTTCCCCAAGGACGCGCACGGCCTGGCATTTTTCGACGGCACCGCGCTCTACGAGCACGCCGACCCGCGCAAGGGCGAGCAGCGCGACTGGGGCACCATGATCTTCAACTACGGCCGCAACGAGGTGCGCGCCTTCCTGATTTCAAACGCGCTGTTCTGGCTGAAGGAGTATCACATTGACGGCCTGCGGGTGGACGCGGTGGCCTCCATGCTGTACCTGGATTACTCGCGCAAGCCCGGAGAGTGGATTCCCAACCAGTACGGCGGCAACGAGAACCTGGAAGCGATCGACTTTTTGCGGCGTTTCAACGAGCTGGCGCACAGCGTGCCCGGCGCCTTCACCGCGGCCGAAGAATCGACCGCGTTCCCCGGCGTCTCGAAGCCCGTCTACCTCAACGGGCTGGGCTTCACCATGAAGTGGAACATGGGCTGGATGCACGACATGCTGCACTACTTCAGCCAGGATCCGGTGTTCCGCAAGTATCACCACAACGCCATTACCTTCAGCCTGCTGTACGCCTTCACCGAAAACTTCGTTTTGCCCATCTCGCACGACGAGGTGGTGCACGGCAAGGGCTCGCTTTTGGGCAAGATGCCGGGCGACGAATGGCGCCAGTTCGCCAACGCGCGCGCGTTCCTGGCATACATGTGGGCACACCCGGGCAAGAAGTTGCTGTTCATGGGGCAGGATATCGGCCAGCGCGAGGAGTGGAACCACGACATCGGCGTCCGCTGGGACGTGTTGGAATTCGCCTATCACGCCAAGCTGCAAGCGCTGGTGCGGGAGCTGAACCGGTTGTATCGCGCCAACCCCGCGATGCACCAGGTGGACTTCCACTATACCGGTTTCGAATGGGTGGATTTCCACGATTGGGAAAATTCGGTGATCGCGTTTTTGCGGCGCGCCGAAGACCCGCAGGATTTTCTCCTGTTCTGCTGCAACTTCACTCCGGTGGAGCGCAGGCAGTACGAGTTCGGGGTTCCCGAGGAGGGCTTCTACGAAGAAATCCTCAATACCGATTCCGAGCTTTTCGGGGGTTCCAACCTGGGCAACGGGGGGCTGGTATCTTCGCGGCCCATCCCCCGCCACAACCGCCCCAACAGTATTGCCATCACCCTGCCGCCGCTGGCGGTGGTAGCGTTCCGCAAACGATAATGGAACGATGCCCGTCTATGATGTCCTGATCGTGGGAGGCGGCCACAACGGACTGGTAGCGGCCGCGTACCTAGCCCGCGCCGGGCGCAGGGTGCTGGTGCTCGAGCGGCGCGAAATGGTGGGCGGTTGCGCCGTCACCGAAGAAGTCTGGCCGGGCTACCGCGTTTCCACTGCGGCATACCTTACCAGCCTGCTGCAGGAGCGTATCGTCCGCGAGCTCGACCTGGCGAGCCATGGCTACCGGGTGGATGCCAAGGATCCGGCATTTTTCTCCGCCTTCCCCGACGGCCGGAATTTCTTCATGTGGCAGGACCGCGCCCGCACGCTGGAAGAGATCCGCAAGTTTTCCGTCCACGACGCCGAGGTCTACCCCGCTTACGAAGAGTCGATCGAGCGGCTGGCGGCCTTCGTGGAGGGTCTGCTCCTCGCCGCCCCTCCTCAATTCCCGCCGCGCGGCGTGACGGATTTTCTCGATTACTTCAAGCTGGCGGCGAAGCTGCGCGGTGTGGCGGCGCGGGATCTGACCGCGCTGGTGAAAGTCTTCACCCAATCCGCCGCCGAGTTCCTGGACGAGTGGTTCCAGTCCAAGCAGGTGAAAGTCACGCTGGCGACCGATGGCGTGATCGGCGCCAATGGCGGCCCGCGATCGCCCGGCACGGCCTACATCCTGCTGCACCATTCGATGGGCGGAGTGGCCGGCCATCGCGGCTTGTGGGGATTCGTGCGCGGCGGCATGGGCGCCGTATCGGAAGCCATTGCATCGGCCGCGCGCGCCGCCGGCGCCGAGATTCGCGTCAACGCCGAAGTAGCCAAATTGCTGGTGAGGGAAGGCCGCGCCGCCGGGGTGGTACTGGAAAACGGCGACGAAATCGGCGCCCGTGCGGTGGCGAGCAATCTCGATCCCAAGCGGACTTTCCTGAACCTGGTCGAGGAGCGCGATCTCGACCCGGAATTCCTGGCCGCCATCCGCAATTTTCGCAGCGAAGGCGCCAGCGCCAAGATCAATTTCGCCCTCAACGGCCTGCCCGAATTCAACGCCTACCCCGGCGCCCCCGGCCCGCACCACCGCGCCACCATGCACATCTGTCCCGATATCGACTATGTGGAGCGCGCCTGGGACGACGCCAAGTACGGCCGCCCGTCGGCGCGCCCGCTGCTGGAGCTGACCATCCCCACCCTGTACGACCCGTCGCTCGCCCCCACCGGCAAGCACATCATGGGTATCTTCCTGCAGTACGCCCCCTACACCCTGCGCGAGGGTACATGGGACGAATGGCGCGAACCCTTCGCCGACCGCGTCATCTCGCTCATCGAAGAATACGTCCCCAACATCCGAGCCATTGTGGAGCATCGCCAGGTGCTGACGCCGCTCGACCTGGAGCGCCGTTTCGGCATCACCGGAGGCAATATCTTCCATGGAGAAATGAGCCTGGACCAGATGTTCTCCATGCGCCCGGTGGCCGGCTGGGCCCGTTACAAGACGCCGATTCCCGGCCTCTACCTGTGCGGCTCCGGCGCGCACCCCGGCGGAGGCGTAATGGGCGCGCCGGGGTATAACTGCGCAAAGGCGATGGGGTGAGGGCGCGCCGGGGAGGTGTGTGGGATCGGCCCTTGACAACATCTTCGTCCTGTTGGCCACAATAGCTCATGAGCTGCTTTACGTTTCGTTGTCCAGAGTGGCGTGAGGTCGGCCCCCGTGAGTGGGTGGACCGTTGGGCCGCCCCCGATTGGGACCATCTAATAGGGAAGCAGGGCAGGCTGTCAAGCGAAGATTTCGAGACGGTCGGGCGATGGAAAGAGGGATGCCCCAAACCGGGCGACCGCCGCTTCAGGACGGGGACGCCGAAAGGCTATGACGTCTGGATGAAGGCGAAGGCGGAACTGCCCGAGCGCCACCACCCTGCTGCACTTTATCAGCGGTGGCCGGTACCCGATCCTGGATTCGAGGGTCACGGAGGCGATGACCCGCTTAGGTTGTCCAATCAAGGAAACCATTGGCGGTTACCTAAACTCGTATTGTCCTCGGTTCTCGGAAATTGCCGTTGCCTGTGGTCTTTCCGGCGCAAGGGAATTGAAGAAGTTGGACAACGCTCTGTTCAACTATGGCAAGTTCGATTTACGCTCGTTTCCTTTTGTGCATGGGCAGCCGAACTCTGGCGAGCAGAAATTGCCGCTATGATCGTAGATATGGGAACGCTCCGCATCACAGAAGCCGAACTCGCTCGCGACATCCACGCCGTGTTAGCCAAGGTCCGGACGGGAGTGGAGGTGATTGTGGAGCAAGACCATCGGCCCGTGGCGACGATCAAACCGCCCACGCGTTCGGGGAGGCCCATCTCCGCATGCATCGCTTCCGCCCGGGCCAGCGGCTCGAAAGTGACAGTGGACGACGGCTTCTGGAAAGATGTGGAAGAGGGCATTAAAGAGCGCAGCCAGCCATGGAATCCCCCCTCCTGGGACTGATCCTCGATTCGAGCGTAGTCATCGCGGCGGAACGGAAAGGGCTGACAGTCGAAGGACTGCTGGCACTCATCGAGCAGGCCTTCGGCGAAATCGAGATTGCCATCTCGGCGGTGACTGTCGCCGAACTCGTGCATGGCGTGGTTCGCTCTAATACGCCAGCGGTCCGGCAGCGGCGCCGCGCTTTCATCGATGAACTAAAGAAGCATGTCCCCGTGCATCCGGTGACCGACGGTACTGCGGAAGTCGCGGGCCAACTCAGCGGAGAGCAGGCGGCTAAAGGCATCACGATTCCTGCCGATGGTCTGCTGATCGGGGCTTCGGCGATCGAGCAGGGCTATGCCTTGGCGACCCTCAATGCCCGCCACTTCCAACAAATCCCCGGTCTGCAAGTCATCTCCTCCTTGCTGTAGTCGCGCTGTTACACTGGTGGTTCCTCCGGTGCCGCAAACGCTGTTGAATTTCAAGGAGTTTCCCAAGAGCTACGCGGTCCACAAATCGCCGGGCGACCGGAGAGGGGTTCTGCCCAGTCTGTCCCACCCCTCGGTCACCGAATTCCGGTTCAACCTGAATTCCACGACGTCAGGAGTTCGGAGACTGCTTGCTGAAGCTTACACCCCGGGCGGCCTTTTCTTGTGCCAGTCGGTGCGGTTCTGAAACTCGTTGCCGATGGCCAGCAGGGTGTTTTCCGAAAATGGCGCGCCGACCACTTGGAGGGCCACGGGAAGGTTGTTGGCGAAGCCGCAGGGCAACACCAGCGCGGGGAGTCCCGCCAGGTTGCCGGCCTGGATGATACCGCTCATGCCGGGCGGGGGCGCGGCGGAGACGGCGGCGGTGCGGGCGGAGAGCGGCTGGTCGACCTTCGGCGCGGGAGCGGAGCGTCCGGGCGCGAGAAGCGCATCCAGGCGGCCGAACAAGCGGGCGATCTGGGCCTGGATCAGGCGCCGCACCCGCATGGCCTTCAGATAGTCTATGGCGGATGTATCGAGGCTGGCTTTGAGGCCGGCGATCTGAGCCTGGTCGGCCAATTGGTCGACCTGGCCGCTGGTAATGAGCGGCTCGAAGACGGCGCCCTGTTCGGCGGAAAGAATGGTGGAAAGGGTGGGGCCGTAAGGAAACTCGGGCAGAGAGGCTTCTTCGAGTTGCAGGCCCGCGTCTTTCAAAACCTGGATGGCGGCGGCGAAGGCGTCGCGCGCGGCCGGGTCGGCATGGCCGGTGAAGTCGCCCGGAGAGTAGCCGATGCGAAGTTCGGTGACCGGCCTGGCGTACTGGGGCGTATAGTAGAACGATTTGCCGGCCGAGCCAGGGTCCTTGCGGTCGTTACCGGCGATGGCTTCCAGAATCAAGCCGCAATCCTCGGCGCTGCGGGCGAAGGGGCCGAGTTTGTCGAGGGTCCAGGAAAGCGCCATGGCGCCGTAACGGCTCACCAGGCCGTAGGTGGGCCGGAGGGCGGTCACGCCGCAGAAGGAAGCGGGAGTGACGATGGAGCCGGACGTCTCCGAGCCGAGGGCGAACGGCGCCAATCCCGCGGCCACGGCAGCCGCCGAGCCGCTGGAGGAACCACCCGACCAGCGGGTGCGGTCCCAGGGATTGAGGCCCGGGCCAAAGAGCGAAGCGGAGGGGTAGCGGTATCCTCCGCCGCCGGCCAGCTCCACCATGGAAAGCTTGCCGGCGAGAACGGCGCCCACGCCGGCGAGCTTATCGATCACCCTAGCGTTGAATTCGAACACCTGGGCGGCGTAAGGTTTGGCTCCCCAGGTGGTGGGTTGTCCGGCATAGCTCAGCAGGTCCTTGACGGCATAGGGAACGCCTTGCAGAGGGCCGCGCAGGCGTCCGCGTTTGAGGTCGCCATCGACGGCCTTGGCCTGGCGAATCGCCTCCTGAACCAGGGGCAGCGCGAGCGCGTTGTAGCGCGGACCGAGTTGTTCGAGGCGCACGGCAAAGGCGCGGGCCAGTTCTTCGGCGGAGAATTCCTTGGCCAGCAGGCGCTGATTGAGCTGCTTGACGGTGGAGAAGAAAACGTCGTTGTCAATCGTGGCCATGGCGCGTCAGGCCTTGAACTGGAATGCCGGCTCGGTGGCCATGGGGAGCTTGACTTTGGCCACCGCGCCGGCGTTATTGCGTATCCGTTCGCGCGCGATGCGCAGTTCTTCGGCGGGGCTGGCGGGGGACTCGGCGGCGGATGAGGCGGAATCCTGGGCCGGCATGGCGGAAACCAGGGCCGCGGGGGCCAAAACCGCCGCTAATTTCCGGCGGGTGAATTTCGCGCCGCGCGATGCAATGCTCATTTGTGTTCCAGGGCCTCCATGGCGGCTTTGAGCATGGCCGGGCGGGGAGCCGTTTCGCCGGTCCACAACTCGAACTGGCGAACCGCCTGCTCGACGAACATGTCCAACCCGCGTATCACCGTCTTACCCTGTTCGCGCGCGCGCTGCAGCAAAACCGTCTCCATAGGATTGTAGACCATGTCGAAGACCACGTCGCCGGGAATGGCGCCGTCAAAGAAGCATTCGTTGACGTGCGGGAACATGCCGAGCGGCGTGGCATGTACCACCACATCGAACTTGCGGCCGTTCAACTGGTCGCGCAGCAACGGTTCGGCGGCGCAGATCTTGGCCAGGGCGCGCACGCGGTCGGGATTGCGGCCGGTGATGGCGAGCTTGGCGCCGGCGTCGGACAGGGCAAAAGCGGCGCCTCGCGCCGCGCCACCGTTGCCCACCACCAGCACCGAGGACTTGGCCAGGCGCAGGACGCGCGCCAGGGGAAGCGTCACGCCGGCTACGTCGGTATTGGTGCCACGCCACTTGCCGGCCTTGCGCCATACCGTGTTCACCGCGCCGATGCGTTTGGCCAGCGGTTCGACCACGTCCAGGTAGCGGATAATCTTCTGCTTGTGCGGAATGGTGACGCTGAAACCGGCAAGCGGGAGTTTGGACGCCAGCGAGAAGAAATCGCGCAGATACGTGGGCGTAACCAGAAACGGGAGGTAGACGGCGTCGATGCGGCGGGCCTGAAAGGCCCGATTCAGGACCGCGGGCGAAATGGAATGGCGGATGGGGTCGGCGATCACGCCGTAGATCTTGGCAGTCCTGGGAAGCTTCTCGACCTGATAGAGCACGCGCAAAACGCGCGCGGTGGCTTGCCCGGAGGCGGTGCCTTCGACGGCCATGGGCGCGGCATAGGTAAAGCAGCCGCCGAACACGGGCGACAGCACGCGGGTGGGAAATCCCAGGTCGCCCATGGCCAGCACGACCATTTTTTGCCGCGGAAGGCCGCGGGCAGCCGCCAGAACGCGAACGTTGTCGGAGGGTTTTCGCGCGGTGGTGACCAGTTTATAGACGTCGGCGCGGACGCGGAGCACGCGGCTTGCCACGGTATCCATGGGCGGGGTGGCCTCGAAATTGTGATACGACACCACCACCAGCGCGCGGCCGCGGAACTGGGCTACGCGCTCCTCGCAAGCCTCGGCGGTTTCGATTTCCACGTCGATGGCCTGAGCCCCCGAAACGATTGCCTGATCCAGAATGGCGAGTTGTTCCTCAATGCTGCCATTGAACCTGCCATGGTTCTGGTGGCGGCGGCAAGTGGCGAGGATGACCGTATCCGGGAAGTCGCGGAGGAAGCCGGCGATAGCTGCCGCGCCTTTGGCCGGCTCATCGAGGAAGTCCAGACGAAACTCAAGGAAAGCTTCGCCCGCCTCAGCTTCGCGCCGGGCGTGGGCTAGCAAGTCTGGAACGTCGGGCAGACCCAGCGCGATGCAAATACGCGGGAGCGTCCTGTTTGGCGGCATCGTACGTAAGGATCTCCAGAATATCATACAGGCGGCGGGCCACCCCGGAATCGGGTACATCACCTGACGCCGGATGGGCGGAAGCAGCTTTACGCCGAGATTTCCAAATGCCCCGCGGGTTGCGCAGGCGATCGGGCGAGTGATCGAGCCCGCAAAGGACATATAAGAGGAGGGGCGATGGTTTGGTTCGGCCAGATGCGCCGCAGGCTGGAGGTCCTTCTTCATCGCGACCGTTTCGATCGCGACCTCGAAGAGGAAATGCAATCGGACCTGGAGTTGCGAGCCCAAGACAATCGGGCAGACGGAATGCCCGCCCTGGGGGGGCGTGTTCGTCGGAAGAGGCGCGGCGGCGGCTGCGGAAGTGGAAAGCGGGCGAGGTGTTCCCCGGCGCGCGCGCTCCGGAGGCCGCTCTGGCGGGGCTCTACCTGTATTTCTCCTGTTGGGATGACGCCCACCGGGCCGCCCAGGAAATTCACAGCGCGGAGGGCAGCTATTGGCACGCCATCGTGCACCGCCAGGAACCGGACGCCGGGAATTCCAGCTACTGGTTCCGGCAGGCCGGGCGGCACGCGATTTTTCCGGCGCTGCGCGCCGCGGCGGCCGAAATCGGAATCGGGTTCGGCCCGGAGTGGGACCCGATCGCCTTCATCGACTTCTGCCAAAAGGCGCGGAACGAAGCCGGCTCGGCCATGGAACGGCAAGCCCTCGAAGTGCAACGCGCCGAGTGGCAACTGACAAGCTTCAAATCGAGCTTTGGTTTTAGTACTGTTACCTATAGTCTTGGGTAGAACATAGCGAAAATCGAAGAGGGCCCGCCGCGGGGCCCTCCGGCAAGGCAGTTCTGAACGCTCCGTCAGACCCTCGAAACGTTTTCGGCCTGCAGGCCCTTGGGCCCCTGCTTTACCTCGAATTCCACTTCCGAACCCTCATCCAGACTGCGGTAGCCGGACGATTGAATCGCGGAAAAGTGGACGAAGACATCATCGCCGCTGGCTCGTTGAATAAATCCGTAGCCCTTGGCGGCGTTGAACCACTTAACGGTACCTTTTTCCCTCACTACAACTCTCCTCAATCCTGTTTGTCGTGCTCTGGGGAATCCTTCAGACTAGGAAAGTGGACTTTCTAGACTTGCCAAAACCTTTCGAAGCGCGGCCAAACATCCTAATTCCAACTGCGTAGGGTATTCTCTCAGAAGACAAACCTATGGTCAAGCATGGCTTGGAGACGCCGGAAAGACGGACCGGGAGCGAGACGGATTGGCTCGATGCCGTGCGGCGGCGGGTGCAACTGCCGCGCGGCGGCGAAATCATTGTAGGCATCGGCGACGACTGCGCCGTCTTCCGTCCGCGCGGCGCCGCCGAAGACCTGTTGTTCACCACCGACCTGCTCATCGAGGACGTTCACTTTCACCGCTCCACCCACACCGCCCGGCAAGTGGGCTGGAAGGCTTTGGCGCGGGGCTTGAGCGACATCGCCGCGATGGGCGGCACACCGCGCTTCGTCCTGCTTTCCCTGGCGGTGGCGCCCTGGTGCGACGCGCGCTGGTTGCGCGGCTTTTACGATGGATTGCTGGCGCTGGCTCGCAGAGAGGGCGCGGTTCTGGCCGGCGGCGACCTGGGCCATGCCGCCAAACTGGCGTGCGACGTGGTGGTGTCGGGCGCGGTGGCGAGCGGCAAAGCGCTGCTCCGTTCCGGGGCGCGGGCCGGCGACGCGCTCTATGTTTCCGGCCGCCTGGGCGGTTCGGCGCTGGGGCTGGCCGGGCATGGCGGCGCCGCCCGGAAACGGCATTTACGTCCGGAGCCGAGGATTGCGCTGGGCCGGTTCCTGCTTCGCCTGGGAGCCACTGCGGCGATGGATCTGAGCGACGGCCTCTCGCTCGACCTGCGCCGCCTGTGTCTGGAATCGAAGCTGGCCGCCGAGATCGCCGCTCCACCCCTGTTCCCGGGCGCCACTCCGCTACAGGCCCTCCACGGCGGCGAGGACTACGAACTGCTGTTCGCCGCGCCGCCATCGACACGCGTGCCGCCGGGCTACCGCGGCGTGCCGCTCACCCGAATTGGTATCCTGCGCAGAGGGCGCCCAGGCACGGTGCTGCTCGACGGCGCGCCGCTCGAACCGCTGGGTTACGACCATTTCCGATGCCGATGAAAAGGAGAATTTCGATGAGGCGGGCTCGTTTCTTTCCGCTGCTTTTTGCCATGGCATTGCCATTAGGCGTGGCCGCGCTTCCGCTGTGGGCGCAGGCGCCCGGCGAACTCCAGAAGAAACTCGACGACCAGATTTCCTCGGCGCTCCAGAAAGCCGGCGCGCCGAGCGTTTCCGTGGCCGTCGTGAAAGACGGAAAGCTCTTCTACGCCAAAGCCTTCGGCAGCGCCGATCTGTCCGCCAACAGGCCCGCCGATGTCAACACTCGCTACGCCGTGGGTTCGATCTCGAAACAGTTCACCGCGGCGGCGCTGTTGCTCCTTCAAGAGCAGGGCCGGTTGTCGCTCGACGACCGCGTGGCGAAGTATTTTCCCGACCTGACGCGCGCCGGAGAAATCAGCATCCGTCAACTCCTCTCGCACACTTCCGGCTATGAAGATTACGCCCCGCAGGACTACATCATTCCGGATTGGACGCGGCCCACCACCCCCCTCGCCGTTCTGGACCATTGGGCAAAAAAACCGCTCAACTTCGACCCCGGCACCAGGTGGCAGTACAGCAATACCAACTACGTGCTGGCCGGCGAGATCCTGGAGAAAGTCTCCGGCCAGCCGCTGGTGACCTTTCTGCGCGAGAAGATTTTTCAGCCGCTGGGAATGCAATCGGCGTCCGATTGGCCGCCCGGGAAACCCGCCGATGCGCAAGCCTATACGCGCTACGCGGTCGGTCCGCCGCGACCCGTCAAGCGTGAGGCCGCGGGCTGGTATTTTGCCGCCGGCGAACTGGCCATGACGCCTTCCGACCTGGCCAAGTGGGACATCGCTTTCCTGGAGAAGAGGATTCTGTCGGAGCGCTCCTACCAGGAATTCACCCGCGAGGTCAAGCTCGCAAACGGCGACTCCACCCACTACGCGCTGGGCTTGAGCCTGGGCGAAATCGCCAACATACCGGTGCTGCAGCATAGCGGCGAAGTGAGCGGTTTCATTTCCTCCAACACGGTGTTGCCGTCGCGCAACGGCGCGGTAATCGTGCTGTCGAACCAGGACGTGGTCAACATGGTGGGTCCGCTGGCGCGGCAGATTGCCACGCTGGTCTTTGTGCCCGAACAGCGGGCCCCCTCCGGCGCCGACACGCGCCAGGTTCAGGCCATTCTGGAGGGCCTCCAGAAAGGCCGCGTCGACCGCGCGCTGTTCAGCGCCAACGCCAGTACCTATTTCAGCGAGGTAGCCTTGCACGACTCGAAGACATCGTTGACGCCGCTGGGCAAGCTGAAGTCAGTGACGGTGGTCTCCGAATATCTGCGCGGCGGCATGACGCATCGCACTTATCGCGCGCAATTCGCCCGCAAGACGCTGACGCTGAATCTCTACCTTCTGGCCGATGGCAAGTACGAGCAGTTCCTGATCGAGGACCAGTTGTGAGCATTCCGCCCGACCCCGCGCCGGTTGTAGACTTGATCGAAGCGTTCCGGCGATCGAAGACCATGTTCGCGGCGCACGCCATGGGCATATTCGATCTCGTGGGCGGGCAACCGGCCGGCGCCGCCGAGGTGGCCGCCCGGCTAAACGCGAATGCCGATGCTACCGAGCGCCTGCTGGATGGCTGCGCCGCCCTGGGGCTGCTCGAAAAACACCAGGGCATATACCGCAATGCGCCCGTAGCCGAGACTTATCTGCGCTCGGAAAGTCCGCACTGTTTGGGCGGGTACATCCGCTATTCCAACCAGGCGCTGTACCCGATGTGGGGGAATCTGGAAGACGCGGTACGGGAGGGCTCGCCGCGCTGGAAGCAAACCCTCGGCGTGGCCGGCGGGATCTTCGACGGCTTTTTCCGCACCAGGGAAGCCGCGCGGGATTTTCTGATGGGCATGCACGGGTTCGGCATGTTGACGTCGCCGCGGGTGATCGCGGCCTTCGATCTGAGCGGTTTTGAGCGCCTGGCCGACCTGGGCGGCGCCACCGGTCACCTGGCCATCGCCGCCTGCGAACGGTACCCGCAACTGGAAGCGGTGGTGTACGACCTGGCGGAAGTCACGGACCTGGCGCGCGACCAGGCCGGCCGATCCGCCGCGCGCGACCGCATCCGCGTCGCCGCCGGAGATTTCTTCCGCGACCCGTTGCCCGAGGCCGACCTCTACGCCGTAGGCCGCATCCTGCACGACTGGGCGGACGAAAAGATCGCGATATTGCTCGGCAAGATCATCGACCGGCTCCCGCCGGGCGGCGGCCTGTTGATCGCCGAGAAACTGCTCGCCGAAGACGGCGTGGGCCCCGTCTCCGCCAGCATGCAGTCGCTCAACATGCTGGTGGCCACCGAGGGCAAGGAGCGCAGCGCCAGCCAATACCAACGCCTGCTCGAGAGCGCGGGATTCACCGCCGTCGAGGCGCGGCGGACCGGGGTTCCGCTCGACGCCATGCTGGCGCGCAAGCCTGCGCTACCATAGAATTTGCCCCAGCTATTGCCCCGTCTCCGGCACGACCTCGATTTCTTCCCTTCACCCGCGCCCGAACACCCGGGCCTGTTCCTGCGCGACCCGTTTCGCTATTCCGACGCCATGCTGGTGGTGCCGCCGCTGCTGGTCGAGTGCTTGCGCTGCTTCGATGGAAGCCAGACCGATCTGGACTTGCGCGCCGCCCTCGTGCGGCTGACCGGCGATTTGGATACCGGCCAGGTGACGGATTACTTCCACCAGACCCTGAGCCAGGCTGGCTTTCTGGAAGATGAGCCCTTTGCGAAAATGCGCGCCGAAAAGCGCCGCACATTCGCCGCGCAGCCGGTGCGCGAGCCGGCGCATGCCGGTAGCGCCTATCCGGCCGATCCGGCGGCGCTGCGCCAAACCCTGGAAGGTTGGACCGAAGGCGGGAATCGCATAGCCGATGGCGTCGGCGGTTCGTTCCGGGATGGCAAGCTGGCCGCCATTGCCGCACCCCACGTCAGCCCGGCGGGCGGCTGGCGGAGTTACCGCGCCGCGTATGGCCTGCTGCGCCCGGAACATCGCGACCGCACCTTCGTGATCCTGGCCACCTCTCACTACGGCGCGCCGCAAAGCTTCGGCCTCACGCGCAAGAATTTTCGCACCCCTTTGGGTGAAGCGATCACCGATACCGCTTTGGTCGACTGGCTGGCGAAGCGCGCCGCGAATTCGGTCGATATGGAAGACTTCTGTCACTCGTTCGAACACACCATCGAGTTGCAGCTTGTGTTCCTGCAGCACGCGTTGGGAGCGAACGTCCGCATCGTGCCCGTGCTGTGCGGCCCGTTCGCGCAGAGCATTCTGGAAGGCGGGAAACCGGAAGACGACGACAAGGTGAAGGCCTTTTGCCAAGCCCTGGGTGAATTGCAGGATCGCCAAGGCGAGCGTCTCTTGTGGGTGCTGGGAGTCGACATGGCGCACATGGGCGCGCGTTACGCGGATCCGTTTGCGGCGCGCGCCGGCGAAGGCAAGATGCAGGAGGTCCGCCAGCGCGACAGCGAGCGCATCGCCCGAATCAACGCCGCAGACGCGGCCGGATTCTGGGACCTCGTGCAGCGAAACCGCGACGACCTGAAATGGTGCGGCGCGGCTCCGTTCTACACCTTTCTGAAATCCGTCCCCGGCCTGCGCGGCGAGTTGCTGCACTACGAGCAGTGGAATATCGACCAACAAAGCGTGGTGAGCTTCGCGGGCATGGCGTTCGGGCGCTGAGGCCGGCGCTTCTTGCTGCTCCCCTTGTGGAGCAGGCCTTTGGCCGGCATCTTACGCCTCCCAGGGGTTCAGAACTGCAACCTGAGCACCGGTAAAGTCTCTGGAATTGCGCGACACGATCGTAAGATTGTGGTGAATCGCCGTCGCTGCCAGCAAGCCGTCGATGATCGGCAAAACCACCCCTTTGCGTTTCGCTTCGGCCGCGAGAAATCCCCAACGGTCGGCAATGGCGGAGTCAACCGGCAAAATCCGGCCCGAGAAGCGGGCTCGCAGTTCGACCTCGATCCATGCTTCCAGCCGCGTCCTGCGTCTGCCGCGAGCCAGCCCCGCCACACCCTTGCGGATTTCGCCCAGCGTCAGAACGCTCAAATGAAAAAGGCCCTCGTCGATCGTCTCCATCCATTCCATTACACGCGGTTCGGGTTTGGGCCCGACCAACTCGGAGATGCAATTCGTATCGAGCAGGTAACCGCTCACAGGTCGATGTCGCGGCCGGTATCTTTGTCGCGCCCCCAATCGAGATCTACGCCAACCAGCGGCGATTCCCGGAAGAACTGCACGATGCTTTTCGGCTGACGCGGCCTCGCCGTTAACCGCTCGTACTGCTCATTCGAAACCATCACCACGCCCTCTTTGCCTTGCCGGGTGATGCGCTGCGGCCCCTCGGTTCGAGCCAGGCGGAAAACTTCGCTGAACCGCGCCTTGGCCGTTTGAACCTGCCACGAGTGTTCGTCGGTTCTTGGATTGCGGGCGCCGGCGCGAGCCGTCTCCCGTTTCGATTTTCGGAGCGCCTTGGGCATGATCTTTCCTCTCTGACTAGTCAGACCAGTCTTGATTAAGCGTAGCACAAAGTTCAGGGTCCCTGGTCCGCCGCCGTGGCGCACGCACTCGTGCGTGCCGCGTCGAGTCTCTACTCGACGCTTCGGCGGCCTCTGGCAGCGGACGGCAGCAGAAGTGCCGGCGCGGCACCGGGGAGTGCGTGCGCGCATATCCGCTCCTTCGAAGAACGTGAGCCTCTTCAGCCACGCCGATGGCTGATACCATAGTGATCCGATGTTGGAACTGGCCCCCAGCGACCCGATCATCAAGGCCTACCAGAAAGACCTCCAACACCTGAAAGACCAGCTCGTGACCCACGAGCTCGGCCTGAAGGGGCCATTCCAGAACCTTCTCGACAAGGCGGCGAAGCGGCGCGGCTGGACCCTGGTGCCCGAACTTTCCACTTATTCGGGTGGAAAGAGAGTGGTGCCCGACGGCACCGTGCGCGACGAGTTCCGCTTGGCGCGCGGCTGGTGGGAGGCGAAGGACACCTCCGACCAGCTCGCCGCCGAGATCCAGAAGAAGCTGAAGGCCGGGTACCCCGCGCGCAACACCATCTTTGAAGATACGCGCGTAGCGGTGCTTTACCAGGACCGCGGCGAAGCCGGCGAATTCGCCCTCGCTGAAGCGGTCAAGGTCGCGGACCTCCTGAACCGCTTCCTGTCGCACGACGAGTCGCATGAGCGCGAGTTCGAACGCGCCATGCAGGAGTTCAAGAGCCGCATCCCCGACCTGGCCCAGTCGCTGAGCGAACACATCGCCGAGGCACACAAGAAAAACCGCAAATTTCGAGAGGCATTCGCGGCCTTTGTCACGCTTTGCCGAGCCTCCCTCAACCCCGAACTTTCGGACGGAAACGTGGATGAGATGCTGATCCAGCATCTTCTGACCGAGCGGCTGATGCGGAACCTGTTCCAGAATCCCGAATTCACCAAGCGCAACGTGATCGCCGCCCAGGTCCAGAACGTGATCGATGCCCTCGCCTCCAGCAGCTTTTCCAGCGCCGAATTCCTGAAGAGGCTCGACCCCTACTACAACGCCATCGAGCGGGAGGGCGCGAATCTTAGCCACTTCACCGAGAAGCAGGATTTCCTCAATTCCGTCTACGAGCAGTTCTTCCAGCGTTTCTCGCCGAATGTCGCCGACACCCACGGCATCGTATATACCCCCCGCGAGATCGTCGACTACATGTGCAATTCCGTGGAGCAGGCATTGAAGGAGGAGTTCGGATACACGCTCGCCTCGCCGGAAGTCATGATTCTGGACCCGTGCACGGGAACCGGGAATTTCCTGGTCAACCTGATCGAGCGCATGCCGGGGCGGGCGCTGGCGGAAGCTTACCGGAAGCGGCTATTTGCGAATGAAGTCATGCTCCTGCCCTACTACGTGGCCAGCCTCAACATCGAGCACGCCTACTACGAGCGCATGAAGGAATACGAGCCCTTTCCCGGCCTGTGCTTCGTCGACACGCTGGACATGGCGGAGTCGCAGCAGATCGGCCTTTTCACCGCTGCCAACACCGAACGCGTGGATCGGGAAAAGCAGGCGGCCATCACCGTGATTATCGGTAACCCGCCGTACAACGTGGGGCAGAAAAGCGCGAGCGATAACAATAGGAATCGGAAACATGGTGAAGTTGACCGCCGCATCCGCCAAACATATGCTGCCGATTCGTCCGCGACACTAAAGAGCAAGGTCTCGGATATGTACGTCAAGTTCTTTAGGTGGGCATCGGACCGGTTGGGCGATCGGGATGGGATCGTATGCTTCGTCTCCAATAACAGCTTCGTGCTCAAGCCCTCGTTCGATGGGATGAGGGAACATCTTCTCCGCGACTTCCACCGGATCGATCATCTGGACCTTCACGGAGATGTCCGTGAGAACCCAAAGCTGAGCGGCACGACACACAACGTCTTCGGGATTCAGGTGGGCGTGGGAATCACACTGGCAGTGAGGAAAAAGGGGAGGCCGCGCGAGATTCGCTACTGTCGAGTTCCAGAGTCCTGGCGAAAGAGCGAAAAACTTGAATTCCTGATCGCTGGCGAAGCCGGTTGGCGCAACCTCCGCCCGGACGGAAGACAGAGCTGGCTGACCACCGGGGAGCCCGATGAATTCGTGCGCTGGCCAGCCATGGCGGAGATGTTCGGCGTTCGAACACTTGGCGCCAGTACAAACCGAGACGCTGTTGTGTACGGCTGGGATCGCCAAACCCTTTCAAAACGAATGAAGGATTTTGTCGCATTGTACAATGCGGAGGTCTTTCGTCATAAGGCAAATCCGGCCGCGGATTGGCCCGGCCACATTGACTGGAGCCGGGACCTAAGAAAGGACGTTCTGCGGGGCCGGCTAGTAGAGTTCGACCCAGTTAAAGTCCGTCCCGCACTCTATCGCCCATTCGCGGGTCGCCTGCTGTACCTCGACCGTATCCTGAACGAAGAGGTGCTTCACTGGCCCGACATATCCGGAATGTGCATCGCGGTCACCGAGTTCACCTCCCAAAAGCCGTTCATGGCACTGATGACGGATCGCGTCGCCGACCTCCACGTTGTCGGGGCGGGAGCCAGCGCTCAGTGCTTCCCTCTTTCCCACCTCAAGGACTCCGCCCTCGCCCAGTTCCGCCAGCACTACTCCAACGCCTCCATCACCAAAGAAGACGTCCTCTACTATCTCTACGCCCTACTGCACCATCCGGAGTACCGCGAGCGCTACGCCGCCAACCTCAAGCGCGAACTGCCGCGCATTCCCTTCGCTCCGGACTTCGCCGCCTTCGCCGCAGCCGGCAGGGAACTGGCGCGCCTGCACGTGGAATACGAATCGCTCGACCCATGGCCGCTGGAGTTCGTCGAGAACAAAGACGTCCCGTACTCCGAGCGCGTCACCAGGATGAAGCTGAGCGCGGACCGGCTGTCGCTCAAGGTGAACGAGTCGCTCACGCTTGCCGGCGTTCCGGAGGAGGCCTTCGAGTACCGTCTCGGGTCGCGCTCGGCACTGGAGTGGGTTATTGACCAGTACCAGGTGAAAGGCGAGTCCGATCCGAACCGCGAGGACGATCCCGGCTACATCGTGCGCCTGGTCGGCCAGGTAGTGCGGGTAAGCGTCGAAACGGTGCGGGTCGTAAAAGGCCTCCCGAATTACCGATAGTGTAGTGAGGTCGAAATTCTGCTGATTTTTGGGCAAGCTAAAGCATGCCCCACCAAGACGTCGACCCGGGGTGGGGCATGGCTTAGCTTGCCCAGGAGCTGTGAAAATCGAGTTATCGCCAGAGATCGAGAACAATCCGGTGAAGGCGGGGCTGGTCAGTCGCGCGAAGGACTACCGATGGTCGAGTGCCACCGATCCAGGAGGAAGCGCCGGGACGAATCTCGGCGCTGCAGCCAGGAGTGGCTGCGCCACGTTACTTTCCCCGCAGCAGCCCTCTTACACGCATCCAATCCGCCAGCCTCGCCGGCCACGACGACAGCGCTTCGTCGGTGGGCGCCAGGCCGACACCGTGGGGGCCGCGCTCGTAGATGTGCATTTCGGCGGGGACTCCGGCTTTGCGCAGGGCCAGGTAGAAGAGCACGCTGTTCTCCACCGGAACCGTGGCGTCGGTGGTCGTGTGGAAGAGAAACGTGGGGGGTGTTTCGGCGGTCACCTGCAATTCATTGGAAAGATCCCGCACCAGCTTGGGGTCGGGATTGTCGCCCAGCAGATAACGCCGCGATCCGCGGTGGGCGTACGGCTCTTCGAAAGTGATCACGGGATAGCAGAGCACCAGAAAATCCGGGCGGCTGCCGGCGCGGTCGATGGGGTCCGGCGCCGCGGCGTCGCCGGCGTCGAAGTGGGTGCCCGCCGTGGCGGTCAGGTGGCCGCCGGCGGAAAAGCCCATCATGCCGATGCGCGAGGAAGCCAGGCCCAGTTCGGCGACGCGGGAGCGCACGGTCCGGATGGCGCGCTGCGCATCGCCCAGCTCGATGGGGTGATGGTAGCGGGGCCCCAGCCGGTACTTGAGCACGAATCCCGCGACCCCGATCGAGTTCAGCCAGCGCGCAATCTGTTCGCCCTCCTTATCCATGGAAAGGTGCGCGTAGCCGCCGCCGGGAGCCACGATTACCGCCGTGCCGGTAGCTTGCGCGGCGGGCGGGAGGTATGCCGTGAGAGTGGGAATATCTTCGTCCGCCGTGCCCAGCGCGCCGGGCGCGCCCTTGGGCCAGAGCGGT
The DNA here is from genome assembly GCA_052325345.1 of Bryobacteraceae bacterium. GTDB lineage: Bacteria > Acidobacteriota > Terriglobia > Bryobacterales > Bryobacteraceae > JBEKYD01. The sequence continues at coordinate 20,720 of JBKQVG010000319.1, forward strand.
TGCGGTTGCGGCGCGTTGGCTGCCGTCTGCGCCATCAGCGCCGCGCCAACCAGGGCGGTGAGCAGTTGGAAACGAACCGGGTTCATGTGTATTACCGTATCACCCGGACGTCGCCTTTGCCCCATACGGTTTGCCGGCCGACACCGACCCAGCGCGCGGCCGCCAGCCAGGGCAGAAACTCGCCCAGATCGCCCTCATAATCCGCTTTGCCGGTGAAGCCTCCGAGCGGATGCACTTGCCCGGTGCGGCTGGAACGGCGTTCGGCGCGCTCCCAATGGAGCTGCGCGTGGCGCAGCCGGACCGAGCGCGCGCGCTCGCCGAGGCCACGAAAGTCGACCTCCAGCGGGCCGGCGCCGTAGAGCGTTCCGAGGTTGCCGAGCCGGTCGCGCAAGCGCGCGAACAAGGTGGCGAAGTCGGGCTCCTGGGCGGAGAATGCCCGGCCCTTCAGCTCTGTCGGCGTGACGAAACGAAGGGAAACGCGGCTGGCGCGTTCGCCGGCATCGGCAAGGTTGAGGCGGATGGGTGGGGGAGTTCCCTCCCCGGCCAGGGGCGCGGCGTTGTCGTCCAGGTCCAGCGCCTCGGCGCTCGCCAGCGCCGATGATACGCACCCTCGGCCCATTCCGTGCTCCGCGGCGCCGGTCAAGGCGCGGACCAGCGGCCGGAAGGCCTCGCGCGCGAAGATGTGAACGTCGAAACTCCAGCATTCCCCTGGGCGGCATTCCATGCCGTCGAGGTGGGAAGCGCGCAATAGAAAAGGACGCGGCCAGTCCGCCAGACCGCTTGGCGTCGGCCTGGTTTCCGACACGCGTCCGGGGCGGAACCAGCGGGCATAGTCTTGCCCCCGCTCGTTGCCTTCCAACCACAATCCCAGGGCGCCGCGCAGCAAATTGGCGGCCGGCGCCGGAAAGCGCAGCGGCCCGTGCGCCCGAAGGTGTAGGCGTAGCCGGTAGAACTCGAATGGAATCATAGCAGTCGGCTCCAATTTGTTCGCCCCGCTGATGTATATTGGTATGGCATTTGGCTCTTGTGTTCCGCTTTCTGATTAAGGGGGGTTGCGTGAGTCCATACCGCAATCCCCCCTTTTTTGTAGGGGGAGCACGAAGCCGGCAGAAGTTACGTTTTAGAAGGATAGAGGCAGATGAAAGAAAAAGGTACAGTGAAGTGGTTTAACGCAGCCAAGGGCTACGGGTTCATTCAGCGCGAGAACGGAGAGGATGTCTTCGTGCATTTCTCGGCGATCCAGACACAAGGGTATCGCACGCTCGACGAAGGCGCAAAAGTAGAGTTCGAAGTCACGAAGGGCCCCAAGGGGCTGCAAGCGACCAACGTCACCGCGGCCTGACGTATCGCGGCGGACCGGCTGCCGCGCCACGTAGACGGCAGCCGTCCGCCGACATCGATTCTGGAGGGATATGAGCAAAGAGGACAGCATTGAAGTTACTGGAACAGTTTTAGAGAAGTTTCCCAGCGGCCTGTTCAGCGTTCAACTGGAGCACGAACGGGTTGTGCTGGCCCACCTGGCCGGGAGGTTGCGCCGCAATCGCATCCGCGTTCTGGCGGGCGACAAAGTCACCCTGGAAATGTCTCCCTACGATCTCACGAAGGGTCGCATCACTTTCCGTCACCGCTAGTCCAGCTCTGCGTTCCCCAGTTTTCAGGAGCATCGCCGGCTCGGGCCTCGCCGTGCGAAATGTCACCGCCGCAGCTACCCCTCCGGTGATAAAACTTGAGAGGTCGAGGCTCCCATGGTCACACAAGTTCTGAAAGAATTTTCCGGCTGCCCCGGATTGCCCCTAATCCATTGGATTATATTGTTTAAGTGGGCTACGGGCGCTTGGGAACGGCATCCGGGAGAAGGTCGGATTGGGCCAGGCCCAACGCTCCCCTCGTTATAATTTAGTCGGAGGGCAGGGGTGGAGAAGCCAAGAAACACACAAAGCCGGTCGAAAAAGCAGGTTCCTACCGATCAGGCTGCCGACCTAGCTCAGGTTCTGGCCCAGAAGGTGGTTGGGCAGCCGGCCGCCACGCGTGTCATTATTCCCTACATTCAAATGTTTCAGGCGGGCCTTTCGCCGGAGGGACGGCCCGTCGGCGTGTTTCTGTTGCTGGGACCGACCGGCACCGGCAAGACCAAGACCGTGGAGGCCCTGGCGGAGATCCTGCACGGCAACAAGAAAAGCGTACTGCGCGTGGATTGCGGCGAGTTTCAGATGGAGCACGAAGTCGCCAAGCTCATTGGCGCTCCGCCGGGCTACCTGGGCCACCGCGAAACCCAACCCATGCTGACCCAGCAGAAGCTGAACGCCGTGACCAGTGAAAAATGCGGCCTGTCCCTGGTTTTATTCGACGAGATCGAAAAGGCCGCCCCGTCCATGAGCCGCCTGCTGCTGGGCGTGCTGGACAAGGGCGTCCTGAGGCTGGGCGACAATTCTTCGGTGAGTTTCGACAAGAGCCTGGTCTTCCTGACCAGCAATCTGGGCGCCCGCGAAATGATGCGGGAGATCAATCCCGACTTCGGCTTTCAATCGGCGACGGGCGCCGCGCCGCGCCCGGACCTCATGGGCAAGCTGCAGAGCATTGGCATGGTATCGGTGCGCAAGCGATTCTCGCCCGAGTTCGTCAACCGGATCGACGCCGTCATCACCTATCAGCCGCTCAGCGCCGACTCGCTGTCCGCCATCCTGGATATTCATATCGCCGACCTGCAGGAGCACGTCAATACCAGGCTCGGCAACCGTTCCTTCAACCTGGACGTGCCCTATGACGCTCGCGAGTTTCTTATCGAGAAAGGCACTAGCTCCGAATTCGGGGCCCGCGAGTTGAATCGAACCATCCACCGCTACCTCACCCAACCCCTGGCTACCTTGGTCGCGGCCAATCAGGTGCCGCCGGGTTCGACGGTTCAGGTGTTGGTCGATCGGGAGCACGACAAGCTCGATATCCGCGCGCAGGGAGCCGCCGGAGATGCCCAGGCCGCCGCGCCCACGGTCTTGCTGGTGGACGACAATCGCGACCTGCTGCGCTTTCTGGAACGCTTGATGGGCGATGCCGGATGGAATCTGCTGATCGCCGACTCCGCCACCGAAGCCAGGCGTCTGGTAAACGAATCCAAGCCCGACGCCGTACTGCTGGATTACATGCTGCCCGACGGCAACGGCGTGGAATTAGGCGTGGAATTTCGCCAGATCGTTCCCGCGATGCAGGTAATCGTCATGACCGGTTCCATTCTTCCGCCCGAGGAGGAGTCCCTCTGCGAGGAGCACGATTTCCCGGTTCTGCGAAAGCCCTTCCTGGCGGCCGAAGTCATGAACCAGATTCGCGCGGGCTTCGCCAATTCCTCGCGCAGCGCGCGAAGCTGACGCCGCAGCAGACCACCCACGCCCGGAAGCGGATCGAGTGTCCATGGAATGCGGACCAGCCCCTCAGTTTGCTATGGTGCTGTTTCATGGCTAAGATTCGGCGGGCTCTGATTAGTGTTACAGACAAGACGGGTGTGACGACGCTGGCGGCGCGGCTGGCGGAGATGGGCGTCGAGATCGTCTCCACCGGCGGCACGGCGCGCGCGCTGCGGGAAGCGGGGCTGGCGGTGCGCGACGTGGCCGAGGTCACCGGTTTCCCCGAGATGCTGGACGGGCGCGTGAAGACGCTTCACCCCAAAATTGCGGGCGGCATTCTGGCCATGCGGGCGCGGGCCGAGCACCGCCGGTCCATGGCCGAGCACGGGATTCCGGAGATCGATCTGGTGGTGGTCAATCTTTATCGTTTTGAGGAAGCGGCGGCGAAAGCCGAAATTGCGCGCGAGGAGCTGATCGAGAACATCGACATCGGCGGACCGACCATGATTCGCGCCGCGGCCAAGAATTACCAGGACGTGGCGGTGGTGGTTTCGCCGGCCGACTACGACGCCGTGGTGGAGGAGTTGCGCGCTTCCGGCGAGCTTTCGGCGGCTACTCACTGGCGCCTGGCGAAAATAGCTTTTCGCGCCACGGCGGATTACGATGCGGCCATCAGCGCGCGCCTGGAACTGGAAGATTCGGCCAGCCCGCTGCCGCCGGATCTGAACCTGCGCGCGCCCAAGGCCATGGACCTGCGCTACGGCGAGAACCCGCACCAAAAGGCGGCGCTCTATGCGGCGCGCGGGCCGGGAATCGCGGGCGCCGAGCAGCTTCACGGCAAGGAACTGTCCTACAACAACCTGGTCGATCTGGATGCGTGCTGGCAACTGGCGCTGGAATTCGACCAGCCGGCGGCGGTGATCGTCAAACACACCAATCCGTGCGGTTGCGCCGAGCAGGCTACCCTGGCGGAGGCTTACGCCAAGGCGCTCGAATGCGATCCGGTGTCGGCCTACGGCAGCGTGATCGGCTTCAATCGCCCGGTGGACGAGGCCACGGCGCGGGAACTGGCCAGGCTCTTCGTGGAGGCGGTGGCGGCGCCGGATTACTCGGCCGAGGCTCTGGAGATTCTCAAGGCCAGGAAGAATCTGCGCCTGATGCGGGTTGTGCCCGGCCTGGATCGCCTGCTGGTGAAATCCATCTCCGGCGGCTATCTGGCGCAGACCGCGGATGACGCCAGGCTCGAACGCGCCCAGATCGTGGTGAAGACCCGCCGTGCCCCGAGCGAGGAGGAATGGCGCGGGCTGGAATTCGCCTGGACCGTGGCCAAGCACGTGAAATCGAACGCCATCGTGTATGCGCGCGCCGGGCAGACGGTAGGCGTGGGAGCGGGGCAGATGAGCCGCGTGGATGCGGTGAAGCTGGGCGCCATGAAAGCCGTGCTGCCGCTGGCGGGCACGGTGGTCGCCTCCGACGCGTTTTTTCCCTTTCCGGACGGCTTGGAGGAAGCCGTGCGAAATGGCGCCACGGCGTTCATTCAGCCCGGCGGATCGGTGCGCGATGCCGAGGTGATTGCGGCGGCGGACCGGCTGGACGCGGCGATGGTGTTTACCGGCGTGCGGCACTTCCGGCATTAAATCGGCGCGACATCCGGGCGCCGGGATTCTGGCTTCCTCGACTTGGCTTCGGCGACCGGGGCGACTGACCGGGCGCCCAATTATGAGACACTAGCTAGAGTCTTCCCGATAGCCCATGCCGTCCGCTACTCACGATCAGCGCCCACAGACCGTCGTTCTGGCCGACGATCACGAAATCGTGCGCGAAGGATTTGCATTGATTCTTTCGGCCGCGGGCCTGCGGGTGGTCGCGCAGTGCGCGGATGGCGTCACGGCCGTGGAAATGATCGAACGGCATCGCCCGGACTTCGCCGTTCTCGATCTGGAAATGCCTGGAATGAACGGTATCGAGGTGATCGCCGAGCTCCGGCGGCGGCACGTCGCGGCCAAGCTGATAATTCTCTCCATCAGCCGCGACGGGGTGCGCGTGATGGATGCGCTGCGCGCCGGCGCGGATGCCTACGTACTGAAGGACGGGCCGCGCAAACACCTGCTCGATGCCATGGCCTTCGTGAGCGAAGGCGGCGTGTATGTATCCCCGCTGCTGGGCGGCGCGGCCATCTTCACCCAGGCCGAAGTGCTCGCCAAGGGCGATCCGCTGACCCCGCTCAGCCCGCGCGAGCGCGAAGTGTTTCGGCACCTGGTAAACGGCGACCGGGCCAAGGAAATCGCCGTCCTGCTCGAGATCAGTCCGAAGACGGTGGATACCTATCGCGCCAGCATGATGCGCAAGCTGGGGGTGTTCGACCTGGTGAGCCTGGTCAAATTCGCTTTTGAAAAAGGCCTCACCGACGCCACCGTCCGGCACGAGACCAAGAAGGGCGCCCCGGAGTGAGTTGCCCGGACGGGTCGCCCGCTTCACTTAGTTTTCCCCATGGCGGGCAGCCCGCATAGTTGGTGGTGGCGCGGGCGATTGGCCTGCCCCCTTACGCGGTCCGCGCAGCGGACGCGGCGAGCTTCGTTCGGCCGCCGCCAGGCACGAACAAAAGGCGAATTTCCTGACGCTGCCGGTAGCTTGTGCTTTTTGACTAAATTCTTGTTATACTGAGACTTAACCCCATTATGAGGAAACCACTTGGCAGATCAGCAAGAACCACCGCAAGCGCCACCTCCGGGCGGCCAGCCTCCTCTTCCCGGCACCGGCGGCAGCGGGGACAGCCGCAACCTCGTTCCCATCAATATTGAAGACGAGATGCGGCGGAGCTACCTCGATTACGCCATGAGCGTGATCGTGGGCCGCGCCCTGCCCGACATCCGCGACGGCCTCAAGCCGGTGCACCGGCGGATTCTATATTCCATGCACCAGATGGGGCTGTTTCCCAATCGCCCCAACAAGAAATGCGCCGCCATCGTGGGCGACGTCATCGGCAAATACCATCCCCACGGCGACACCGCCATCTACGACGCCCTGGTGCGCATGGCGCAGGATTTTTCCATGCGCTACCAACTGGTGCATCCGCAAGGCAACTTCGGCAACGTGGATGGCGATCCGCCGGCTGCGTACCGGTACACCGAAGCGCGCCTGGCCCGCCTGTCGATGGCTCTGCTCGAGGACATCGACAAGGAGACCGTCGATTTCAAGCCCAACTACGACGGCAGCACCGAGGAGCCCGAGGTCCTGCCCACGCGCATTCCGAACCTGCTGGTGAACGGGTCGGCGGGCATCGCGGTGGGCATGGCGACCAATATCGCGCCGCACAACCTGTCGGAGATCGTCGATGCCACCATCCATCTGGTGCAGCATCCCAACGCGCCGCTGGCCAAGATTCTCGAGATGGTTCCGGGGCCGGATTTTCCCACCGGCGGGTATATTCTGGGCCGCCAGGGCATTATCGACGCCTATTCCCGCGGGCGCGGGCAACTGAAGCTGCGCGCGCGCGCCGCCATCGAGCGGATGGGCAAAGGCGACCGCGAGCAGATCGTGGTCACCGAGATCCCCTACCAGGTGAACAAATCGCGGCTCATCAAAGAAGCCTCCGACCTGGTCAACGAGAAAAAGATCGAAGGCATTTCCGACATTCGCGACGAAAGCGACCGCGACGGCATGCGCATCGTTTTCGAGCTGAAGCGCGGCGAGCAGGCTGAAGTGGTGCTCAACAACCTGTATAAGCACACCCAGCTTCAGACCGGCTTCGGCATCATCATGCTGTCGATCGTCAACGGGCAGCCGCGCGAGTTCGGCTTGATCGACATGATCAAGTACTTCATCGAGCATCGCGTGGAAGTAGTGCGGCGCCGCACCGAATTCGAGCTGCGCAAAGCCCGCGAGCGGGAGCACATCTTGCTCGGCTTCCAGAAGGCTCTCGACAACCTCGACGAGGTCATCCGCCTGATTCGCGCCTCGCGGGGCCCGCGCGAAGCGCGTGACGCCATTATCACCGCTTTCGAGTTCAGCGAAAAACAGGCGCAGGCCATCATCGAGCTGCAGTTGCAGCGGCTGACCGGGATGGAGCGCCAGAAGATTCTGGACGAACTGGCCGAGCTGCAGCGCCGCATCGCCGAATACTTGGAGATCCTGGCTTCCGACAAGGTCCTGCGCGACGTCATCATCAAGGAGCTGAAGGAAATCCAGAAGGACTTCGGCGACAAGCGCCGCACCGAAATCATCGAGGACGCCGGCGAGATCCGCCTGGAAGACCTGGTGGCGGTGGAAGACGTTGCCATCACCGTGACCCGCGGCGGATATCTGAAGCGGACCTCGGTCGATACCTACCGGCGCCAGACCCGCGGCGGCAAGGGGCGCATCGGCATGAGCACCCGCGCCGAAGATTTCGTGGAGTACCTGATTGTGGCCTCCACCCACGCTTACCTGCTGATCTTCACCAACCGCGGGCGGGTGTACTGGCTGAAGGCCTACGAGATTCCCGACGCCGCGACGGTGGGCAAGGGAAAGCACATTTCCAACCTCATCAACCTGCAGCCGGATGAAACCGTGAAGGCGTTCCTGTCGGTGAAGGACTTCGTGCCCGGCCGCTATATCGTCATGGTGACGCGCCACGGGGTGATCAAGAAAAGCGAGCTGACGGAGTTCGACAATCCCATGGCGCGCGGCATCATCGCGGTGTCGCTCGACGAGGGCGACGAGTTGATCTCAGCCAAGATTACCAACGGCAAGAACTTCGTTTTCCTGGGCTCGTACCGCGGGCAGGCCATCCGCTTCCGGGAAGAAGATGTGCGCGGCATGGGCCGCCAGGCGCGCGGGGTTCGCGGCATGGACCTGGCCGAAGGCGATTATCTGATCGGCATGGAGGTGGTGGAAGAGGAAGGCCTGATCCTCTCCATCGCCGAAAACGGCTACGGCAAGCGCACCAAGCTGTCCGACTACCGGCTCACCGGGCGCGGCGGCAAGGGCGTGATCAACATGAAGACGACCGGCAAAACCGGGCCGGTAGTGGCCATCCTCCTGGTGAAGGAAGATTCGGACCTGATGATCGTCAGCCAGAGCGGCAAGATCATCCGCATCGAATCCTCCACCATTCGCCGGGTCGGCCGCTCCACCCAGGGCGTGAAGCTGGTGAGCCTGGAGGACGGCGACAAGGTGGCGGCGGCTTCGACGATTCCCGATACGGAGAACGGGGAGCCCAACGGGCAGGAGACCCTGCCGATCCAGTAGACTATTGGTATGGAGCCGGTCGAGGAAAAGCAGCAGGGTTTGTTTTCGATTCTGCGCCCCATGGGGCGGGTGCTGGTGGCTTTTTCAGGCGGCGCCGATTCGGCCTACCTGGCCTGGGCAGCGCACCAGGCGCTGGGCGCCGGCGCCCTGGCCATCACCGCCGATTCGGCCTCCTTGCCGGAATCGCACAAGCGCGATGCGGAAGCCTTTGTGAAACGCTTCGGCATTGCCCACGAATACATTCGCACGCGCGAGTTCGACAACCCGGACTACCTGCGCAACGACGCCGACCGCTGCTTCCACTGCAAGGACGAGCTGTTCGCCCGCATGGCCGAGATGGGCCGCGAGCGCGGCTTCGAGCACATCCTCTACGGCGTGAACCGGGACGACCTGGGCGATTACCGCCCCGGGCAAGCGGCCGCGCGCCGGCACCGCGTTTCGGCGCCGCTGGTGGACGCCGGCTTGACCAAGAGCGAGATCCGCGAGCTGTCGCGCCGCGCCGGCCTGCCCACCTGGGACCGCCCGGCGTCGGCCTGCTTGAGCTCGCGCATTCCTTACGGGACGCCCGTCACCATTCAGAACGTCAAGACGGTCGAAACCGGCGAGGAAGAGTTGAAGGCTTTGGGATTCCGCCAGTTCCGCGTGCGCTTCCACGGCGACGTGGTGCGGGTGGAAATCGCCCGCGACGAATTACCGCGCGCTCTGACCATGGAGATGGCCGCGCGCTTCACCCGGATTTTCCGGGAATTGGGCTTCCGCTACGTTACCCTGGACCTGGAAGGCTACCGGCAGGGTTCGCTCAACGAAGTATTGCCGGCGGCGCAATCGGCCGCGTACGCATAAAGGCGAAGACCGGCCCGCCCCAGGACGCTAGAAATCGTCATCCTCGGAGGACTTTTTCTTGCCCTTGTGCCGCAGCACAGCCAGGATAATCAGCACTACCGCGCCGATCCCGGCAATCAGTTTCACGCTTTCCTGGGTGATGAATAAAGCCAATGGAGCAGTCATAATTGTTAGCTCTGAATCCGGAAGTATAGAACAGATGACGCGCCAAAAGCCAGTCTTCGTGCGATAGTTTCTCCGAGGCTCGAAAGCTAAGCAAAGGGACTGCCACGAAATAACCAATCCAATCACTAGCAACCGCTGCCTCACGGTCGCGGCTCTGACTCAACGACAC
>JBKQVG010000320.1:0-3977 GCA_052325345.1 Bryobacteraceae bacterium
TCTTCGTCGGTGAGCTGCTCTTCGGTTTTACCGATGAAGGAAATCTCCGGAATGGTATAGATGCCGTAGGGGTAGGCGGCGGGGTTGGACTTGACCTTCAGCCCGAAAGCATTGCCCGCCGCAATGCGCCCCTGCTCCATCGATACCGAGGCCAGGCTGGGAAAACCGATCACATCGCCGGCCGCGAAGATGGTGGGCACCTTGGTGTGAAATTCCTTGTCGACGGCGATGCGGCCGCGGCTGTCGGCCTCCAGGCCCGCCGCGGGCAGGTTCAACTCGTCGACGTTGCCCTGGCGGCCGACCGCGTAGAGCAGCGCGTCGCCCGGCACTTTCTTGTTGCTCTGCAGGTTCGCCACCACGCGGCCGTCCGGCGTGGCTTCCACGCTGGCCACCTCTTCGTTGAGCCGCATGGTCACGCGATGGTCGCGCAGATGGTACGAAAGCGCCTCCACCATTTCGTTGTCGGCGAATTCCAGCAGGCGCGGGCGTTTTTCGATCAAGGTGACCCGCGAACCCAGAATGGCGAACATGCAGGCGTATTCCACGCCGATCACGCCGCCGCCCACCACGATCAGGTTCTTCGGGATCTCCGGCAGATCCAGAATCTGATCGCTGTTGACGATGGTTTTCCCATTGATGGGAACCGTGGGAGAGGTGGCCGGCTTGGTGCCGGTGGCGATGATAATCTTGGGCGCCTCCAGGTCCGCCTGGCCGCGCGAGTTTTCCACCCGGACGTGCGTCTGATCGAGGAAGCTGGCGCTCGCATAGACGATTTCCACGCCGTTGCGCGACAGTTGCGCCTGGGTCACGTCCACTTCGGTCTTGATCACCTGGCTGACGCGAAACCCCAGGTCCGCCATGGCGATCTTTTCCTTCACGCGATAATTGATGCCGTAGATGCCCTGATATTCGTAGCCGGACAGGTGCATCACGGCTTCCCGCATGGTCTTGCTGGGAATCGTTCCGGTATTGATACAGGCGCCGCCGACGATTTGGCGTCGTTCCACCACCACGACCCGGCGGCCGGACTTGGCGCCCTGAATGGCAGCCCTCTGGCCGGCCGGGCCGGAGCCGATCACGATCAGATCGTATGTTTGCATGCGCGGTGAGAAACCGGAATGCTCAACCCGCGTTGAAGCGGGATTCGATCTCCTCCCAATTCACCACGTTCCACCACGCGGCGATGTATTCCGGGCGCCGGTTCTGATACTTCAGATAGTAGGCGTGCTCCCACACGTCCAATCCGAAGACCGGGTACTTGCCTTCGAGCACGGGGCTGTCCTGGTTGGGCGTCGAAATGATGTCCACCTTGCCGCCGGATTTTACCAGCCATGCCCAGCCGGAGCCGAAACGGGTGGCGGCCGCCTGGTTGAATTTCTCTTTGAACTTGTCGAAGCCGCCGAACGTGGAAGCGATGGCCTGCGCCACGTGCCCGATGGGCGCTCCGCCGCCGCCCGGCTTCATGATCTTCCAGAACATCGAGTGGTTCAGATGGCCGCCGCCGTTGTTGCGGATGGCGGTGCGGATGGCTTCCGGCACGATGGCCAGGTTGTTCGCCAGCAGTTCCTCGACGGTCTTGTTCGCCAGTTCGGGCGCCGACTCCAGCGCCTTGTTGAGATTGGTCACGTACGCCTTGTGGTGCCCGCCATGGTGAATCTCCATGGTCTTGGTGTCGATGTACGGCTCCAGCGATTCGGGTGCGTAGGGTAGCGGTGGCAATGTAAACGACATAACGTCTCCTTTATCTCCTCTTCTCAAGAGTTTTCGAACGCATCGGCAATGCCAAACATGGTGGTTTCGTCGAAATGGCGGGTGAGAATCTGCAATCCCACGGGTAGACCCTCGGACGTCGTCCCGCCAGGAACGCTCATGCAGGGCACACCCGCCAGGCTGCCGGTGATGGTGAAAATATCGGACAGGTACATGGCCAGCGGATCGTCGATTTTCTCGCCCAGGCGGAATGCCGGAAACGGGGAAACCGGGGCGACGATGGCATCGACCTGGTCGAAAGCCCGGGCAAAATCGCGCGCGATCAGGGATCGTACTTTCTGGGCCTTCAGATAATAAGCGTCGTAATAGCCGGCGCTCAGCACGTAGGTCCCCAGCATGATGCGGCGTTTGCACTCGGCGCCGAATCCTTCGCCGCGCGTGGCGCGATACATCTCGGCCAGGGTGGGCGCGTTTTGGGACCGGAAGGTGTAGCGTACGCCGTCGTACCGGGCCAGGTTGGAGCTGGCCTCGGCGGTGGCGATGATGTAATACGCGGCGATGGCGTAATCGGTATGCGGCAGGCTGACTTCGCGCACCTCGCAACCGAGTTTTTTCAAGACTTCCACGGCCTGGAAGAATACCTCGCCGGATTCACCCTTCAACTCTTTTAGATACTCGGGAGGCAGCCCAAGCTTCAACCCTTCCACTTTTCGGTTCAATTGGGCGGCGTAATCCGGCACCGGCGCGGCGGCGGACGTGGCGTCGCGGGGGTCGCGGCCGGCCATCACCCCCAGCACGGTGGCGGCGTCGCGCACCGAGCGGGCGAAAGGCCCGATATGATCGAGCGAGCTGGCGAACGCGGTAAGGCCGTAGCGGGAAACCCTGCCGTAGGTGGGCGTCACCCCGACCACCCCGCAGAACGATGCCGGCTGGCGAATGGAGCCGCCGGTATCGGAGCCCAGCGCCACCACCGCGGTGCCCTGCGCGACGGCCGCGGCCGACCCGCCGCTGGAACCGCCCGGCACGCGCTCCGGCGCGCGCGGATTCCGCACCGGACCGAAAGCCGAGTTTTCGGTGGAGGAGCCCATGGCGAACTCGTCGCAGTTGGTCTTGCCCAGAATCACCCCGCCGGCCTGCTCGATGCGCTCGATGGCGGTGGCATCGTAGGGCGGAATGTAATCGGCCAGCATCTTCGAACCGCAGGTGGTGCGAAGCCCTTTGGTGACGATGACGTCTTTCACCGCGACCGGCACGCCCGCCAGCGGGCCGGGATCTTCGCCGCGGGCGATCTTCTCGTCCACGCGGCGCGCCGCGGCCAGGGCGCGCTCGGGCGAAAAATGCAGATAGGCGTTGGTCTTGGGATTCTCGGCCTGGGCGAAGCGCAAGGCCTCGCCGGCCAGTTCGGCGGCGCTCACGGCGCGCGTTTCGAGCGCCTGGCGAATCTTGCCGATAGTGAGCGAAGCGATGCCGGGATCCATGGGCTAGCGCTCAATCACTCTTGGAACTTTGAAGTAGCCCGCGCCCGGTTGTGGAGCGTTGGCCAATGCGGCCTGGTTGCCGAGCGGCGGAAGGGGCACGTCGTCGCGAAGCGTGTCTTCAGGTGTGTCTTCACAGGCTAAAGCCTGTGCCACCAGCACCTGTGCCATCGGCTCGACGCCGGAAGTATCCACTTCGTTCAACTTCTCGACGTGCGCGAGAATCCCGTCGAGCTCCGCGCGGAGGCGCGACACTTCCGCGTCGGAAAGTTTCAAATCGGCCAACTCGGCCACCTGACGAACGTCTTGCTCGCTGATTTTCATGCGTAAGGTTTCATGCGCCGGCCCGGGCTCGCGAAGCTCGATAAATGGCGCGCAAAACCGGGTCTACAATGCCGTCGGCCTCATCGTATGCTCTGCCGGGAGCCGCCGCGGCAGCCCGCTGCGGTTCGCGGCGGCGCGGCACCACGCGGAAATGCAGCTCTTCCACCGAGCCCCGGCCCAGGTGTCTGGCTAGCGCGCCCAGGATCTGCCCGCTCAAAGAGAATAATTGCCGCTGCCAGACCGGGTCTTCCACTTCCACCACCAGGCGGGTACGCACCAGCTTGACGGCACGGGTGTGAGCCGCGATGGTCTTGCCCACCGCCGCCGGCCACGCCGCCACGGCAATTTCGTCGGGCGTAATGGTATCGCCGGGCAGTTTCAGTCCCCGGAGAAGCAGGCTGGCACGTTGCATTGTCGGGCGAATGACATTCTACCATGCGCGGGCGGCGGAACCGGGATTTCGTGGTG
>JBKQVG010000321.1:0-3472 GCA_052325345.1 Bryobacteraceae bacterium
CATGCTGTCGGGCGAGCACAATCTGCGCCAGGCCGCCGCCCGGATCCTCGCCATGGGGCCGCGTACGCTGGTCGTCAAGCGGGGCGAATACGGGGCGATTCTGTTCCGCGAAGACGGCCATTTCATCGCCCCCGGCTACCTGCTGGAGGAAGTCTTCGACCCCACCGGCGCGGGCGATTGCTTTGCCGGCGGTTTCATCGGCTACCTGGCCGGCCGAGGCATCGATCGGGCGGCGCGCGTCGATCCCGTCGAACTGCGGCGCGCGGTGATTTACGGTTCGGTGATGGGCAGCTTCTGCTGCGAGAAATTCGGCGTAGATCGCTTCCGCACGCTGACGCGCGAAGAAATCGACGCCCGCTACCGGGAGTTTGAAGCCTGTACAGGGTTCTGAAGGCCGTCGCCTGGCTGGCGGCGTTGAGCGCCGCGGCGGCGTGGTTTGTCTTCGCCCACGGCTGGACCTGTTACTACGGCGACGCCGAAGCCCACCTGAATATCGCGCGCCGGATTCTGGATTCGCGCACCCCCGGCTACGATCAGCTCGGCTCGCCGTGGCTTCCCTTGCCGCACCTGCTGATGCTGCCGTTGGTCAGGTCCAACGCATGGTGGCACAGCGGTCTGGCCGGAACCATCCCCAGCGCGATTTGTTTCGTGCTGGCCGGCGCGTTTCTTTTCGCCGCGGCCGGCCGCCTCTTCGGCGCTCCGGCGGGCGCGGTAGCCGCGGCGCTGTTCGCGCTCAATCCTAACGTGCTCTACCTGCAGGCCACCCCGATGTCGGAACCGTGTTTCTGGGCGGCCTTTCTGGCGCTGCTCTATTTCACGGTGCGGTTCCAGTCCACCCAGGGCTGGCTCTCGGTAATTGCCGCGGGCGTGGCCGCCGGCGCGGCGGCCATGTCGCGTTACGACGGCTGGTTCCTGCTGCCGTTCGTGGCGCTGTACTTCTTCCTGACGGCCAGGAAGCGGTGGACCGCGGCGATCCTGTTTTCGGCGGTCGCGGCTGCCGCGCCGCTCTGGTGGCTTTTCTACAACTGGTGGCTCAACGGCCATCCGCTGGACTTCTACTCGGGACCGTATTCGGCGCTCGCCATACAGGGCGGCGCCCCCTATCCGGGCCAGGGAGACTGGCGCGTGGCATGGCTTTATTACCGTACGGCGGTCGAACTGTGCGCCGGCGGCGGCCTGGTCATCGTGGGTCTGGCCGGCATAGCTGCGGCCCTTTGGAAACGCGCCATCTGGCCGGTCTTATTCCTTGCCCTGCCGCCGGTGTTTTACATCTGGAGCCTGCATTCGTCGGGCAACCCGATTCACTTGCCCGTGCTGGCGCCGTTCTCCTACTACAATTCGCGCTACGGCACGGAGGCCCTTCCTCTGCTGGCATTTGCCGGCGCGGCACTGGCGGCGGTTGTGACGGAACGCCTGCGCGGCCTGGCCGCCGTGGCCCTGGTAGCCGCATCCATGGCCGTCTGGGTCCTGCACCCTTCGCCCCAGCGCTGGATCACCTGGAAGGAATCGGCGGTGAATTCGGTGTCGCGGCGGGCCTGGACCCACGCCGCCGCGGATTATCTCGCGCCCCGCTATCGACCCGGCACAGGCATCCTGACCTCCTTCGGCGATGTGTCCGGGATTTACCGCGCCATGGGAGTTCCGCTGCGCGACACCTTGACCGTCGATAATGAATTGATATGGTTGGCCACGGTGCAACGTCCGGAGCTGTGGCCGCACGAAGAGTGGGCCGTAGCCATTGCCGGAGATATAGTGGAACAGACCGTCGCGCGATCGGGTCATTACCGCCTGGAGCGCGAGATCGTGGCGCCGGGTGCGCCGCCGATCCGGATTTATAAACGGTAAGGAGCTCAGCATGGTAACTCATGACAGTGTGACGACAGCATTCGACCTGCCGGGGTTTCGTATCCGGCGCAACTTCGGCCTGGTGCGCGGCATCGTGGTCCGCTCCCGCTCGTTTGTGGGAACCTTGGGCGCCAGCCTGCAAACCATCGTCGGCGGCAATATCTCGCTGTTCAGCAAACTGTGCGAGCAAACGCGCGAAGAAGCCTTCGACATCATGATCCAGCACGCCAGCCAGTTGGGCGCCAATGCCGTCATCGGCATGCGCTACGACGCCACCGAAATCATGCAGGGCGTTACCGAGGTGCTGGCCTACGGTACCGCCGTGGAAGTAGAGCCGGCGCAGGAATGAAAGGAGGGCGGCCCACGGCCGGCCAACCGGCACCCTCCCTTGCGGTCGCGGCTCGGTTTCGCGCGTTTCCGAGCCGCGACCGAAAGGGAGCGGTTGCCGGCCGAGTGACCGTAGCTGCCAAACCGTAAGAAAATGAGCTCCAATCCCATCCGGGTTCCCTTCACCAAGGCGCACGGAGCCCAGAACGACTTTCTGCTGACCTGGGACAAAGACGCGCCGGCCGCCGGGCGGGAGTCGATCGCGCGCGCCATCTGCCACCGCTACACCGGCATCGGCGCGGACGGCTGGATGCTGGTTTCGCCGGAAACCTCCAGCGACGCCGATGCGGCCATTCAGCTCTACAATTCCGACGGCAGCGTTCCGGAAATCTCCGGCAACGGCACGCGCTGCGCGGCTGCTCTCCTCATCCACCACGGGCTGGCCGCCGAAACCGTGCGCATCCGTACCGGGGCCGGCATCAAAACGCTCCGCCTGCTCCGCCGCCACGGGCTCGACTTTGAGTTCGAGATGGATATGGGCCGTCCCACCGTCCTGGACGCCGCCTTCCAATTGCCCCTCGCCGGCGGCCCGCGCGAAGTCGTCTTGCTCAACGTCGGCAACCCGCAGTGCGTGGTGCCGGTCCGGGATTTCGATTTCGATTGGCGCGCCATGGGCGCCCAGATCGAACGCCATCCCCAGTTCCCCAATCGCACCAATGTTTCGTTCATCCGCGCTCTGGACGAACACACCGTGGAAGCCGTGTTCTGGGAACGTGGCGCGGGCGAAACCATGAGCTCCGGCACCGGCTCCACGGGAGCGGCCGCGGCGGCCGTGGCGCGCGGCATAGCGCAATCCCCGGTGACGGTAAAGACTCCGGCCGGTCCCATCGGTTTGCGCCTCACCGATAGTGCTTACCTTACCGGTCCGGCGGCTTTGACCGGCGAAGGCCTGTACTTCCTGTGCGAGAATGTGCTTGGATGTCTGAAGCAACCCTGACAGCCGCAGCGGCCGCGGCTACCCTCAAAGAGAGAATTCAGTCCCGCCAGGCGCGCGTCGGGATTGTCGGCTTGGGTTACGTGGGCCTTCCCTTGGCCGTGGAATTCGCCAAGGCCGGTTTCTCCGTCACCGGAATCGACGTCAGCCAGGAGAAAACCCGGCGCGTCAATGCCGGCGAGTCTTACGTCGGCGACATCCCTACCGCCACCCTCGGCGAATTGGTGAAAGCAGGCAAAATCGTCGCCACCAGCGATTTTTCGGTGGTGGGCGAGCTCGATACCATCAACATCTGCGTGCCCACGC
>JBKQVG010000322.1:0-5124 GCA_052325345.1 Bryobacteraceae bacterium
CCGCCAGAACTCTCATCGCGGGTATCGCCGCCAAGCTTAACGCAAGCCCGCTCGACGATGTGCTGGCCAGTCTCCACGCCGCCGAACGCTCTCTGGCTTCGAGCAAACCGGCTCTATAACCGGCGCAGGCTGCTATCGGGCTAATGCCCGGTCAAGACTGAACCATCTGATGGCGCCACAGGTGCCGCACCTGCGGCATAGATGGAGCAAAGGCGAGATTTGCAAAGGCCAGGGAAAGGCTGGCTACTTTTCTCCGTCAACTGAAAGAGCTGAGTCCCGCGCGGGACGGACCACCCGGTCAAATGCGTCCTCGCCAATCGAGCAATCACGGGAAATTCTCTGGACGTCCAGAAGACGCCGGTTGGCCCGAGAGCTGACCTGCCGCAGCGCGGACAGGTTCTTTAGTAGTTTTCCGATGCCGAAGTCGCGTGTGTTGTTAATGGTGGTTTCGGTTCGGAGGGCGCGCCCCTCCTTGTGATACTGCTCGATTCGGGTATTCTTGCAATCGACATACAGGGATGGGACCACGCCTTCTGTGATCGCGCGTGTGCGGAACCTGCCGGGCGGCCCGCAACGGGACGGTCCAGCATCTGCGTCAGCGAGAACTCGTCATGCAGGATCGAGATCTGATAGCGGTGGCCGGCTTGCGGTCCGCGGCGGAGTACAGGTGCGGCAGCAATCGCAGCCACTTCCTCAAAGAGGTGTCGATTTTCTCTGCACTGAGTCCGTCGCAGATGGACTGGAGCCGCTTGAGATCCTCGCATCCCTGTGGCCTGAAACCCGACGGCCTGAAACGTTTCTCAGCAAGCCCGTAAACAGCGCGGTTGAACGCTGCTTGATGCACCTGGCGGCCCAAGGTCGATTTCCCACGCGTTTTGGACAGGATCGTGACGACCACGGAGACCTCCTCCGAGGCTGATCGGGGCCGCGCTCAAAAGAAAGGACTTACTCTGCCCAAAACAGTGGATTCAGGTTTGTCTTGGACAGTAGTGAACCGAAATACATCTCGTCGGTCTGAGGCGGAGCCGCGTTAGCTGGCCGTCCCTTTGAAAATCAGCGTCGCTACCGTCCAGGAAACATGGCGCCTATGTGACCATCTGGCCCGGTCCGGCCGCCCGCGGACGAGGGCAGGTTTCAGCCTGGGCTATGGCGAAGAGCCGAGATCCCCAGCTATCGAAACGTTACAATTTGACTTGACACCATGCCCGACCAGCGCTAGAGTTTACTTGGCGTCTGCCGAACACGGGAGTATCTGGCCTCAGATACTGAAGTTCTCGCTACGGGGAGTTGCAACATATGACTACGAGGTCCGCGTTTTCAGCCTATCCTTTGCTTGCTCCTTTCACCTGTCTGCTGCTCGTGCTCGCCTTTTCTGTGCCTCGATCCGCCCACGGGCAACTTCTCCAGGGCACTATCAATGGCAATGTCATCGACTCTAGTCAAGCGGTGATCGTCGGCGCCAAAGTTTCAGCCAGAAATGAAGCCACGAATTTCGTTCGTGAGACAACCACCAACTCGGCGGGCTTCTACACCCTGCCCGACATGCCGCCGGGAAGCTATTCTGTGACCATCCAGTCGCCGAGTTTCCAGACTTCCAAGCGCACGGGGGTCATTGTGGAGGTCCAGACGGTGACACGTGTGGACACGGCGTTAGAGGTGGGTACGGTAAACCAGGAGGTGACGGTAGCAGCCTCGGCGGCCACTTTGCAGACGGACCGGGCCGATGTGCGTGCCGAGCTCGGCGCGCAGACTCTGGCCAACCTACCGGTGCCGATCGGCCGCAACTACCAATTGCTTTTCACCACTCTGCCCGGTGTCTCGCCGCCCGCAAGTTCGCACTCGTTCACCGCCAATGGCACCCGCTCGCTTGCGTTCAGCGTCAACGGCGGCGGGCTCAACTCCAACGATACGCGCGTCGACGGCGCCGGCACGAGGAATTTCAACGCTACGGATACGATCGAATATATTCCGGCCATGGAAGCGATTGAAACTGTCAACATGGCGACCAGCACGCTCGACGCGGACCAATCCTCGGGCGCCGGGTATGTCAATGTCACCGTCAAAAGCGGGACCAATAGCCTCCACGGCTCGGTGTTCTGGGACTACTCCAATCAAGACCTCGCAGCCTACCAGTGGGCCGCAAACCGGACACTGCCGAGACTGCCGTACACCAACGACCAGTTCGGCGGCACCCTCGGCGGACCGATCAAGAAAGACAAAGTGTTCTACTTCTTCAGCTACGAGGGGACGCGCCTGGTTCAGGGCAACGCCGTACCGACCGAGGTTCCCACCGCGGCCATGAAAACAGGCAATCTGGCGGGCTCGCCGACCGCCATCTACGATCCGCTGACGGGAGCCGCGAGTGGCACCGGCAGAACGCCGTTTCCGGGCAACATCATTCCGGCCTCGCGGATCGATTCGGGTGTGCAAGCCCTGATTGGCACCAACACCTGGCCTAATCCAAACCAAGCCGGCACGGGAGCACTAGGTTTGGGCAACGACTTTTTGTGCAACGGATGTCAGGGCAACAGCGGTGCGAACCGCAATCAGTTTGACGGAAAGATTTCGTGGAACCCGACCACCAGACTGAGCGCGTTCGCGCGCCTTGGCGAGGCTCAAGGGACTTGGTACAACCCTGCCATCTTCGGTAACCTTCTCGGCGGGATTTATGTTAGTCCAACCAATATCTCGATCGGTACCGGCGGAAGCCACGTTTATAATGGCACGGTTTCGGCAAGCTACGTCTTCACTCCGAACCTGTTTGTGGATGCCTATTTTGGATACGACCGCCTTAATTCCTATGAAGAACGGAACGACAGGGCCAACAACTATGGCTGGACTTTGATGGGAATTCCGGGCTTGAGCACGGCCGGCCTATCCGCGCAAAAACAGGTGGAGCAGGGCGGGATGCCCTACCTGGTCATCGACGGCTTTGGGAACCTTGGTCCGGACGCCAACAATCAACCGCAAAACTTCCAGAACCCGGAAAAGAACTTCAGCGCCAGTATCAACTGGCTCAAAGGGACACACAACGTTCGCGCGGGCTTCGAGGGTGACGTGCAGGATTCCAGCGAGGTGCAATACCAGTTGCCAAACGGAAGCTCCACTTACATGGCAGACTCCGGCGGCTTTCATTTTACCCAGGGCACTACGCAACTCTCAGGCGGTCCGGCCGGCAACGACTATAATGCGTTTGGCTCGTTCCTACTAGGGATGCCGCAAGATTCGGGCAAGATCTATGTGTTCCCGGATCGCTTTACCACCCATGCGACTGCGTATAGCGCCTACCTTCGCGACCGTTGGCAGATTGCGCCGAAGCTGACTCTAAGCTATGGCGTCCGCGCCGACTTTTTCCCGTTCCCTAAGCGCGCGGATACTGGTCTGGAAGTGTACAACCCCTATACCACAAATATGCAGATCTGCGGAACCGGCGCCACACCCCTTAACTGCGGCATCACAAAAGACAGGCTGCACATCGTTCCGCGGCTGGGACTGGCCTACCGCATCACCGATTCAACTGTCGTCCGCGCAGGCTATGGCATAGCCACAGATCCGATTTTCTTTCTCGGTTACACGGAACAGGGCCGCCTGAACTATCCCTACATCGAGGGGCAGACGCTGCTTCCGCCCAATTCGTATTCTTACGGCACCACCCTGCGCCAGGGTATTCCGACAGTAACACCGCCCAATACCAGCAGCGGGGTGGTCCCGGTGCCGGCGAACGTGGTGGTCACGACTTTCGACAATGGGAACTACGTTCGCGGTTATGTCGAGAGTTATAACCTCACGCTCGAGCAGCGAGTAAAAAGCTGGTTGTTCTCAGCCGGCTATGTCGGCTCGCGAGCCGTCGATCAGCAGGATAACCTCCAGGAGAACTGGTCGCCGATCGGCGGCGGGGCCGCGGGGGAACAACTGAATAAGCTGACCGGCCGAACGGCTTCGACGCTGTACCTCGGCACCCTTGGAACGAATAAGTACGATTCATTGCAGATGCGAGCGCAAGGCCACTTTGGCGGCTACCGGATTAGTGCGAGCTATACGTTTAGCAAAGCGATGGGCTACGCGTTCAATCCTACGGTGCAAATTCCTCAATATTACCACCTTAACTACGGGCCACTGGCTACCGATGTCACACAGATGTTCGCGGTAAGTGGCATCGCCGAGTTACCTTTTGGCAAAGGTAAGCGCTGGGCCCAAGATGGTCTGGCAGCCAAGATAGCCGGAGGATGGCAGATGACCGAGGTGGTTTCGGCACGCACTGGGCTGCCATTTACTCCAACGGCGTCGACGTCGTCGCTAAACGCCACCTTCTCCAGTCAGTTTGCGGATTGCGTTGGTACGCCCTCGGAACTCGGGAACGTCTATGGTTGGTATGCCGCATCAGCGTTTGCCGTGCCGTCGTCGGGACGCTTCGGGACTTGCGGAACCGACAGCTTGCGACAACCTGGCCTGGTCAACGCGGACGTCGGACTGGAGCGCAGATTCCGGCTCACGGAGAAACTTCAACTGACGGTTCGGGGTGAGATGTTCAACCTCGCCAACACCCCACACCATAGCATACCCAGCGGGAATACGTCGGTCAACTCCAGCACTTTCCTCCAGATGACCTCGATTGTCAGTACTGGCCGCGACGGCGTAGAGCAGCGCGACGTGCGCTTCTCTCTGCGGGTAGGCTGGTAATCTCTCGCCGGGTGTCCGTCACACCGGCCGGATGAGTTCGTGGCTGCGGCTGCCAGGCTGACGAGTCGTGCCAGGAAGGCAGCCGCCGCCTCGTCATGGACCAACAGAGGTTCGCTGGCGCAGGCTTCGATGGGCGCGCTACTGAACTCTTGACTGAGCAGCAGCGACGAGGTGTTTTTTCCGGTCCCGCAATTGGCCGTCGAGTGTCTGACCAGGATACCCAAAAAGACTGATGAAATGAGCCCGAAAAGCACGCTGGCTATCCGGGAGGCTGGCTTATGACTGAAACCGTCCAAGAAATATCTTGTTCCCGCCTCTACCCTTACGGCACCAGACACACACCGGAAATGATCGCGGATCTTTCCCGGAGGGCGTACGAATATCGCCTGCAGGTACTCCGCATGGTATACGGGCGAAAGAGCGGACACATCGGGGGGGCGTTCT
>JBKQVG010000323.1:0-11938 GCA_052325345.1 Bryobacteraceae bacterium
CCGCGAGATCCTCACGCGCAAGCCCGGCGCCACTTTCATCGGCGAAGTCAAGTGCTCGCAGACGATGTATGACGATATCCGCGCCCGCGGCGGCAATCCCATCATGTGGAAGACCGGCCACTCCTTAATCAAGGCCAAGATGAAGGAGACCCACGCCGAGCTGGCCGGCGAAATGAGCGGCCACATGTTTTTCGCCGACCGCTACTACGGCTACGACGACGCGCTGTACGCCGCCTGTCGCCTGATGGAAATCGTGGCGAATTCCGATCGCCCGCTGTCCGCCCATCTGGCCGATTTGCCGCGAACCGTCACCACCCCCGAGATCCGCTTCGATTGTCCCGACGAAATCAAGTTCGACGTGGTGGCCCGTGTCACCGCCGAACTCCGCGCGCGCCATAAGACGCTCGATGTGGACGGCGTGCGCGTCATCTTCGCCAACGGCTGGGGGCTGGTGCGCGCCTCCAACACACAGCCGGTGCTGGTGATGCGCTTCGAAGCGAGCTCGCCCGAACTACTGGAGGAGTACCGGCGTGAAGTGGAAGAGGTTGTCGAGCAGGCAAGGGCGGCGGTAGGTTAGGCGGCAGCAGTGCGGGCTCACATGCCAAAATCTCCGCCACCGGCAACTTTGCGGCAATATTGCGCCTCCATCGGTCCGCGGTTTGCAGGCGAAGTCCGAGCTTCCCGACGAAATGAAAATGGGAGGATAATAAAGCAATGTTGACCGATGAGGACAAGCAGTGGATGCTGGATCGACTTGACCAGATGAGCCAGAAGTTCGATCAGAATCTGGAACGAGTCGAAACAACGTTGTTGACGGAATTCCACAAATGGGCTTCTCCTGTAGAAGCCCGTCAACGTACTCATGCGGCTGCACTTCGGGCGGTAGATCTGGAAATGGAAGCACTTTCCAATCGCGTCGACAAGCTCGAAGGCCGGCAGTAAACTCCCATGACAATCTGAAGTACGCCGGGGTAGGGAACGCCTCACCAGCTAGTTCCTCGTCCCCACGCTTTCCGTGCGCCCGGCCAGCGGTTCCACGGCGCCGGTGCCGCAGACGGCCACGCCTGTCTTCATGAGCGCGTTCAGGAAATTATCCAGCAGGTGGTAGAAGACCGGTTCGTTGAGGGCTTGCTTGCCGGGCAGGCGGAAACTAGCCGGCAGTTCCTTGGCGATGGTCAGCCGCACGGCGCTGCGCGAGGAAACCCCGCTGCGGTCGCGCTTGTTGGCCAGCGTCAACGGAGTTTGCATCACCGCGCCCGACCGGCCGTCCACATAGAACTGGCAGCGCGAAAACCATCCCAGGTTGGCGGGGTCGGCGGCGTCGAACAGCAACAGCGGAGCCTGCCGGCCGGGAGTGCTCAGATCCACCTGGATGGTGCGCGGGTTCTCTTTGGTTTTGATCTCGAACCCGGCCTGGCGCGCAATGGTCGCGACCATCTCCGTCTGGAGTTCCAGATAGATCAGCTTGTACGGTCCGGCCTGAAGTACCTGCATTGTGAAGAAGCCGCCATTGTAACGCAACCACGCTCGCCCGAGTCTTTCGCGGGTGGTGGCTTGGCGGCCCAATGTGTTACTTAGTCAACACTTTGCGGTACGTAAAATTAGGTAAAGCCCGGCAAAACAAAGCTGCGATTCCGCCCGCGGAAGCGTCTGTCCTGATGTAAGGAAAAACAATCCCATGGCCAGCCTTCATCCCTTTGGGTTTTCTCCGCGGCCCCTACCCGTGCTTTCGCCATTCCAGGCGCAGGACTGGGAAGTCGACGCCGCATGCCAGGTGCAGAACCGTACCTTCCCGGCTTCCCGGCCTTCCATTCCCGGGCTCGAATACGATGCCGCATGGCGCCCCGCGCGAGGCCTGAGCGGCGACTATCTGGATTACTACCGCACACCACAGGGGGATTTCCACCTGGCGGTGGGCGACGTGGCCGGCAAAGGCCTGCCCGCCGCGCTGCTGGCCTCCTCGCTGCATAGCACTCTGCGCGCCCTCGAAACGGTTGGCTGGCAGCGCCTGCCCAAGCTGGTGGAACGCGTGGATGAGCTGTTCGGCGAAGTTTGCCCGGACGGTTGTTTCGCCACCCTCTTCGTGGCTTGTTTCGAGCCCGAAAGCCGGCGCCTGCGCTACATCAATGCGGGCCACGAGCCGCCTTTTGTGCTGCGGCGAACGCGCACCGGCCGGCGGCCCATCCAGCTCGACCCCGGCGGCCCGGTGATCGGCATGCTCCGCCACTCCGTGTGGCGGGAAGGTTCCCTCACCCTCGATCCCGGCGACCTGCTGGTGGCCTACACCGATGGACTCTGCGATACCACAGACCCCGGTGGCGCCGAATGGGGATGGCGGCGCCTGGTGTGCTACATCGCCGAATCCGCCGACCGGCCGGTGCGCGACATCGTCGAGGGGGTCATCGAAACCGTCGAGGTGTACTCCCGCGGCCGGCGTTCGGACGACATCACCCTCTGGATCGGCCGCGCCCGCGACGAATCGTCGCTCGAGACCTTCGCCACGGCCGCAAACGCCGAAACCCCCGAGGCCGCCCTTTCCGCCGCGGCGTAAGAACCGCTGGGGGACGATGGAAGATCGCCGCCCAGCCTGGGAAGGCATAAGACCGCGCGGCCTACGGAGTTGCGGCTCGATCGCCGCACCGCCACAGCCCGTGGCAGAAGTCAAAGCAGGCCAAAGGCCTACTCCACGGCAACCGGTCAGCGCCACGAGTTCTGCCACGCACCGCTAAAGTTATTTGGGTTCGCGGCCGATGATGTGTCTGTAAGGCCGATCGTCCTGGCTCCAGTGCCTATTGCCCAGGCTGTCAGGTTTTGAAAAGCGTGATTTCACTCAAGAACTATCTTCAATACGATCCGCAAAGGGAAGCCGTGCTGCGGCGGGCGGTTGGCTTGCTGCTGCAGGGGATGGGCCTGCACGCTATCGAAGGGCGGCCCAGCGAATACGCACGCTTCTGCGACAGCTTGAACGCTCTGGCCGCGCAGTTCATGGATGGGCTGGCCACCGCCGAAGTGATTGGCCAGGCAGGGGTGGCGCTGAAGACGCTCGACGAGTATAACCGGCATACGGCCGAGTACCTGCAAATGCCCGGCGCGGAATTCCGCGCCATGGCGCGAATGCTCATGTCGGCCATCGGCACGCTGGTGGCGACCGGGAAAGAGAACACGTCACACCTGCGCGAGATCGAGGAAAACCTGGTTTCGGCCAGTGTGCTGGAAGACGTACGGCAGGTGCGGCAGCGCCTGTCGGATTGCCTGGAGGCGATTCGCAGCGAAACCGAACGGCAACGGGCGGAGACCGAGAAGGCCGTGGAGAGCCTCAGCCGGCAGCTCGACCGGGCGCAGGGTGAATCGCAGGCGAACCGGGACGATCCCGTAACCGGATTGGCGCCGCGCAAGACGGCGGAGGAGGCGATCCAGCGTGGCTGCCAAAGCCCGGCCGATCATTTTGTGGCGGTGTTTTGCGTGGATCGCGTCCAAACCATCAACCTGCGATTCGGATACGAGGTGGGTGATAACGTCTTGCGCCAGTACGCCGAGTTTCTCCGCCGGCGACTACCGAAAGCGGA
Source organism: Bryobacteraceae bacterium (assembly GCA_052325345.1). Lineage (GTDB taxonomy): Bacteria > Acidobacteriota > Terriglobia > Bryobacterales > Bryobacteraceae > JBEKYD01. The sequence goes on from JBKQVG010000323.1 coordinate 3,567, forward strand.
CCCGCTTTTCCGCTGGACCGGTCCGACCCTGGCCGCCGTGCTGAAGCGGAGCTGCCGGGTGGAGATTGTCCGGGACGAGATCGCCCGCCTGGTCGACGAGCCGTTGGAACATACCGTTTCAAGCGCGAAGAGGGCCATTCTATTGCCGATTGCGGCTCGGTGGGCCGCTTTTCAATGTCTGCCCGATCCGCCGTTGCTGATTGCCTCTATCGACGACTTTACCCAGGCGCAAGCAGCCGTCAATGTTTGGAAGCGCATACCGGCCTGAGCGGGGCGGACCCGCTGGAGCGCTTTCCTCCAGCCCACGTTTCTACCACCGCTTCGTCGCGAGGCGTGTGAGAAGGCGGTGGATACGAGGCGATCGAGGACGCCTACTGAACCGTTGTCTTGACGGTGATGACCTGACCGATGGGCAGCACGCGTACCTCGACCGAGCCCGAGGTGGCGCCGTCGCCGGCGTGAATTGTCACCACGGCACGATCGCTCGCTTTGATCTGGGCCTGGTCGATATGGACCTCGATCCCGGGTGTGGTGGAACGTGCCGCCAGCGTGACGGGGCCGGGGCTGGAATTGGAAATCGTCACTTCCGCGGAACCGCCCGGGGCCAGTTTGACCTCGTTCTTATCGGCCTTCACCATGCTGTAAAACTGCTGCACGCTGGTGGCGATTGTCGGCAGCGTGGCCGGCTTACCCGTTTGGTCCGGGTATGGTCCGGGAGTCATGTGGCCAAACGGGGAATCGTTCATACGATCTTTGTCCACGTACCAATACCACTCTCCGTTTTCGAGCTTCCAATAGCTGGGAATGGGAAACACCATCGCTTTGCCGCCGAATTCCGGGAAAGGTATCCGCTGCTCGCACTTCACCACGGCTTCGGCCCTCCGAAAATCGTCGGAATACTTGATGCTGACCAGCTCGAAGCTCAGGTAGTGCGGCTTGTTGCCGGCGTAGAAGTAGTCCTTGGTGTCTTCGGCGACCAGCGCCTCCGCCTTGCGAAACTCGCCTTTTACGTGATCCTGGTAAAACTCGTCGATGCGGGCACGGAGCGCCCGGTCGACATCGGCCGGCGGCTTGTTAAACAGGTCCGCGGCCTTTTCCTGGGCCAGGGCCGCGCCGGCCAACATGGCAAGCAAAGCAATCGTCCGCATAATTTCCATTGTAAGACGCGAGATCGCGGCGAAAAGTCGGCGCGGCGAGGATCGGAGGTGGGACGATGGCCTTGTGTCGTCTGTCCGGAGGCCGTGCTGCTGCTAGGCGGCGACAGACCACAAAAGGCGATGGTCTGTCCCACCTGGCACGTCAGGAAGCGGTTTCCCACCGTTTGCTCAGGGCAGAAACCGTTCCCGCAATTCCGGCGCGGGGACCATGCAGCGAGGCCCGCGGCCGAACCAGCGATAGCGGTTCCGCGCCACCAGGCGATAGACCCAATCGCGCAGCGGCGCCGGAACGGCGATCAGCGCATATACAGCCGGCCAGGGAAATCGCAATCTTCTGGCAATCAGCAGCACCGCCGTCGAGTTCCGGTACGTTCGGCCATCTTCCACCAGAACGATGCTATCGCTGGGCGATCCGGCAACGCCGCCATCGCCCACCAGGTGTGTGGAAGAGGCGGATTGGAGCGTGGCGAAACGGAATCTCGCGGAGCGGTCGCGGCGGATCACGAAAGCCACCAACGCATTGCACAAGTTGCAGATACCATCGAAGAAGACGACCGGATGGCCGCCCGTCGATCCCGCATCGCCGTATCTCATCGAACGGTTCCCCCGGCCTTGCCCCGAGCGTGCCGGAAAGGGCACAGTGAGCTAAAAACTCCCATTTTTCAGAATCCATCTAGGTACTCGCAGATCCAATGCCTTGAGGGCAAAATCGGCGAGCTGTGATAAACTGAAAAGTGAATAGTCACGAGCGGGTTTCCAAAACCTGTAACGGCTCAAGTGGTGCTTTCGTCCATACTAGCGTAAGCCGGCTTTTTTTGTACGGTTAAGAACTGGGGACTGTTTGTAATGGCTGACTTGTCGCGACCCAACAATCCGTTTGACGACCATCTGTCACGATTGCTGCCGGTGGAAGTCGAACAACCGTTCTACAAATCGTTCATCTCAACAATCAGGGACCTGATACACCCCCCGCAGCTTCCCCCTCTAGAAATTACGTCCAAGCCGGTTGCCGTGAAAGATATCTGGGGACTGTACGGGCGCCAGAAGAAGTCCTTCATGATGTCCACCGGGGGCCAGGTCGCGGTGGTGCTTCTGCTGTTCACGGTGTTGTCCAACCGGGCCGTGCAACAGAAGCTGATGCAGACCACCTCGCTGATTTTGCCGGCGGATATTCCGCCGGATTTGGCGATGAAGCCCCAGAAGCAGGCCAACCAGGGCGGTGGCGGCGGCGGCGACCGTTCGCTGACTCCGGCCAGCAAAGGGCGGCTGCCCAAAATCGCGCCGCGGCAGTTCACGCCTCCCTCGGCGGTGATTAACAATCCCAACCCGAAGCTGGCGATGGATCCGAGCATACTGGTGCCTCCCGACGTCCCTCTGCCACAGGTCAACATGAATCAGTACGGCGACCCGCTTTCGAGATTCGGTGGCGCCTCCAACGGCACCGGTTCCGGCGGCGGCATCGGTTCGGGCTCGGGCGGCGGTGTCGGCTCGGGTAAGGGCGGCGGATTTGGTCCCGGCGAAGGCGGCGGCGCGGGCGGCGGCGTTTTTCGCGTGGGCGGAGGCGTCTCGGCTCCTCAACTGCTGTACAAAGTGGAGCCGCAGTACTCCGAAGAGGCCCGTAAGGCTAAGTTCCAGGGTACTGTGACGCTGTACATCGAAGTCGACCCCAGTGGGCGCGCCACCAACATCAGGGTGGTGCAGAGTCTCGGTCTGGGGCTGGATGAAAAAGCCGAGGAAGCCGTGAAGCAATGGAAGTTCCGTCCGGGCTACAAGGACGGCAAGCCAGTCACGGTAGCAGCCACCATCCAGGTTAACTTCCGCCTGCTGTAGCGCAATTCGGAAAATCTCTCAGTCACCGAGGAACACAGATAAAGATTTGTGTTTTATCGGCGTTCATCGGCGGCTACTTCTCACGCCGCTGCTCCTTGCATTCCACGCACGGGCAGATTTCCCGAAAGTAGTCGAACGAATAGATACCGGAATTGTGTCCGTCGCTCCAGTGGAGGCGCACGGCATAGCGGCCCACCGGCTCGGCGTTTAGAATTTTCAGCGCCGGCTGGAACATGGGAAAGGGAGAGGCGGGGGCTTCGGCTTGCGGCTGGCGGGGCGGCGTTCCGTGAGCGCCGGTGCACGCGGCGCAGGGACATTTATCCCGCAGATAGACCAGCGGGTATTCGCTGCGGTGCCCGTCCTTCCAATCGATCTTGATGCCCTTGGACTTGGAAATCGCAATATGTTCGGGTTCGGTGGCTAGGGTCATGTTCAGTTGAGTAAACGCTCGACGTCGCGCACGCCGGAAATGCGGCGCATGGCGGTGACCAGCTTTTCGAGTTGCTTCTTGTCGCGCACATCGACGGTCATTTCCACCACCCCGCCGTCCTGATCCAGCTCGGTCTTGGCCTGCAGGCTGCGGATATTGGTGTTCTCATCGGAAAGCAGGGCGGTCAGGTGGCTCAGCATGCCGGGGCGATCGTCGGTATGCACCACGATGCGGACGGGGAAAGCGTCCTCGGCGGTGCGCACCCACTCCACTTCGATCTTGCGCTCCACGTCGTACATCAGGTTCTGCACGTTGGGGCACATCTTGGAATGCACGGCCACGCCTTTGCCGCGGGTCACGTAGCCCACGATGGATTCGCCGCGAATGGGATTGCAGCACTTGGCGCGGTACACCAGCAGATCGTCGATGCCGCGGACCCGAATCACCGCGTCGTGGTCGGCGGGGCGTCCGGGAACGGCGGCGCCGGCCGGAGCTCCACCGGCGAACTCGCCGGGCGCGGGCCTGGTTTCCTCCGGCTCGTCGGCGACCACGCCGGGCGCCGCCTTGCTCAGCACCTGGCGCGCCGACATCTTGCCGTATCCCAGCGCGGCATACAGGTCTTCGGCCTTCGAATAGCCGTAATCGGCGGCCACCTGGTCGAGTTGCTGGCTGTCGATGCGCGACATTTGCACACCCAGGCGGCGGGCTTCTTTGTCCAAATATTTTTCGCCGATCTCAATCGCCTTAGTGCGCTCGTTAGCGTTGATGAGGTGCTTGATCTTGTTGCGCGCGCGCGAGGTTTTGACGAACCCCAGCCAATCCTTACTGGGCTGGTGCCCGGGCTGGGTCATGATTTCGACGATGTCGCCGTTGCGCAGCGGGGAGCGCAGCGGAACGATGCGGCCGTTCACCTTGGCGCCGCAGCAGGTGTTGCCCACGTCCGAGTGAATGGCGTAGGCAAAGTCGATGGGCGTGGCGTCTTTGGGAAGAATAATGACCTTGCCGCGGGGGGTGAAGGTGTAGGCCTCTTCCGGGTATAGGTCCACCTTGAGAGTGGACATGAACTCGCCCGGATCCTGCATATCGCGCTGCCATTCCACCAGGTGGCGCAGCCAGGCGATGCGTTGATCGTCGGCAGCCGGACCCTTGCGCCCTTCCTTGTACTTCCAGTGCGCGGCGATGCCTTCTTCGGCGATGCGGTGCATTTCCTCGGTACGGATTTGCACCTCGAAGGTTTGCCCGTGCGGACCCACCACGCTGGTGTGCAGCGATTGGTACAGATTGGGCCTCGGGATGGCGATGAAATCCTTGATCCGCCCCGGAATGGGCCGCCAGCGGTTGTGGATCACGCCCAGCGCGGCGTAGCAGTTTTTCACCGAATCGGTGACGATGCGCAGCGCCATCAGGTCGTAAACCTGGTCGACCACGATCTTCTGCCGGCGCAGTTTCTGGTAGACCGAAAAAGGCCGTTTGATGCGCGCGTCGATGCGCGCGGGAATGTTTTCGGCTTTGAGCTCGGCTTCCACCGTGCCGCGGATCTCCTCGAGGAATTCTTCGCTGGAGTGGCGCCGGCTCTCGATGGCGCTCATGATCTCGCGATAGGCGTCGGGCTCCAGGTATTGGAAGGCGAAGTCTTCCAACTCGCCGCGCACTTTGCCCATGCCCAGACGGTGCGCGATGGGCGCGTAGATATCCAGGGTCTCGCGCGCGATCCGTTCGCGGCGCTCGGGATTCAGGTAGCCCAGCGTGCGCATGTTGTGGATGCGATCAGCCAGCTTGACCATGATGACGCGGATATCCTCGACCATGGCCAGCAGCATTTTGCGGAAGTTCTCGGCCTGGCGGTCTTCGGCGGAGAAGAAATCGAGTTTCGAAAGCTTGGTGACGCCATCCACGCAGCGCGCCACCTCGGGGCCGAATTCCTTGCGGACCAGCTCCACGGTGACGCTGGTATCCTCCACCACGTCGTGCAGCAGGCCGGTTTCCATGGCGACCAGGTCCATGCGCATATCGGCCAGGATCATGGCCACGTGGATGGGATGAGCCATGTAGGGCTCGCCAGAATCGCGGCTCTGGCCCTGGTGGTACTTGCGGGCGAAGGCAAAGGCTTTTTCGAGCGGCGCGAGATCGTCCTTGGGACGATATTCGCGAATTTTGGCTTCCAGCTCGCGGTAAAGGTCTTCCACCGGGTCCAGGGTCGGCGGGGGGACACTACGCGCGGGAACGGTTACCGAATCACCCACTCTGTCTTAATTGTAACCGTTTTCGCCGGGAGAACGACGCCAGCGCTCGAGGAGTAGGATCGACTTTTGCCACGGGCTGCCAGGGCGCCGCGCGTCGTATCCTGGGCGCCCGCCCTCTTGAAGAGCGTGCTCCCGCACGCACGAAGTGACGATTCGCGTTGCCGGCCGCAAGCGGCAAGAGGCCGAGGGCCGTTTCATCGACGTGGACGCCCTGATCGTCGCGTAGCGCCTCCTCCGGGAAACGGGAAGATCGCGAACATGCCGGAGCGCTCCGGCGCGTTCGGGGTTTTGGCCAAGGGCCGACGTCAGGCCCTCCCCTTGAAGCCCCGACCGGGCGACTCGAAGGTACTGGAACTGCCGGATAAGAGCTCTAAGCGAATTCCTCCAGAAAACCGGCCAGAAAGTTACAATTCCGTTTATACTTAGTCAACGAACCATGACTTTGGATCGATGAGGGGAGTAAGCACGAATGGATCAATCTACAAATCGGGCGATAACGATCTGTTTCGCTATGATCGCCGCGGCCTCCCTGGCCGCTGCCACCGATGCCGCGCGGAAACCGATAGCGGCCACCGCTTCCACCTTAGGCACTGTACCGGCTGGAGCCGCCGATGTAACCACGAATCTCCAACCTTTCACGCACACCGCGTATATCCCGGCTGGCGCCGACCTGTCTTCCATCAAGTTTGAGAGCATCAAGGCGATCAAGGTCGCGACCGTCAGAGTGTCATTCGCCGACAAGCGTTACTGCGAGGCAGAGCGGTTTCAAGAGCCGGGCGGTTCTCTTTACTGTCCGTACGTGCAGGACGAATCGCCCGTGCCCGCCTATCGGGTCACCTATTCGTTCAGCGGTCCGCCAATGGCTGCCGACGAATACGGCGGTACCCAGTTTACCTTCAGCGTGAATATGCGCCCGGAAGACTTGAGCCAGGCGGTCCGCCAAGCAATATCCGAGCGCAAGATGAGCCGGGCGGCGGCCGCTAAGGCTTTTGCGCTGTCCACCTCCCGGGACTTCGTTCAGCGGATGGTGATCGACGAGCGGAACTCGACTCTTTGCGATGGCACATATACGGAAGGGGCTTGGATTCGCACCAAGCCGGGTTGCGAAGAGAAAGTGACCTACAAGACAGTCGCTGTGCCGTCCGACTACATCGCGGTGAAAGTCGATCCCGCTTCGGTCCGGTAGCCCGGCGCGAGCATAGGCGCAACCAAGAAAACACCGGGGCACAGGCAAGATCGCCGGCGTTAGGAGAATGCCGCGCCGGCCATACTCTCGGCGGACAACGTCGGCTCGAAAGCCGACGCAGCGGGCCGGAGGCCCGCGCCACGAAAATTCTTCGCGGTATGGAGAGGATCTGTGTTCATCCGGGGCTGATCCGGGTCTCGGATTTGATCCTTTCACGGCCCGCCGGGGACCTGCCGCCGCGAACGTGGAACGCGCGGACGCGCACCGCTTTTACGTATCGCTCGGCTTCGAGCGCCATGGGTACAGTTTTGCGGTTTTCATGTGAAAGGCGCGCGAAGATCAGGTTCTCAGAAACGTCGCACAACCCGGCCGGCTCGGCCCCGATCCCGCCGGATGCCCCGGCGATCGGGGCCGCCGCTTGCGCCATGCCTACTCCTTCTTCTTGAGCAAGGCGTCGTTCGCCTGGATGAATTGTTTGATTTCCTCCGCCATGCCGATCAACTTCTCCCACTGTTCGCGGTAGAGAGTGACCGGAAACCTTCCCAAGCCGTACACGGAAAGGCCGCCTTTCTCGCTGACCCGCATCGATATCTGTCCACGCGTGGGGCGTTTCAGCGCCTCGTTTTCCTTGCGCAGGCGCTCCAGTTCCGCTTGTAGTTCTTCTTCTGTAGCCATATTTTGCGTTCCGCTTTACAGTGATACCACACCGGCGCGTGTTACGCTCGGATTTCGACCACTCATGCCCGCCCTGGACGCCATTCTCTTCGATTTCGACGGCGTACTGGCCGACACCGAACCGGTGCATTACGCCTGCTGGGCGGAAGTGCTGGCGCCGTTTGGCGTCGTCCTGACGTGGGAGTACTATCGGAACCACGCGATCGGCGTCGACGACCGCGTGGTGGTGCGTGAGCTGGCAGCCGCTGCCCAACCGCCGCTGGACTGGAAGTTCCTGTTCGCCCAGTACCCGGCCAAGAAGCGCTTGTTCCGCCAGCGGACCCTCGGCGCGCCGCCGTTCGACGCCGCCCTCGACGGCTTTCTGTCCGAATTGCATCGCGATTACAAACTGGCGGTGGTGAGTTCCAGTTCGCGCGCGGAGATTGAGCAGTTGCTGGTGGCCGGGGATCTGAGAAAACACTTCGATACCGTGGTGACCGGTGAAGACGTCGCCCGCCACAAGCCTGATCCGGAGCCGTATCTGGAAGCCGCCAGGCGCCTGGGTGCCACCGCGGCGCTGGTAGTGGAGGATTCCGCCATTGGCCAGGCATCCGGCCGCGCGGCCGGATATGAAGTCCTCGCCGTGACCCACCCCAAAGACGTCCCCGTCATGGTCCGCCGCAAGCTCAAGGAGCTGTGAAGAATTCAGATTTTAGCCGCCGTTGAACAACGACGAACACCGATAAATCCTTTGGTTTCTTCATCCGCGTTCCTGCGGCTATATTTTTTGCGGCTTCCGGGCGGATCTTATCGGCAGTTTTTTTCAGTCCCGGACAAGAAAAAACGGCGGCGGGAGTTTTCTCCCGCCGCCG
>JBKQVG010000324.1:0-10414 GCA_052325345.1 Bryobacteraceae bacterium
CGGCTATGACTTCATCTGGACCGAGATGCAGCACGACTCGCGCGACTGGGAAGCCGTGGGCCGTATGTGGAAGGCGTGTCCGCACGCCAAGGCGGTCCCTGGCGTGCGCGTGGCCTACACCGACGAACGCGAGATCCAGCACGCGATGGATCTCGGTGCGCTGGTGATCGTGATTCCCACGGTCCGCTCCCTGGAAGAGGGGAAAGCAGCGAGGGACTGGACGATGTTCCCACCCCTCGGCAAGCGCAGCCTGGGGGGCGGCCAGGCTTTCGCTCCCGACATGTGGGGCAGCGTTCCGGGCGGATATCGCAACACGATCAACAATAACGTCGTGCTGATCGAGATGATCGAGACGCTCGATGGCGTGGCGGCCGCTCGCGAAATCGCCGCGATACCGGGCGTGACCGCGATCTTTGCGGCCAGCGGAGATCTGGGCAATTTCTCGGGCTACAAACAAGGCACACCCGACTACGAGCGGCTGATCAATGCCGTGCACGACGCGGCGATCGGCGCGGGCAAGCGGCTGTGCGGCCCGTTCGCATGGCGCGACCGGCCCGATTTCACCTGTTTCCAGAATGCCAGTGAGACGGTCGCCATTGGCCGCGGCGTTGCCGACGAGCTCGGGCCGCTCAAGGACACCCAAGGCAAGCCCGAGGTCGGACCCTACGCGCCAAAGCAGTAGAGATTGCCGCCCGGCCAAGATGGTGCGGAGAACCACGCTTCCCAACGAACACCAAACGTCCGGCTGGATCGCCTCCCGATAGGGGCCAGAAGAAGCGCAAACATGCGCTAGCCCCACCAGTTCTCGCCGGCCGCCAGATGGCTCTTGGCCACGTCCGGATTCAACTCCGCGCCCAGCCCGGGTTTGTCCGTCACTTGCACGAAGCCGTCCTTTATATAAGGACCGTCCAGCAGCAGCAACTGGTCCATCCATCCGCCAGCGCCGGTGATGGTCTCACATGTCATGTAGTCGCGAATCGATGCCGCCCACTGGCAGGTGGCCCAGGTGTGAAGCTGGCTGCCGGTATTGTGGTTGGCGATGGGTAGCCGGAAGACATCGGCCATATCGGCGATTCGCTTGGTTTCGAGGAAGCCGCCGCTATTACGCAGGTCCGGGTTCAGGATGTCGCATCCATGGTGAACGATGAAATCGCGGAAGCCCTGCCGGCGCGCCAGGTTCTCGCCCGTGCAGATCGGGACGCGCGCGCTCTGGCACAACTGCGGCCACTCCTCGGAGTACTCCACTTGCAGCGGGTCCTCGAACCAGAGCGGCTTGACCGGCTCCACCGCCGCGGCGATCTGGAGGGCGGTTCGCACGTCGTATTCCCAGTGGCAATGAACCATGATGTCGTGGTCCCAGCCCAGCGCCTCGCGGCAATTCTCGAAGCCCTGCCTCACCTGGATCAGTTCCCTGGTGGTGAGCACGCGGTTGGCAGTGTCGCGCGCCAGGTCGGTCGCGGGATTGGTGTGCGGGAATCCGAACTTATGCGCGGTGAAACCGGCGGGGTCGGCCTTGACTTTCTGCGCCCATTCGCGGCAGGAGGCCTTGTCCAACATATTGCGCGGCGCGGCGTGGTCGTAGACCCGCACTTTCTGCCGGAAGCGGCCGCCCAACAGAGTGGCGGTGGGCACACCGAGTGCCTTCCCGGCGAGATCCCACAACGCCATCTCGATGCCACTGGCCGCGCGCATCAGGTTGTGCGCCGAGCCATCGGTGCGGGTGCCGCTGAGGTCCTTGAGGTGTTCGTCGAGCAGTGTGTAGATGGCGTCGATTTCCAGCGGATCTTTGCCAACCAACCCCGGCTTCATCGACAGGACCTGTTCTTTGACGCCGACCCCCGGCGTTCCGTACGCTTCGGCCATGCCATAGAGGCCGTCATCGGCAAGCACCTTCACCAGCACATAGGTGCGAGAGGATCCTTGCAGCGTCATGGTGCGGACATCGCGGATTTTGAAGCGCTTCCGCTCGGCCGCGGCAAGCCGATAGTAGCGGCTTAGCAACGGCATGGCGGCGGCGCCCAGAAGCGACCGCCGGGATAAACTGCGTGAGGTCATCGAATCTCCCCTGCCCAGCGATTTTATCCGATAGCGGCGCGGGTGAACAGCTTCGGCCACCCGCCTTCCCGAACTTCTCGCGGAAGGTCTTCACCAGCGTCGAAGAGCGTGCTTATCGTTGGCTCACGGCATAAAGGTTGGCAGCCAGCACGCCCAGCAGCAGCAACGCGTGCGGCAGGCAGGCGGCCAGTGGTCTCCGGCGTGCGTGCCGCTTAGCGACGCGCCAGGCGGAATACCATGAGCCGGCAATTCCCAAAACCAGCACCACCATCTCAATCCGGCAAACCATCGGATTGGGCAGCCAAGCCGCATGGTTCCCGGCGGGAAACCGGTCCATCATCGCCAGGAAGGCAAACGGAACGCTTCGGGACCATCCCAACAGGCAATGGAGGCCGAGTGCGACGTGGCTGGCCAGGACCAGCGGAATCATGGCGTAACCGAAGGTCATGGAATTCCGCAATGCCTTCGCGACGCTTACCTTGTCGCCCAGCGCCTCCGAGAGGAGGCTGGCGGCCATTAACCCTGCCAGCGGCGCCAACAGGAACACCGCGAGTAGAAACCCCTGGATGATGGGATACGACGCATAAGGATCCAGATGCAGTAGCGTACCGGTCTGCTCCACCAGCGGATTCCACAGGCGGAGCGCCGTGGCGCGCTCCATCAGGACCACGCCCATCACGATCGTCACCAGGACGATATCGGGCAGCCGTGGCTGGGGCACGTTCCACAACTCCGCCGTGGGAAGGCGGGGCGAAATGCGGATCGCGTCGTGCGGGCAGTTCTTTACGCAGTTCCCGCAAAGATGGCACGTACCGGAGTCCTCAACGGCCGGGGCGAAAAGGAAGACCGGGCAGCCGGGCACCGAGGCCGTTCCGCGGCTGCAGTCCGAGGTCCGGCAACCACGGCAGCGGCCCGGTTCGGCCCGGAGTTCCAGCACGCCGGCCCGGCTGTAATTGGAGGCAAACGCCCCGACGAAACAGGCATACCGGCAAAACGTCCGCCGCTCAAAAAACGCCCCGAAGAAGATCACCATGGACAGCAATGCCAGCAGCAGATAGGCAGTCCTACGCGCGTCGCCGTCGAATTGCCACGTCTGGTCGAGGTAGGTGATCAAGAGGAACAGCGCGGCTATGATCCACGGGCCATACCGCACGAGGACGCGCGGAGCGGAGAGCCGGACTCCCACCGCGCGCTGGACCTGGTCGGAAAGCCAGGCCAGGGGGCAAACGGCGCACCAGAAGCGTCCGGCGAAAACGAAAGAGAGCGGCAGCAGCGGCCACCAGACGGTCCAGGCCAATGCCATCCCGAAATTCTGACCGGCGTTGTTGGTTCCGAAGAGCGCCGTCCAGAGAACCAGAACGAACGCCGCTGCCGTAGCCCATTGAAAAGCCGTGGGGTAGAAACGGCTGCGCACCGCGGCCCCGATCCACGGAATGCTCAGTAGATTCATGGGGCCGCCGCTTCCGGCCGCCGGCGGCGCGCATAAGCGGCCATGCCGAAAACCAGCGCGACGAAGACCACAAACGCGGCGAGGATCACGGGACTGGGCGGCGCGCTGTCAACGTCGGCGGGCACGGTGATGGCGCTGGCTCCGGCGGTGAACTTCAGGTTCACCCGGCCGGCTGTGTCCGGCTCCCACGTAAAGGCATAGATGCCGGGCCCGCTCGGGACGCCCGCGATGGCCATGCTGCAGCCCGGCTGGAGGCCGGACTCGGGGCCGGCCCCGAGATCGATGCCGTTAGCTGGAGTGGTATCCAGGGCATCTTCCATGCTGGGGAAGAGTGGCGCAGTGGCCAGGCAGGCGGCCAGCCGATCCACCGGCTGCGCTCCGCTATGAACATGGAGAAGCAGAGTAGCCGGCGCACCTTTGCGGAGCCTCGCCGGAAGCTCCACCGTCAGGACGTAGTTGCCCGTGGCTGCCGCGGATTGCGCCAGAACCATGTACAGCAAAGCCGCGATCATCACTCGGGCGCGGATGACTCTGCTTGGTCCTGGCACAGGCATCCGGGCCTAATCCTCAGCCTGGCCCCTCACATGTTCCTTCACGTTAGAGACGACCACCCCAACGCGCGCCCACCCGGCGGACTTCGCCGTGCCCGTAAGCTTGTAGATGCCGCGATGCCCTGCCGGCCAATCCTCCAGCTTGCCGGTGGCCGTGCCCACGGCGTTGCCGCCAGCATCCCAAAGCGTGGCCGTGAAATAGACGTCGTGCTGGAACTTGTCGTGGTTGGTCGCCGGGCCCTCCACTTCAATCTGGTTGCCGCCGGTGGTCCGCGCGGTAGCCGGGCCATCCAGGCTGATCGTGCTCTTGGCGTAATCCAAGGTCTCCAGCTCTGTTTCACCGCTATGGTGGCAAGCGATCAGGCTCAAGCCGGTAGTGCAGAGGACCATGCCGGCGAGAATTGGAATCGCGCGTGGCATAAGTTCGGCGTTCCTCCTGCTGCGACACTATAACATGTATCGGTTTCGCAGACCTTTTTCTATCAATTACAACTCCCACGCGGGAACAGGAGGGCAATCCATGAAGTCTCCGCCGCAATCACAGAAACTTGAGCGGGTGTTTCCCGTGTGTGTAACCATCGGATGAGAAACACGCCGCTGCTCCTGCCCTAACGGCGCGGAACGAAGACCAGGCACATGGGTTTCGACAGGTGGATCGTGAGGCGCGGGGCGGGAACCATTTGGCCGGTGTGGGGATTGAGCTTGAAAATGGCGATGTTGTCGGAATCCTGGCCTTCGGCGAGCAGATATTTTCCGGTGGGGTCGAGGGTGAAGTGCCGAGGGGTTTTGACCAGCGCGGGGGCATTCTCCATGGGGGTGAGGGTGAAGCGCTCCGGGTCGATGGCGAAAAGAGCGATGGTATCGCTGCCCCGGTTGGAGGCGTAGAGGCGGGTCCCGCCGATGCCGATGGCCAGTTCGGCGGCGGTACTGGCGCCGTGGAAGTCCGGCGGCAGGGTGGAGACGGTCTGAAGGGGCTCGAGCGCGCCCCGGGCGGCATCCCAACGGAAGCTGGTAACGGCGGACGCCATTTCGTCGATGGTATACAGATAGCGGCCATTGGGATGGAACAATAGGTGGCGCGCGCCGGCGCCGGGCGGAACCGAGCCGAAGGGCGGGTCGTTGAGGGCGACGGCGCCGGTGGCGGCGTTGAAGCGATAGACCATCACTCGATCCAGGCCGAGGTCGGCCACCAGCAGGTACCGGTTATCGGCCGAGAACAGGACGCAGTGGGCGTGGGGGCCCTGTTGCCGGGCGCGATTGGGGCCCGACCCCGCGTGCTGCTCAAACGCGGCGGACTCGCCCAAGCTGCCATCTTCCTTTACCGCCAAAACGGTGAAGCTGCCGCTTCCGTAGTTGGCCACGGCCAGCCAGCGGCCGGTGCCGTCGAGCGCCAGATGGCAGGGGCCGTTGCCGCGGGAGGAAACGCGACCGAGCAGGCGCAATTTACCGCTGGCGGGGTCGATGGCAAAGGCACTGACGGCGCCTTCCGCATCTTCATTCACCGCGTAGACATGCTGGTGAGTTTTGTCGGCGGCGAGGAAGGTCGGGTTGGAAGTGGCGGCGGCCAGGCCGCGTGGTGTCAGACGCCCGGAGCCGGGCTGGAAGCGGTAGACGTAAATACCCTTGCTATCCGAACGATTGGTGGAAGTCCCGGCATACGCCCAGAAATCCGCGGCACGCGCGGTCTGGGCGGCCAGGAGAAGAATTACGAGGAGGGCATAACGTGACAGTTGCCGGCCGGCCGAACGGATCGAAGAGGGCACCGTCACAAGGTTAGCACCCGTCACCCCCCGAGGTTACTGTTCGTCGACCTGGAACATGCCGAGGAAGCCGCTGCGGCGGTAGGGGCTCTCCCAGGTTTCCCCCAACCCGCTGCCGCTGAAACTGTCGGCCAGCGCGTAGGCCGGCATGGAGTGTACCAGTTTGGCCAGGGGCGGATAGAAGACGTCTTCGTTGCCGCATATGTGATCGGTTTCATTCAAGGCTCGGGTCTGGATGGTAGCCAGGGAGCCGGCCGTGAGTTTGGCGGCGCCGCCGTGAATGTTGCCGTTCTGAATGGTCAATTCGATGGGGGCGTAATCCACCTTCACGATGTGATCGAGCAGGCCGCCGGCCTGCGCCTGGGCGAAGCTGCGCAGGGCCAACGCCTGTTCGGCATCGGCGCGGCTGTCGATGATGAGGACGGCCTTGGCGGGGTTGACGGGATTGTAGACGTCGCCGAGGGTATGCTCGGTGCGAATCACGCCCACCACGCTCAGTCCGTGCACGTCCACGCCGTGCCAGGAGCCGTTATTGATCTTCCACCCGAAGACGGCTTCCCGGCCATTCATTTCCACTTCGCCGTTGGCGAAGCAAGGGCCGGTATACACGTCCGCGGTGCGGGCCTCAATGTAGTTTCCGTTGATACCGTGAGACGAAATTCCGGCCGCCATCGACACTGAAACGGCTGAAAACACAAACGCCGCGACACACAAACTAATCCGCATCCTTTTTCCCTCTGGCTACAAGTATAGCGGGTTTGAAGCAGGTCCTGCCGGTTGCGGATGCCTGCGCCGGAGTGGAAAAGACCGAATCTCAACACGCCGGCCGCGTGCCCGGGCCCCGCGAGGCCGATATAGGGCGGCCGATTACCTCAGCCCAGCCACTGCGGATTCCGCGCCGTTCCGTCGTGCCGGGACGTAGTCTTGGAGGGCTCGAACTTGCCAGTTTTGGCGGCCTCCGCCGTCTTGGCCAGGATGGCGGAGACTTGCGCCTTCGATAGCGGCTTAAAGGTCCGCGCGGCATCGATCGCCTGGTCCAGAATCTTCATCGAGTCGCACCCCGCTATCACCACCGAGGTGGGCAGATTCAGGGCGTAGTACAGGCATTCGACGGGCGTCACCGTGTTGCTCTCGAGGATCCGCCCGTCGGCCATGCTCTTCATGCCCAGCACTCCGATTCCTTGTTTGACCAGCAGCGGGACCACCTGTTTTTCGAAACTTCGGAAATGCGCGTCCATCACGTTGAGCGGCATCTGCACGGCATCGAACCGAAAGTCGTGCTGGGCCGCGATTTCGAGCATGCGCAGGTGAATCGCGGGATCCTTGTGACCGGTAAAGCCGATGTAGCGGACCTTGCCGGCTTTCTTGGCTTCGAGCAACCCTTCGATGGCGCCGCCCGGCGCAAAGGCGCGGTCGGGGTCTTCGAAACGAATGACTTCATGAAGCTGCATGAGGTCTACGTGGTCGGTCTCGAGGCGCCGAAGCGATTCGTCGATCTGCTTCACGGCGGCGGCTTTGGTGCGGCCGTCGATCTTGCTCATGAGTAAAACCTTCTGCCGGTAACCATCGCGCAGCGCCAGGCCCATACGGAATTCAGACTGTCCGTCGTTGTAGTCCCAGCAGTTGTCCAAAAAGTTGATGCCCCGGTCCACCGCGCTGCGGACGATCGCCACGCTCTCCTGTGGATCCTTCTGTTTGCCGATGTGATAGCCGCCCAGGCCAAGGGCCGATACTTTTTCGCCCGTTCGCCCCAGCGTGCGGTACGGCATATCGGAACTGGCGCCGCGAACGTTCTTGAGAATACCGAAAGCCGCCGCTCCACCCAGTACCTGGCGTCGAGTCCAGTCGTGTGATTTCATGTGATGTATTATCCTCGTGCGGTTTGCCGCGCGGCGCCCGCGGCCCGCGGCCATACGAGAGAATCATACTATAAGCGCCGGCCTGGTCTTCATCGCCCCTGGTCGGCCGCCGGCCCAGGGGCGCTCCCTGGAACGCCGGCCTCGCGCAGGAAGGCGATGCCCCGCGCCTCCGGGCCCAGTGCGATCACCACCGCCCCGATCAGTAGCAGCCCCGCCGCCAGATATCCCATGGATTGCGAGTAGCTGAAGTGCTGCGCCAACACGGCTTCGAAGTAACCCACGGTGGAAGCGATCAGCACCCCCAACTGATAGGCAAAGCCGGGAAAAAAGCCCCGCAGCTGGCCCGGCGAGAGCTCGTTCAAGTGCGCCGGGATCACGCCCCAGGCGCCTTGCACCATGAACTGCATCAGGAAAGCGCCCAGCAGGATCAGCGCCGCCGTCGAGCCCAGCACCCACAGCGGAATGGCGAGCACCGCCAGCAGCACCGCCGTGACCATCGAGCGTTTCCGTCCGAAGCGGTCCGAGCCGAGGCCGAAGAACAGGCCGCCGGCAATCGCCCCAACCATGGAGACGATGGTGATGATCGAGGTCGCGTGCACGCTGAAGTGCCGCTGCAACCGCAGGAACGTCGGGTACATGTCCTGGGTGCCGTGGGAGATGAAGTTCATCATGGCCATCAGCGCGATCAGGTAAAGGAACAGCTTCCGGTTGTCGAAGATCGCCCTCTTGTAAGTGGCCCAGTCGGTCCGCGATTGCTCCCACGCTTCGGTCTCTTTGACCTTCACGATCACGAACAGCGATAACAGGCCAGGCAAACCGCCCACGAAGAACATCGCCCTCCAGCCGACGAAGGGGAAAATCAAGGCATAGGCGATCGCCGCCAGGAGATAGCCGGCCGCGTAGCCCTGCTGCAACATCCCCGAGAGCACGCCCCGCCACTTGGCCGGCACCGACTCCATGACCAGCGAAGCCCCCACGCCCCACTCTCCCCCCATCCCCACGCCGTAGAGCAGGCGAAGGACCAGGAACACGCCATAAGTCGGCGCCAAGCCCGACAGCACCTCGATCGTTGAATAAAACAGGATGTTCCAGATCAGCAGCTTGCGCCGGCCGTAGCGGTCGGCCAGCAGCCCGAAAGCGAACGCTCCCACGGGGCGCATCGCCAGGCTGGCGGTGATGGTGAGCGCGACGGCCGGCACCGAGCGGCGGAACTCGTGCGCCACCGGCAACAGCACGAACACCAAAATGAAAAAATCGAAGGCATCCAGCGTCCAACCCAGAAACCCGGCGAGCACGGCGTTGCGCCGGTTGGAGCGGTCCTCGGCGGAGGTGAAAGTGTTCATACGCGACACATTCCTGTTATCGGGCGCGGCACGGCTGCCGGATGAGCCCACGTGCCGCTACCTGGCCGCCGCCAAAGCTGAAACCGCTATCATATAGCATCTATTCACCCGCCACGGCGAACGCCCAAGAATAGGGGTTCAGGGCCGGAACCGAGTGTCTTTCGCACGGAGGTGCGAAGGATATGGCGCCGGGCTCCAATCAAATTGCGTAGCGCGCCAGCGCGGTTTCGTCGATCTCGACGCCCAACCCAGGCCCTTGCGGAACCATAACCCGCCCCTGCTCCACGTGGATCGGTTCCCGCACGATTTCGTTGCGTAAGGGATTGTCCGTCTGGTCGCATTCGATCAGTTTGTCTTCTGCGACCAGGGTCCCCGGATGAGCCGGCCGCGCGGCATAGAAGTGGACAGCGGCCGCCTGTCCGATGGCCGATCCCCACACGTGCGGCGTTACGTGAACGCCGGCGACCGAAGCCAGGGTCGCAATTTTCATCGCCTCGCTGATGCCGCCGCACGCGCAAACGTCGGGCTGCGCATAATCCACCGCGCGGCGCCGCAGCAGCGCTTCGAAGCCGAATCGCGTGTACTCGCACTCGCCGCCGGCAATCGGAATCCGCAAGGCCCGCTTCACTTCCACGTACCCGTCCAGATCGAGCGGTGAAACCGGTTCCTCGAACCAGGCGATATCGAGCGCTTCCACGCGCCGGCCCAGCGCGATGGCGCCGGTCGCATCGTATGCATGGTTGGCGTCCATCATCACGCGCACCCCGTCGCCGGCCGCGCTCCGCACGGCTGCCACCAGTTCGGCGTCCGGGCCCGCGCCCAGCCCGACCTTCATCTTCATGGCGCGGAAGCCCCCTGCTCGATACCCCTCCGCTTCAGCCGCGAACTTTCGCGCCAGCGCGGGTATGTCGCCGTCGTCGAAAAAGAATCCGGTGGCGTATCCCGGAATGGATTCCACGCGCGCGCCGCCCAGCAGGCGATATAGGGGCACGGCAGCCGCCCGGGCCTTGAGGTCCCACAGCGCGATGTCGATGGCGCTGATGGCCGCCACCATGACCCCCTTCTGCCCATAGTCCAAGCTGCGGGCGAACATGAGGTGCCACAAAGCCTCGTGTTCCAATGGATCGCGCCCGATAAGCAGGGGCGTGAAGAAATCCCTTACCGCTTGGGCCACCGTGGATGCGGGACCGTAGGCTTCACCCCAACCCCGCACTCCATCGTCCCCCTCCATCGCCACCAGCGTGGATTCCCGATGGGTGTGGATCCACTGCGAAAAGCGAAAGGGCCTGCTCAACCGGACCCGCAAAGGATATGCCGTGATGCTTCGAATCTGCACGTCAAAAAGTATAGCGGGTTGCGCCAGGGCCGGCGGCGGTGCATTAACTTGAAAGGGGAG
>JBKQVG010000325.1:0-5031 GCA_052325345.1 Bryobacteraceae bacterium
AGCGCCGAGACCGGTCCCGGCGCTTTTCGCCGGGCCGCTCACTTCTCGAACGCGCGGAAACGCTCCTCCAGCTCCTCTTGGAGGGGCGTTTTTTCGGGTTCTTCGACAAAAGCGTATCTCAGGGCTGTTGCGAACCGTCTCTTTCAATTCTGCGTAGCTCAGCTCAGCGGTGATCGCGGCCCGCTCGAACTCCTCGGTCAGGCGTGCGGGAACACGGAGCGACGGCGCGCGCGCCGCGCGGTTGAGCTTGACATTGGCGCGTCCCGTCCATACTATAAACTCTTCGAAACGCTCTCAAATCAGCAGCCAAACTCATGCCCATGCCGCCCTGTCTGTTTCTCGAAAGCGCGCCCGGACGCCTGCTTTCCCTCTCGCCGGTGGACGTTGCCATCGTCGCTCTGTACTTCGCGGCGGTGATCGGCATCGGATTTTATCTCAAACGGTACACAAGAACGGGCGAAGATTTCTTCCTCGCCGGGCGTGAAATGACCGCCTGGGTCGCCGGCCTCAGCTTTGTGGCCGCCAACCTCGGGGCGCTCGAGTTGATGGGCTGGGCGGCTTCGGCTTATCAATACGGGATTCTGGCCGCGCACTGGTATTGGATCGGCGCCATCCCGGCCATGATCTTCCTGGGCATCGTGATGATCCCGTTTTATTACATCTCGAAAACCCACTCCGTGCCGGGGTACCTCAAGCTGCGTTACGGCGAACCGGCGCGCGCGCTTTCCGCCATCTGTTTCGGCTTGATGACGGTGCTGATGAGCGGCATCGACATGTACGCCATGGCGCTGGTGCTGAAGGTGGTGCTGGGCTGGGACATCTACTTTAGCATCTGGGTTTCGTCCATTACCGTGGCGCTGTATGTGGGGCTGGGCGGATTGCTCTCCGCCATCTTTAATGAGGTGCTGCAGTTCGTGCTGATCTGGCTGGGCGCGCTGCTGGTTTCGATCATCGGGCTGATCGAGGCGGGCGGTTGGAGCGGCATGGTGGCGCGCATTCACACCAATTTCCCGGCGCAGAATTACACGCACCTGTGGAGCACGCTGGGGTCGTTCCACGACAATCCCATGGGCATCAACTGGGTCGGCATCGTGTTCGGCTTGGGCGCGGTGCTTTCCATGGGTTACTGGACCACCGATTTTCTGGTGGTGCAGCGCGTGATCTCGGCCAAGGATCTGCGTTCCGCGAAGGCCGCCCCCATCATCGGCGCGGCGTTCAAGATGTGCGTTCCGTTCATCGTGATTCTGCCGGGCTTGTTGGCGCTGGCGGTACTGGACGTTCCCGGCCATCATTTTCTAGTAGGCGAGGACGCCGTAGCCGCCGCCCTTCGACATGGCGAGGTCTTGCACAGTTATAACGAGGTGCTGCCCATCATGCTGGCGCGCTATTGCGGGCCGGGGTTGCTGGGCCTGGGGGTCACGGCGCTGATTGCCGGTTTCATGTCGGGCATGGCTGGCAACGTCAGCGCCTTCGCGACGGTGTGGACTTACGATATTTATCGCGCCATGTTCCGCAAGCAGGCCAGCGACGCACATTACGTGAGCGTGGGCCGCTGGTTGACCGTGCTGGGCGTGCTGGTGTCGGTCGGGACGGCGTACCTGGTGATGCACTTCCACAGCATCATGGATTACGTTCAGGCGCTCTTCAGCTTCTTCATTGCGCCGCTGTTCGGAACCGTGCTGCTGGGCATGTTGTGGAAGCGAACCACGGGGGCCGGCGGGTTCTGGGGCCTGCTGGCGGGGACGGTTTCGTCCATTAGTATGTGGGTGTGGGTCAACAAGATCGACCCGTCCGCCCTCCGGTACATCGCTTTGTCGCCGGAAGCCAAGCCCATGGCCGAGAACATGTTTCGGGCTTTGTGGTCCGGACTGATCTGCGTGTCGGTGACGGTGATTGTGAGCCTGCTGACTAAGCCGAGGCCGGTTTCCGAGTTGGTCGGGCTGGTGTACGGCTGCACCGACGTGCCTTCCGAAGGTCATTTGCCGTTGTATCGGCGGCCCATTTTCTGGGCCGGCGCGGTGGCGGCCGTGTTTGTCGTACTGCAAGTCATATTCTGGTAGCGAGGGATTATTCATATGAGCAATGGCAATAGTCGTCCGATGACGTTCGGCGTGATCGTCGGCAACCGCGGCTTCTTTCCCGATCACCTGGCCAAGAGCGGGCACGCCGAAATGCTCGCGGCGCTTAAAAACGCCGGCTACGGGGTGGTGATTACCGGCCCCGAGGACACCAAGTACGGCGCGGTGGAAACGCGCGCCGAATCCGCCAAGTGCGCCGATCTGTTTAAACGCCATCGCGACGAAATCGATGGCATCATTGTCACACTGCCGAATTTCGGCGAGGAACGCGCCATCGCCGACGCCTTGCGCATGGCTGGATTAAACGTGCCGGTGTTGATTCAAGCCACCCCGGACACGCCCGGCAAAATGCTGATCGCCGACCGCCGCGACAGCTTCTGCGGCAAGATGAGCGCCTGCAACAACCTGCGGCAATACGGCATTAAGTATTCTTTGACCGCGCTGCACACCGAAACACCCGATTCGGCCGAATTTCGCAAGGACCTGGATTGGTTCGCGGCGGTCTGCCGCGTGGTGCGCGGTTTGAAGGGATTGCGGGTGGGAGCCATCGGCGCCCGGCCGGCGGCTTTCAATACCGTGCGCTACAGCGAAAAGTTGCTGGAGGCCAGCGGCATTTCGGTCGAAACTTTCGACCTGTCCGAAGTGATGGGCCGAATCAACCACATGAAAGACAGCGATCCTGCGGCGACGGAAAAGCTGGCGGCCATCCGCCGCTACGTCTCGACCGACGCCGTTCCGGAAACTGCCCTGCTGAAGATGGCCAAACTCGGCGCCGTCATCGACGGTTGGATGGCGCAGACCCAAGTTTCGATCAGCGCCATTCAATGCTGGACTTCGCTCGAAGAATTCTTCGGCGTGGTGCCCTGCACCGTGATGAGCATGATGAGCGACAGCCTGTTATCGAGCGCGTGCGAGGTGGATATCTGTGGCGTGGTCGCCATGCACGCCCTGCAACTGGCGTCCCAAACGCCCAGCGCGCTCCTTGACTGGAACAACAACTACGGTGACGACCCCGACAAAGCCGTCTGTTTCCACTGCAGCAACCTGCCCAAGCATTTCTTCAAAGACGTCAAGATGGATTTTCAGGCGATCATCGCCGGCACCGTGGGCCGCGAGAATACCTACGGCACCTGCGTCGGCGTGGTAAAACCGGGGCCGATGAGTTTTGCGCGCTTTTCCACCGACGACACCGCCGGCAAGATCCGCGGTTATGTGGGCGAAGGCGAATTCACCGACGACCCGCTGCTCACCTTCGGCGGCGCGGGCGTCGTGCGCATTCCGCACTTGCAGAAACTGCTGCGCTTTATCTGCGAGAACGGCTTCGAGCACCACGTGGCCGCCAACTTTTCGCAGGTATCGTCGTCCGTGCGCGAGGCGGCGTCGAACTACCTGGGCTGGGACGTAGTAGCGCACCAGTAGCAAATGTGGGGCAGGATGGCATCCTGCCGCCGATTGTTAATCGGCGTTTCGGAAGCCGTTGGGAAACTGGCGAAAGCGGGTTACCAACCCGCTGCAGGTTACCAACCTGCTCCGCGGTCTTTGGCCGTCTGCAACGTAATTTCCGAGCTTCGGTGATAGTTTTGTGCTGCAGCGGTCGCCTCACTCCCGGTGGCCGCGCGATTACCTTGGGCGCGGCCTCGGTAAAGCCGGTCGCCGCATCGAGCACCCCTTCAACCCTGCGTTCCCATGCGGCGTCAAAATCAACGCCTGGAAGGTCGGGGAGAATATCGAAGCCTCGCGGATCACGGCCAAAACGAAAGAAGCTGCCCCGGTCTGCGAACTCCTCTGGGCGAATGCCTTCGAGCGGCGCGCCAAACTCGGCAAGCGCAGCATAAGTCGCTCGCGCGTTAGCGAGGTCCGCTTTTATGAAGAGGTTTATGTCCGTTGTAAAGCGCGGCTGCGCGTGAAAGATCACGGCATATCCACGCCGGGCCTCTGTCGTTCCCCGGCATCAGCTCAGCTCCAGGCGGAGATGGCGGCCGACGGCCTCGGCCGCCCGCTGCAGTGTGTGCAAGGTAACACCGGTATTTTTCGGATCGAGCAGGCGGTCGAGTGCGCGGCGGCTGGTCTGCATGCGCGCGGCCATGGCAGCCTTGGTGAGGCGATCCTTTTCCATGGCAGCTTTGATCTGATCGGCGAGGATCTCTTTGATGGCCTGTTCCTCGCATTCCCGAAGAATGCCTTGTTCGGCGAGAAAGCCATCGAAGGACGACCCGATTCTTCCTTTACTGTCGGCCTTTTTCTTGAGAGCCATCGTTAGCTCACCTCTTTCATGCGCCTGAGCGCGAGTTTCAAGTCCTGTGCGGCACTCCGCTGCGTCTTCTTGATGAAGCCATGCAACAGCACCATGTGCCCGGCTGCCACCGAGAAAATCACCCGCGCAATTCTGCCGTCAGCCAGATCGCAGCGCACTTCCCACAGACCGTTTCCAAGGCTGCGGCAATAAGGCATGCCCAGCGGCCAGCCAAACTCGACCTTCTGAATGTCGCGACCGACCTGTTTTCGATCCTCCTCGGAAAGCGACAAGATCCACTCCCGCACGGGCTGGTGGCCATTGGCGTTTTCAAAGAAAAACGCGGGGAGTTTTTTGGAGCGGTCGATCAACTGTCAGTGTGCCAAATTTGGCGCGCGTTGGCAAGGGCTCTAGACGTAAACGATAGCTCTGGGGAAAACCGGTAGAAACCCGGCGCATCGCGCTGAAACAGCCGGCCAAGAGGCACGGTTGTGAGCGCCAGACTAGAGAAAAGTATGCGGCTGACAATCGGGAGCGCGGCGAAATTGGTGGGGCGTCCGCCCCACCAAGACTTATGGAGGCGCTAGGCTAGGAAGCCGGAAAAGTATGCGGCACTGGGCTAAAGCCGGTGTCACCAACCACAGCCAGATTCTGTTTAGTCCAGGGCCAATGCGATCCGCTTCAGTCCCTGGGCGAACATGGCCGAATCGACGCCCATCC
>JBKQVG010000326.1:0-6560 GCA_052325345.1 Bryobacteraceae bacterium
GCGAGCTACTGGTATAAGACGGAGCGCACCGGTAGCGCGCAATTGACGCTCACTGGACTCGCGGAGGAGGAGCGGGACGATCTGCCGCTCGTCAACGCTCTGCGGGAGGACGTCCGGAAGTGGCGCGAGGCCGGGTACCCTGGTGCCACCAACGTGACCCGCGACCTGCTGCGCCACTGGGCACGTACAGACCGCGCACGGCGGTTGTTCTTCTGCCAGATCGAAGCCGTTGAGACGATCATCTATTTGCAGGAGATCCGGTTCCCTGGGAAGGTTGGCATTCGCGGGAATCCGAAGCTGGGTAAGGAGGACCTGAACCGGCTGCTGGCGGGGGGGCGCCCGTCATTCAGCAAACCGGGCCAGGACTTCTTCCCGCGACTGATCGACCCGGCGCAAGATGCCTCGCTGGCGGCGCTACGCCGGATCGCCTGCAAAATGGCGACTGGCAGCGGCAAGACCGTGGTCATGTCCATGGTGGTCGCCTGGGCGTTCTGCAATCGCGGTTTGAACCCCGCGACCACGTTATTCCCGAACGGGGTTCTCGTCTGCTGCCCAAACCTGACGGTGAAAGAGCGGTTGCAGGTGCTTCGCCCGGAGCGCGCGGACAATTACTACGAGGCGTTCGATATCGTTCCGCTCAAGTACCGTGCGCTGCTTCAGTCCGGAAAAGTGTTGGTGACCAACTGGCATCGGTTCGCGCCGGAATCCGAACATTCCGAGAACGGCAAGAGCTATGCGGTGGTGAACAAAGGGCCGGAGACGCCGGACACCTTCGCGCGCCGGGTGCTGGAGGACCTCTACGACCGCCTGCCCATCATGGTGATGAACGATGAGGGTCACCACTGCTGGCGTCCAGCGCCCGCCGATGAGGAGTTGACCAGCGACGAGAGAAAGGCACTGGAAGAGGAAGCGCTCGAGGCGCGCGTTTGGCTTGATGGTTTGGACCGCATCAACAACTGCACCGCCAATCCCGCCGCCAAGCCAGGTATCTCGATCTGCCTGGACCTTTCCGCGACGCCGTTTTATCTGAAGGGAAGCGGCTATCCCGAGGGCCGGCCGTTCCCGTGGATCATCAGCGACTTCGGCCTGGTGGACGCCATCGAGAGCGGCATCGTGAAGATTCCGCGCCTGCCGGTGCTGGACACGACGGGCAGGCCCGATCCGAAGTACTTCAAACTGTGGAAGGCGATCAACGAGAACCTGGAGCCCGGCGAGCGGCTGCCCGGCAAGTCAAAACGGCCCAAGCCGGAAGTGGTATACCGTGAAGCCGAAGGCGTCCTCCTGCAGATCGCATCCCAGTGGAAGGAGCGATTTCTACAGATGGAAGCGGCGACGCCGGGCCAGGAGCACGTGCCGCCGGTGCTCATCCTGGTTTGCGACAACACCGACATCGCCGAGGTCTTCTACCGCAAGATAAGCGGGGAAACGGAGACGGAGACGGTCACCGAAGCGGACGTGGCCGAGGTGCTCGCCGAGGACGACGCCGAAAACGGAAATGGAGACGCCGGGCCGGAACCAACGAAACTGAAACCGGCGAAGTCCGGCAAGCGCAAAACGACCACGGTGTACGGGAAGGGCGCGATCTTCCCCGAGCACTTCTCGAACACGCCCGACGTGAACCGGACCATCCGGATCGATACGAAGCTGCTGGCCGAAGCCGAGAGCGACGATCCGAAAAAGAAGAGACAGGACGCAGCCGAGGAGTTGCGCCAGGTGGTGGCGACCGTGGGCAAGCCGGGGCAGCCGGGCGAGCATGTGCGCTGCGTGGTGTCGGTCTCCATGCTCACCGAGGGATGGGACGCCAATAACGTAACTCACATCCTGGGAGTGCGGGCCTTTGGCAGCCAGTTGCTCTGCGAGCAGGTGGTGGGACGCGGGCTGCGGCGCATGGACTACGTGCCCGATCCGAAGACCGGCCTGCTTACCGAGGAGTACGTGGACGTCTACGGCATCCCGTTCTCGGTGATCCCGTTCAAGGGGCGGCCAGTGAAGGCCCCCGCACCTGATGACCGGCCCAAAAATCATGTGCGCGCCCTGGCGGAACGGAAAGCCATGGAGATGCGATTTCCGGTTGTGGAGGGCTATGCCTTCGCGCTGCGGAAAAATCTTATCCGCTGCGACGTGGATGCGATGCCAGTGCTGGACATCGAGCCGAACCGGGAGCCGACCGCCACGTTTGTGCGGCCCACCGTCGGATATGCGGAAGGCAGTCCATCGACCCACAGCAGCCCATTCCAGTTCGTGGAGCAGGACCGCGAGCAGTACTACCACGAGACGCACCTGCAAACCATCGAGTTTGAGATCGCGCGTCTCATCGTGGACCAGTTGACGGTGCCGGGTCCGGATGCCAAGGATCGGCGGCGGCGCGTACTCGCGCTGCAATCGCGCCATCAGCTTTTCCCACAGGTGTTCCGGTACGTGGACGACTACGTGCGCCGCAAGGTGAACTTCCAGAACTGCGATCCGTGCGAGTTGGGCCTGGCGAAATACGTCCAGCGGATGGTGGAGCGGCTGCGGGACGCCATCGTGCCGGACGAATCCGAAGGCGAGGCGCCCCTGATGCCAATCACGAATCGCTACAAGCCGATCGGCACCACGGCTGAGGTCGATTTCAAAACCACCCGCGCCTGCCACGCTACGATGAAGAGCCACATCGACCAGGTCGTGCTGGACAACCTTGTCTGGGAATCCAGCGCGGGGTTCCGGTTGGAATCGAGCGATGCGGTGCAGTTCTATTCCCGCAACGACCACATGGGGCTGACGATCCCGTACGAGTACATGGGGATCGACCACGCCTACGAACCGGATTTCTTGGTGCGGCTCAGTAATGGCGTGACCGTGGTGCTGGAGATCAAGGGGTTCGAAGACGACCAGACGAAAGCGAAGCACACCGCGGCGAACCGGTGGGTGGAGGCGGTGAACAACTGGGGCCAGTTGCGGAGGTGGGCCTTCCACGTCTGCCGGAACCCTCAGTTGCTGGACAAGGAGATGGAATACCTGGCGCGGGCAGAATCCGTGCGGCCCGACCTGGACCGCGACCACGCCTTGCGAGGAGGAACCTGAGATGGCCGTGTCGCCACGCCGGTACACCCAGCAGGAGATCGACGATCTCATTGGCTGTCCCAAGGTGGTTTCCGAACCGCCGAAGCGCGAGATGAAACTGGATCGCGGGCACTTCCGCAACGACATGCGGCTGAAGTCGACCGACGACAAGCTGGAGTTCCGTGTGTTCATGAGGCGCAGCGAGGACCTGCCGGAGAATTTCTCCATCGGCCTGGCGTTCCTGGCGAAGGACGGGTCCGGAGAATTGGTTTTGCTACGCTGCAACGGACCGCATGGCGGCTACAACGAGTCGTTCGATCCCGACCATCCGCACTGGGACTACCACATCCACCGCGCCAGCGCGGAGATGATCGAGGCCGGATTGCGGCCGGAAAGGGCGGCGACGATCAACCGGGATTTCGCGTCCTATGAAGAGGCGGTACAGTATTTCCTTAGGGCGACGAACATCACGGACGCGCGGACGTATTTCGCGGATCTCGCCCAGGGGATACTGCCCTTCACCACCGAGGAGCCAACCGAATGACCGGCTTGGATTTACTGAAACAGCAGTTCAACGGCCACGTGGCGTTCCGGGAACGCCGGCCGGGCGTGCTCCAGGTCCTGGCCCCGTTGTTCCACGAAGACG
Organism: Bryobacteraceae bacterium; assembly: GCA_052325345.1. Classification (GTDB taxonomy): domain Bacteria; phylum Acidobacteriota; class Terriglobia; order Bryobacterales; family Bryobacteraceae; genus JBEKYD01. The sequence continues at coordinate 3,689 of JBKQVG010000326.1, forward strand.
GCGATATGGTGGACATCTTCCTCGATGAACCCGCCAACGGTTCCGGTAAGGTTCGGATCGGCGACCATGGGCTGACGCTGATGCGCCTCACGTACACCTACGACCTGGATACCGAAAACAAGCAGCGCATCTTCAACCGCATCCTGTTGGAAAACCGGATTCAGGAACAGGACGGGCGGCTGTACATCGAGGCCGAACCGGAACGGCTGTACCCGGCGCTGCTTCAGTTCGCCCAGACGGTCGCCAAGGTCTCCAGCATGCAGTACTACAAGCGGGAGGTCATCCAGAACCTTTTCTACGAGCAGTTGGCCGAGTTCGTGGAGGAGAGACTGGCCGAGTACAACCCGCGCCGGAGCACGCTGCCGATTGCGGACCACGACGAATACGAGGTGGATTACCAGTTCGATATCGGCCCGCGCCCGCTCTTTCTGTTCGGAGTGAAGGACAACGACAAGGCGCGGCTGGCCACCATTTCATGCCTGGAGTTTCAGCGGCGGCGCATCCCGTTCAAGGGCGTCATGGTGCACCAGGACTTCGAGACCGGGATCACGAAGAAGGACCGCACCCGGATCACCAGCGCCAGCGACAAGCAGTTTCCGTCGCTCGACGACTTCCGGGAAAACGGCCCGCAGTTCTTCGAACGCGAGCGCGCGGCGTGAGCTGGCGGTGGCGCGAAACACCGAATCTACGATCTTTCGGTTAACAGCCGATTCGGTCGTAGCCGCCTCGCGTTGCAAACACGGGCCTTAGATTAGAATTAGACGCGCGCCCAGTCCATTCTCCGGGAAATTGGGGGCTCTGGGGGGACTCCCTGCCCCTCGACGCCTCACGCAATCTATCCTTGCGCTTTGTTGTATTCTACCTGTAGCGAGAGTGTAACGTTATGCACATCCGCACGCGCTCCTTCACTGTTGATTCTCTAGCTTCCACGACGCCGCGTTTGCTCCTCTGGTTGCTCGCCTCTGTCCTTCTGGCTCTCGGAGTTTATGCCCTTTCACAGGCTAAGTCTATTCGGCCGTTCCATATTGAGACCTGGGCGATGATAGTACCATCCATCCCGGCAACGTTTGCATTTACAATTTACAGCCTCACAGCCCTCCAGCGGGAGCATCGTCGAGCGATTGACAAATTCTGGGGACCCTTCTCGCAAAACGCCTGCATCTACCTTCCCAGCTCTGACCTCAACAGCCTCCCTGAAAGTAAAGTGCCAGAACCAAGCCCCTTCACGCCCTACCACGATGCAGCGGCCAGTTGGGAAGTTCAGTCCTACCTCAGAGGAGCTTTTGATGCCGTGCTTGACATCGGCGTCTCCGATCACACCAAGGAGATTCACGCACTGGGCAGGAAGACTACAATCCTGATTGGCGGATCGAATTTCAATACCCTCACCGAGCAGTTCATGGCTGAGTTGTGGGCGAAGAAGGATATGCCGATCTTTCATTGGATCAAAACTGTCTCAGCTGACGCCTCGACTCGATCTCTCAGCACTCTAGCAGATGATCACCTCCTGCTCATCGACCGACTTGCAGATCCTCCAATCGTCCTGGACCAAGTGTGCGACGTCTCCGATCTCGCAGCGCATCGTCCAAGTCACGCGCGCGGAATGATCATCTGGGCTAAAGACATTGTGCCCGGTACCACGATCCTGCTCCTTGCGGGAGTTGATTCTGCATACGGCACATTGGCCGCTGCTCGATACTTCCTGAATCCTAAGAACCTCCCGCGAGAACCTGATCGCCGTCTCCTACAAATTATCGTCAGCGCACCTGTGCGAGGCTACGACATCGACGAACCGTCACTCATGCGTGCTATTTCGTTGTAGCCAAAACCTCTCCCGCCTGTATATACGTTATGTCCCGATTCTCAGACGCCATCTTTAGCGCGATCACGACCCAGAAGACAAGTGATCGATGGAGTGTATGGTGCCAACGTACATCCTCGGTCTAAACGCCCGCATTCACGCCTCCGCCGCTGCTTTGATCGCTGACGGGCAGGTTATCGCCGCTGCGCAGGAAGAACGTTTCATTAGAGAGAAACACAGCGGGCGCTTTCCTGAAATGGCGATTCGCTACTGCCTTCGCGAAGCGGGCCTTGATGCCGGCGGCCTTGATGCCGTAGCCTACTACTGGAAGCCTTGGAAAGGTCTGTTTGACCGGGCCCGAATACTGCTACGGGCGCTTCCCCATTCACTTGCCTTTTTCGAACCACATCATGTCGCGCGAGGTGGCCCGAAGACCCTTTTTGAGCACGCCTGCTTGAAATCAACGTTGGCGCGCATCGCCGGCATCCAGAGCCCAGTTCACTTTGTGGACCATCAGCTCTGCCACGCGAGCAGCGCCTTCTACCCGTCTGGTTTCGATACCGCGGCTGTCCTCTCGCTGGACTTAGCTGGTGAAATCGACAGTACACTGGCCGCAATCGGCGCTGGGACACGGTTGACTCCCCTTTGGACCACGAAGTACCCGCATTCTCTCGGGCACTTCTATGGTGCGATGACACAGTATCTCGGCTTTCAGCCCAATGCCGATGAATACCGAGTAATGGCCCTGGCGGCCTACGGCAAGCCGTCGTACTATCACCGCCTGAAGCAACTTGTCGAATTGTTGCCCGATGGCCAGTTTCGCCTAGATCTTACTTCTTTCGTCCATCACTGGGGAAAAGACACATGGTACTCACAGAGACTTGTTGACCTCCTGGGACCACCCAGGCTCGACGAGAACCCTCTCACCGACGGCCGATTCGCGGATCACTAGTGTCCGGTAAAGTACTTTGCGAAATTCAATAAGTCTCATCCTTGCTAGCGGGTAGCGGGAATTCTGGCCGGGAACGATTTGAACGCTGAGCCGATGAGAATGCCGTCCGCGCCTCTCTC
>JBKQVG010000327.1:0-8309 GCA_052325345.1 Bryobacteraceae bacterium
CCGCGTCGACGGCGGCCCCTCCCTTGAGCGCATTGATCAGCAGCGTGTTTCCCTCGGGCGACCAGCGCACGCCGCGCAGGACCGGTCCGTGGAAATTGGTTACCCGGGCGCGGGCGCCGGTCTCGACGTCCGTCAGCCAGACTTCCTCGTGGCCGCCTTGGCTCGAAATATCCGCGACCTGGCGCCCGTCGGGTGAAAACGACGGATAGGTTTCCGAAGCTCCGGTGCGGAGCCACGGCTCGCCGGGGGCGCTGTCCTTTTCGTCGCCAATCTTTTCCGGGTCGATCCGCAGGCGCCAGAGGGACTCGGTTACGGGCGCCTCGGTGAACGCCAGCTCATGGCCGGCACGGGCGATGGCGGGCTCGCCGGCTCCGGTTCCGGCCGAAAGGATTTCGCGCGCGCTGCCGCCGGCCGCCGGGATGCGCCACAAGTGCCAGCCGATGCCGCGCGCCGCCGCGTAGACTACTTCGCGGCCGTCGGCGCTCCAATCCAGGCCGCGGATCTCGTCGTTGTCGTAGGTCAGCCGCAGGAGCCCTCCACCGCCGAGGCCGCAGGTATAAATGTCGGCTCCATCGCCGCCCGCTTCGCTCACCCCCGCTTCGACCGCAAGCGCTCCGCGCGCGAACGCCAGGTGGTAGCCATCGGGAGAAATCGCCGGGCTGCGATCGGCCTGGTCGTCTCCGGGGCTGGTGATGCGCCGCAGCTTACCGGTGTCGAGAGCAAGCAGCGCCAGGGCCGGCGGTTCCATCACCACCAGCGACTTGCCGTCCGCGGTCCATGTGATTGCGCGCACCGGGCGGTCCCTGTTCCGCTCCGCATCCACTTCTTTGGCGTCCCAGCCGAGCGTGATCGCTCGCTCCGCCGCCGCGTCGCCGATGGCACTCAAAGGCACCACCACGGCTTGCGCCGTCCGGCCGTTTAACCGCAAGAACGCCAGCCTCTCTCCGTGGGGCGAAAACGCGGGGCTGGTCTCGCTGCCCGCCCCTCTGGTGAGCGCGGCTCCGGAGGCCGTTCCGCGCCCCACCTCGCTCACCGAGATACGCAAATCTCCCTGGCCGCCGTTCGCCGGCCGGGCGCAAAACGCCAGTTTTCGGCCATTCGGCGAAAAAGCGGGGCAACTCCGGGATTGCGACAAATCCGACAGGACGGTACGCTTCTCCACCGATCCGCGACTGGAAACCAACCGCTCGGCCAGGGTCACCAGCCCGCCGACAACGCCCAGTCCAAGCACCAGAAGCACACCCGGCCGTTTGAAAAAACTTCGACTAGCCATCGGCTTCAGTATGGCATCATGGAGTTGCCACAGAAGCTCGCCGCCAGGCGGACTTTCTGTGCGCCGAGTTGGAAAGACGCATGTCCGAACCGAAGCCGTTGCCCACCCCCGTTCTCTTGCATATTGCCCAGATCCTGAATGTGCCGTTGAAAAGCCTGGTCGCCACCATCGGCCTGCTCGACGAAGGCGGCACGGTGCCGTTCATCGCGCGCTATCGCAAGGAGATTACCGGCAACCTCGACGAGGTGCAAATTCGCGCGGTGGAAGAGAAGTTGGCCTATTTCCGCGAACTGGAGGAACGCAGGGAAACCGTTCTCGGGTCCATCCAGGAACAAGGCAAGCTCACGCCCGAATTGCGGGCGCGCATCGAAGCCACGCTCGAAAAGAACGAGCTCGAGGACCTGTACCTGCCCTTCAAGCCCAAGCGCCGGACAAAAGCGTCCATCGCCCGCGACAAGGGCCTGGAGCCGCTGGCGCAATGGCTTTGGGATCAGAACGACCCGCGGCCGCTCGAAGCGTTCGCCGCTTCGTTCGTCGACCCCGAAAAGGGCGTGGCTTTCAGCGCCGAAGCGCTGGAGGGCGCCCGCCACATCGTGGCCGAATGGGTCAGCGAGAATGCCGAGTTTCGCAAAGCCATCCGCGCCATGATGGCGGCGGAAGGAGTCGTCGCCAGCCGCGCCATCGAGGGCGCGCCCGACCCCGAAGGCAAATTCAAGATGTACGCCAGCTACAGCGAACCGGCCGGCAAGATTCCCTCCCACCGCATGCTGGCCATTCGCCGCGGCGCCAAGGAAGGCGTGCTCACCTTTGAAATCGAGCTCGACAGCGCTAAGGCCATCGCCTGGCTCAACTCGCGGGTGATCCGCACCCGGGGCGAGTGGGCGCCGCAGCTTGAGGCTGCCGTCGAAGACTCCTACCACCGTCTGCTCAATCCGTCCATCCAAACCGAAGTGCGCCTGGAACTGAAAGACCGCTCCGACGAGGAAGCCATCAAGGTATTTCGCGAGAACCTGGAAAATCTCCTGCTGGCGCCGCCCGCCGGCCAACTCACCGTCCTCGCCATCGATCCCGGCATCCGCACCGGCTGCAAAATCGCCGTGCTGGACGATACCGGCAAGTTTCTGGAGCACGCGGTCATTTATCCCTTCGAGCCCAAAAACGACCTCGTCGGCAGCGTCAAGACCTTGGCCGGCCTGGTGGCGCGCTTCCACGTGCAAGCCATCGCCATCGGCAACGGCACGGCCTCGCGCGAAACCGCCGCGCTGGTGGAAGACTTGCTCCGCCAGGCCAAGCTCACTAATATTTTCAGCGTCTCGGTGAGCGAATCCGGCGCTTCGGTGTACTCGGCGTCGGAAATCGCGCGCCAGGAGTTTCCCGACCTCGATCTCACCGTGCGCGGCGCCATTTCCATCGCCCGGCGCCTCCAGGATCCGCTCTCCGAGCTGGTGAAGGTCGACCCCAAATCGATCGGCGTGGGCCAATATCAGCACGACGTGGACCAGCGCCGCCTCAAACAGAGCCTCGAGGCCACGGTCGAATCCTGCGTGAACCGCGTGGGGGTGGACCTAAACACGGCTTCTTGGGCGTTGATGCGCTACGTGGCCGGCATCAATGAGCGAACGGCGCAGAAAATCGTCGAGTTCCGCAACGGGCACGGCCGCTTCCGTTCGCGCGTGTCGCTGATGGCGGTACCGGGATTCGGCCCCAAAACTTTCGAACAGGCGGCCGGTTTCCTGCGCATTCGCGGCGGTGAAAACCCGCTCGACATGACCGCCGTTCACCCCGAATCCTACACCGTGGTGGAACGTATGGCGGCATCGCTGGGCGTGACGGTGGCGGAGCTGACCGCCCGGCCGGAGCTGGTCGACAAGGTGCAGCTCGAAGGCTTCGCCAGCGAAACCGTCGGCATGTACACCCTCGGCGATATTCGCGAAGAACTGCGAAAGCCCGGCCGCGACCCGCGCGAAAAATTCGTTGCCCCACACTGGCGCGAAGACGTCCGCGAGATCGCCGATCTGAAACCCGGCATGACGCTCGAAGGCGTGGTGACCAACGTTACCCGCTTCGGCGCCTTCGTTGATATCGGCGTACACCAGGACGGCCTGGTACACATCAGCGAGCTCTCCAATCGATATGTAAAGGACGCCAGCGAAGTAGTGAAGGCCGGCCAGATCGTCAAAGTGCAGGTGCTCAACGTCGATCCGAAAGCCAAACGTGTGGCGCTGTCGATGAAAGCTTTGGCAGCGGCGGCGCCAAAGGCCGCACCCAAGGTCAAGAAGCCATCGATGGACGAGCAACTGGCAGCGCTTTCGACCAAGTTCAAAGTGCAATAACGCCGCCAGTAGGGCGGACCAGGGCGGCGGACCCCCTGGTCCGCAGCCGACCCCAGGTCGGCTTTTTTCGTTGAGATCTTCCCGGCGCCTGGGGAACCCTCTTTGCGTGGTGTTCTACCGCCGCCACCTTTCGCACGTCTACCAGGCCGGACAGCCCGTCTTTGCGACCAAACTGACGAAATCGTTAGAAGGAGAGAATCCAGTCCGGGCCGGGTTGGCGCGAAGCGCCGAAGAGTATCGCTGGTCGAGCGCGGCTTGGGCGACCGGGGGGGGGCGCCCGCGGACCAGGGGGTCCGCCCTGGAGCGGTTCGCAGCCGCCAGTCCGCCAGTCCGCCCCACACCCAGCACCCGAATCCGCACCATGCTATACTACTGGAGTCTTTCCTGCAGCAATCCAGGAATATTTTTATGCCGAAGCTCAAGACCCACAAAGGTGCGTCTAAGCGGTTCAAGAAAACCGGTACGGGCAAAGTGGTTCGCCAACATGCCTTTGCGCGGCACATCTTGACCTCGAAACCGCACAAACGCAAGAAGAAGCTGCACAAAAGCGTGGTGGCCGATAAGGCCGACCAAAAGGTGTTGCGGCGCATGATCCCCTACTAAACAGGCCGGGGACATTTTGAGCGGACGGTGCGCGAGGCACGTGCCCGATCCGCCAATCGACAATTGTTAACCAAAAGGAGAAAGAAACGTGCCTAGAGTAAAACGTGGTCCCCACCGCCGGGCATCCCGGAAGAAGACGCTGGAACTGGCGTCGGGTTATTTCCTAACCAAGAGCAAACTCTATCGCGCGGCGCAGGAAGCCGTCGAACGCGGTCTGAAGTTCGCCTACGTCGGCCGCAAGAACAAGAAGCGCGACTATCGCGCGCTGTGGATCGTGCGCATCAACGCCTCTTGCCGCGAAGCCGGAATTTCGTACAGCAAGTTCCTGCACGGGCTCAAGGCGGCCGGCCTCGACCTGAACCGCAAGGTTCTGGCGGACGTGGCGCTGCACGATGACGCCGGGTTCAAGCAACTTGTGGCGGCATCCCAGGCCGCTCTCGAAAAAGCTAAAGCTTAAGCGGGCGGGAAGAAACCATGAGCACATTGGAAGAAATCGATGCGCTTTCAAGCCTGGAAGAGCGGATACAGCGCGCCGTCCAACTGGTAACCAGGCTTCGCAAGGAAAAGGAAGCGGCCGAGGAAGCCGCGGCCCAGGCCAAGGCCGAAGCCGCGCACCTGGCGGAAGAACTGAAGTCGCTGCACAGCGAGCGCAAGCAGGTCCGCTCCCGCATCGAAAAGCTATTGGGCCAGATCGACCAATTGAGCGCCAGCTAGACCGCCGAGGGCCGGATGGACGCCAGCGCCGACAAGCAGACCGTTCGGGTGACTATCCTGAGCCGTCCTTATACCCTGCGCACCAGCGGCGATCCGCGCGAGCTGGAGGAGGCCGCCGCCAGCGTCAACGAGGTGATGCTGGCCATCGCGGCCAAAGCTCCCAACGCCGATTCCACCCACATCGCCGTGCTTGCCTGCCTGCACCTGGCGGACCGGCTGCGTTCGCTCGAGCGCGACCTGGCCGAGCTGAAGTCGCACGTGGATCGCAAGAGCGAGGAATACGCCGGCATGCTGGAACGGCTGCTCGAGAGCGCGGGCGAAGATCTCTGACCGCGCCGGGTTCGAGGGTGGTGGTACCCTGTACCCATTAAAACGTTTTCACAACCCTCGCTCCGTGATAACTTGTAGATCGCCGTTGTGTTCGCACAAGCGGAAGGAGAAGCAATATGCAGAAGAACGCGACTCTGATCGGAATCTTGTTTCTGGCAGCCGCCACCATCCCAGCCGGTTTTGCCGATATGCCGGGAAGGCATGCGCATTACCTGCGCGCGCGTACCGACCTACGCTCGGCGCAGTGGTTGCTGAGAGTCCACGACGAGCCCAACGTCATGTCGCACATTCGTGCGGTGGACCAGGAAATCGACCGGGCAGTCTTCGAAATGGACCGGGCCGCCGCGCTGGACCGCAAAGATCTGCTCGATCATCCGCGGGTTGACGAAAGATTGGATCGCGCTGGACGTTTTCGCCGGGCGATGGAATTGTTACGGGAGGCTCGCGCCGAAATCGACCGCGAAGAGGACAATCCTCGGGCCAGGGAGTGGCGCGATCGGGCCTTCGGCCATATCGACGCCGCTATAGATCAATTGCGGCGCGCCGCGCGCGATCTCCGCCTCGATCATCTGGTGGGCTTCTAGACGCTCCCAAGGCCTTAGCTTAGCCACCGATGAACACGGATGGACACAGATAAACCCTTTAATTCCTTCATCCGCGTTCCTTTGTGTTGATCGGTGGCTGTGTTTTTTCGGGCTCTCCCGGCAAGCTGCTTTGACGGAACGTGGTACTCATAAAGCATAGTCCACGTCTAATCCAGATATGTCCCTCGAAATCAACCAACGCCAACGCGAACGCATAACCGTCCTCGATTTGAAAGGCCGCATCACGGTGGGACCGGAGGCAAGCGCCCTGCGCGAAAAGGTTGCCGAACTCGATCAGGCTGGAGACCGAAAGCTGGCCTTTAATATGGCCGATGTCGACTATATCGACAGCACGGGGCTGGGCGCACTGGTTGTCTGCGCTACCAGCCTGCGGAAGAAACAGGGGGATGTGAAGCTGGTGAGCCTGAATCGCCGGCACATCGAATTGCTGGTGATGACCAAGCTGGCGACGGTCTTCGAAACTTACCCGGAAGAACAGGACGCCATTAACAGCTTTTACCCCGACCGCGAGAACAAGACCTTCGATATTCTCGATTTCGTTCAGCGCATGAAGAAAGAAGACCAGCCGGGGTAGTTGTTCACCGGGCCGCGGCCGGAGGGAGGGGTGTTTCCGCGGTTCCTCACTCCAGGCGAAATACTTCCTTCATCATGGCGAAGCGCTCGCCGCTTTCGAGATCGGGCACGGGCTCGAACAGCCGGCTCATGAATTGTTGCCAGCGCCGATTGACCGGGTCGCGGTCCAGTTCGTCCCAGGCCTTTTCAAAATCGTCCACGCGCAGACACAGGAAGAGGTCCTGCCCGCGACGAAAGATCGAATAGTCGGATATCCCGACGTCCTTCAGTTTGGCCAACAGCTCCGGCCAAACACGCCGATGCTCGCGCTCGTATTCCTCGATGGCATCGGCTTTGATCCGTAATTTAAACGCGTACCGGGGCACAGTTTTCATCTTAGCCTATTAGGTTGCACGATCTTGGCCGCGGCCTGGCCACGGAATCCCCGTTGGCGCCGTATGGACAAACGTCTGCGCCGTTGCGCCCGAAGGCGCGGGCACATAGCATAGAACGCATGCGAACCCACTTGCCGCGTTTGGCCGCGCTTGTCCTTCCCGCCCTGGTTTGGATGCTCGGCGCGGCCCCCGCACCGCCCGAGACCGTGGCGGAACTGCACCGCGCCTTCGAGAATCCGCCCGACGACAGCCGCATCATGATGCGCTGGTGGTGGTTCGGCGCCGCCGTGGTGAAGCCGGAGTTGGAGCGCGAGCTTCGGACCATGAAGGCAGGGGGCATCGGCGGGGTGGAAATTCAACCAGTCTACCCGCTGGTGCTCGACGATCCCGCCCGCGGTCTCGTCAACCTGCCCTACCTGTCCGACGGTTTTCTCTCCGATGTGCGTTTTGCCAACGATACCGCACGCTCTCTCGGGCTGCGCGTCGATATCACCTTGGGCAGCGGGTGGCCGTACGGCGGCCCGCATACGCCCATCGCCGAAGCGTCCGGCTGCCTGCGCGTGGTCCGCGTCACCATACCCGCCGTGGCCACATCCTTGCCGCTGCCTGTCGTCGGCCCGGGCGAGGCTTTTCTGGCCGCGTTCGCCGGCACGCGCCGCCTGCAACAAGCCGCCGGCGGCTCTTTGACAATTCCGGAGGGCACTGCCGCCCATGAAGGGCTCTTCTTCATGGCCAGCCGAACGCGGCAGGAGGTCAAGCGCGCGGCGGTTGGCGCCGAAGGGCCGGTGCTCGACCACTACAGCCTGGCCGCGATCGAAGATCACCTGCATTTCGTGGGCGATCGCCTGATGGAAGCGTTCGGCGACCACCCGCCGTACGCCGTCTTCAGCGACAGCCTGGAAGTGTATGGCGCCGATTGGACCGGCGACTTTCTGGCGGAATTCGCCAAACGCCGTGGTTACGACCTCACTCCGTACCTGCCGGCCCTGGCCGGCGACATGGGCGAAAAAACCCGGGCCATTCGCCACGATTGGGGCCTGACCCTGACGGAACTAGCCAACGAACATTACCTCACGCCGATACGCGAGTGGGCCGCTGCCCATCATACCCGCTTCCGGTCGCAAACCTACGGCATTCCGCCGGTGGTGCTTTCGAGCAACGCGCTGGTGGATCTGCCCGAGGGAGAGGGTTCGGCGTGGCGCCGCTTCACGCCTACGCGCTGGGCGTCCTCCGCCAGCCATCTCTACGGCCGCCCGGTGACGTCCTCGGAAACCTGGACCTGGCTGCACTCGCCGGTTTTTCGCGCCACGCCGCTCGATATGAAAGCCGAAGCCGACCGCCATTTCCTGCAAGGCATCAACCAGTTGGTCGGTCACGGCTGGCCGTATTCGCCGCCGCAAGCGGGCGAGCCCGGCTGGCATTTCTACGCCGCGGCGGTATTCAATGCGCATAACCCATGGTTTATGGCAATGCCCGACATCGCCCGCTACCTGCAACGCGTCAG
>JBKQVG010000328.1:0-4879 GCA_052325345.1 Bryobacteraceae bacterium
CCCGCCACGGCAACTTTTCGTGGAGCGGACTCTCAGTCTGCCACGCCGGGACTCCTCCCGGCGCTTGTCTCGCTCAACACACGATGCTTCCCCGCGAAGCGGCTCTGCTGCTCTGTGGGGCAGCTACCCCACTCTTATGTCGCGCGCCCCTTGGCGCCGCGGATGGCTTCGGCGGCGGCTTTGCCCATGCGGATGCAATCGGGGATGCCGATGCCCCGATAGGCGTTGCCGGCCAGGTAGAGGCCGGGCGTGGCGGCGGCGCGGGCTTCCATCTCGGCCAGGCGGGCGGCGTGGCCGACGGTGTATTGGGCCATGGAGCGGGGCCAGCGGGAGATGCGATGAAAGCGGGGCCGGGCGGTGACGCCGGCGATATCCCGCAGTTCGTCGCGGACGATGGCGACGACGTCCTGATCGCTGCTGTCGAGGATGGCGGAGTCTTTCCGGCCGCCCAGGAAGCAGCGCGCCACCAGCTTGTTTTGGGGAGCGCGGTGAGAGAACTTGGTGCCGACCCAGGTGCAGGCCACCAGGCGGCGGCGCTCTACGCGGGGGACCAGGAAGCCGAAGCCGTCGGGCAAGGGGCCGGCGAAATCGGCGGTGTCGAAACCGAGGGCCACGGTCATGGACGAGCTGTAGGGGACGGCGCCGAGGAGCTCGGCCAGGCGGCCATCGACGGGCATTAGAAAGCCGGCGGCGCTATGCGCTTCGGTGGCGACGACGATGCGATCGGCATCGAGCCAACCGCCTTCCAGGCGAAGGCGAAAGCCGGCGGCGCCGCGCTCGATAGTTTCCACCCGCGCGCAGCGAACGTCGGCATGGCCGGCAATGGCGGCGGCAACGGCATCGGTCATTTGCTGCAATCCGCCTTTGAGAGTGCGGAACAGAGGCGCGGGTACGGCATGGGCGCGGGCGGCTTTAGCACGCTCTGCCAGCACGCCGCGGGACAGGCTGCCGTAGCGCTCGGAGAGCTCGACGAAGCGGCCCAGGACGCTGCGGACGCTGAGCTCGGCCGGGTCGCCGCCGTAGACGCCGGAAAGCAGCGGTTCAGCCAGATAATCCACCGCTTCGCGGCCGTAGTGCTCCCCGATGAATTCGGAGACGGATTGGTCGGCGGCCCTGGGCTTGGGTGCGCGAAACAGCTCCAGGCCCATACGCAGCTTGGTGCCGAAGCCGACCAGCGGGCTGGCGAGCATGGGCAGGATGCGGGTGGGTACCATCATCATGAGGCCGTCGGGCAGCGGCACCAGGCGGCCGCGGCGGCGGACGTAGGTGCGGCGCAAGTGATCGTTGGAGCCGATGACTTCGGACTCCAGGCCCAGCTCGCGGATGAGCTCCAAGGCGGCGGGTTTGGCGGAGAGGAAGCTGTCCGGACCGGCTTCCACGGTGCAGCCGTCGACCTGTTCGGTTTGGATCACCCCGCCCAGGCGGGGCCGCGATTCGACGATGGTGGAAGCGATGCCGTTGCGGGCCAGGTAGTAAGCGGCGGAGAGCCCGGAGATGCCACCGCCCACGATGGCTATGCGCATGGAGAAAAATCAAATTCAAGCCACAGATGAACACAGATAAACACAGATAAACTCTTTAATTTCTTCATCTGTGTGCATCTGTGTTCATCTGTGGCTAAACTTCCTTACGGCGCACGCTACGGTTTGAACTCGCGCACCATCTGTACCACGGCGCGGACGTGTTCGGCGGGGGTTTCGGGCAGGATGCCGTGGCCCAAATTGAAGATGTGGCCGGGACGCGTGCCGGTGCGCTTGAGCAGCTCGTGTACCTTGGCGCGCAGTTCGTGCATCGGCGCGAACAAGGCCACCGGATCGAGGTTGCCCTGAATGGCGGAGCGATAGCTGATATCGAGCCACGCCTGGTCGATGTTCATGCGCCAGTCGACGCCCATGACGTCGCCGCCGGCGGCATGCAGTTCGCGGAAAAAACCGGAGGCGCCAGTGCCGAAATGAATCACCGGCACGCCGGTGGAGCGGATGCGTTCGATGAGGGCGCGGGAATAGGGCGCGGCAAAGCGTACATAATCGTCCGAACCGAGGGCGCCCACCCAGCTATCGAACACCTGGATGGCGCGGGCTCCGGCGGTGACCTGGAGGTGGGCGAAGGGGGCCAGCACGTCGACGATCTTACCCATCAAACGGCGCCATAGGGTTTCGTCGCTGTACATCAAGCGTTTGGTGCGGACGAAATTGCGGGAAGCGCCGCCTTCGATCATGTAGCTGGCCATGGTGAAGGGCGCGCCCACGAAGCCGATGACGGGCACGCGGCCGGCCAGGGCGCGGACCACCTGCTGGATGGATTCGCCGACGTAGCCGAGGTCGTCGGTATTGGTGGTGGCGAGGGAATCGACGTCGTTGGTGGTGCGAACGGGATTATCGATGATGGGGCCTTCGCCGGCGGCATAGCGCAGCTTGAGGCCCATGGGCTCGACCGGCAGCAGCAGGTCGGCGAAGATGATGGCGGCGTCGACATCCAGCAATTCCACGGGTTGGAGAGTGACGGTGGCAGCCAGATCGGGCCGTTTGCACATTTCGAGGATGCTGTGCCGCTCGCGGATTTGCCGGTACTGCTTGAGGTAGCGGCCGGCCTGGCGCATAAACCACACCGGGCGCACGTCGGTGGGCCGGCGGCGGCAGGCGTCGAGGAAGCGGCTTGTCATTGGAGCCACGCGCATGGGTGATCCGTCCTGTCCTGGCAAAAGAAAACGCGGAAATCCTTTGCCTTATGCTGGGCCGCCCACTGGCGGCCGTTCACGAAATAGGGTTTGGCCCAAGCTTCGCTGTCGATGGTACGCGGAGCCACGACCGAAACGGCCACGCTTCCCCGCGCCGGGTAACCCGTGCGCGGATCCATGATATGGGAGTAGATACGTCCTTCCGCGCGGAAGAACTTCTCGTAACTGCCCGAAGTCGACATGGACATGTCTTTCAAAAACACTTCGGCAGCCTTCTGTTTCGGGTCCCAGGGGTCTTTGATGTCGACCGGCCAGCCGCGCGGCGAATCGGGCGGCGCGCCCAGGCCGTAAATGCTGCTGCCGGAGCCCGCCACCAGGGCGGTAGCGACGGACATTTGGCGCAGCACGGCGACCATGCGGTCGACGGCGTAGCCTTTGCCGATGCCGCCGGGGTCGAGCTCCACGCCCGGCCGGTCGAACGCAACGGCGCGCGCGGCGGCATCGAGATGAACGTGGCGGTAGCCGGTTTTTTCGAGCGCGGCCATCACTTCGGCGCGATGCGGCAGATGTCCCGTACCTTTATAGAACCCCCAAACCTTCATCAGCGGGCCCACCGAAATATCAAACGCCCCTTCACTTTGGCGGCTGTATTGCTGGCAAGCCGCCAGCAACTGGAACAGCTCCTCGGAAATCCGGACCGGACCCTCGGCGGCGTGCTGGTTGACTCGGCTCCACTCGCTGGAGGGCTTATAATTCGACAGCAGGTCGTCCAGGCGCCGTGCCTCGTCGAGCGCCGCGTCGGCGGCGGCTTCCATGGCCAGACGGTCGGTACCATAGAGCACCACCGTATAAGTCGACCCCATGGCGTCGGCGCTCTTTTCCAGCCGGAGGGCGGTTTGAGCCCAGGCCGGGGCGCACGTCGCCAACAAAAACAAAACTAACACAATTGGTTTGGTTTTAGGGCTAATTTTCACTGCGTCCACGCGATTTTTTCGCCCGTTTGAGCAGGAAGTCGATCCGGCTCTCGACGTCGGGATTGCGGTCACGCTCAAAATGCAGCTCGGGAACCAGACGCAGGCTGAGGCGGGCGGCCAATTCATGGCGGAGGAAACCCTTGGCATGTTCGAGCGCATCCATGGACTGCTTTTGCTCACGCTCGCTGCCGCGCACGGCGACGCGCACGCCGGCGTGGCGCCCGTCATGGCTGACATGGGCCTCAATCACTTCCACAGCCAGGAGCCGGGGATCCTCGGTTTCAAATCCAATGATCTCCGCGAGTTCCTCTCGTACCGCTTCGGAGACCCGCAACGTCCGCCGTTCGTCCATAAAGCTGTCAGCGATCAGCTTTCAGCTATCAGCTAGCCGATCGCTGATAGCTGACCGCTGAAAGCTCCTCACAACCATTCGACGCCCGATCCCACCAAGCTTCCACCGAGCTGGTTGGCGGCGTCTTCTTCCACCGCCTGGAGCACCTTTTCGGCATTCTCGCGGCTGGAGGAAACCGTTACGGCCGCTACCAGCGCGCGCTGCCACACATCCTCGAAATCGATCTCCGCCACGGCCACGTTGAAGCGTGCGCGGAGGCGGTCCTTCAATCCTTTGACGACGTGCCGCTTGTCCTTGAGCGAGTGCGCGTCCTCAATGCGCAGCTCCAGGGTGAGCACGCCGATGGAGGCCATTTCAGGCGAAGACTTCGCTGGCCACGCGCTCGGTCACGAAGGCCTCGATGATGTCGCCCTGCTTGATGTCGGCGTAGTTTTCGAGCGTGATGCCGCACTCCATGCCGCTCTTGACCTCGGTGACATCGTCTTTGAAGCGGCGCAAGGAAGCGATTTTGCCGGTATAGACCACCACGTTGTCGCGCAGCAGGCGGACATCCGAGCGGCTGGCAATGGAGCCGTCCTGCACGATGCAGCCGGCCACGTTGCCGACCTTGCTGATGCGGAAGGTCTCGCGCACTTCGGCCTTGCCCCGGTAGACTTCCTTGAACACCGGTTCGAGCAGTCCGGTCATGGCCCGCTTGATCTCGTCGGTGAGGTTGTAAATGATGGTGTGCAGGCGGATATCGACCTTTTCCTGCTCGGCCAAGGCGGCGGCGTTGCGCTCGGGGCGCACGTTGAAACCGATGATGATGGCGTTGGAAGCGGCGGCCAGGAGGACATCGCTTTCGTTGATGGCGCCGACGCCGGAACGGATCACCTT
>JBKQVG010000329.1:0-23976 GCA_052325345.1 Bryobacteraceae bacterium
GCCTGTCGATCCTGTCCGGCTCGCATTTGCCGCTGGTCCACGACGTGATCGCGCGCATGAAGGAGGCCGGGCTCGACGACGTACCGATCGTGGTCGGCGGTATTATTCCGCCACAGGACGCCAGCGCGCTAAAAGATGCCGGCGTGGCGGAAGTCTACACACCGAAGGATTTTGAATTGAATCGTATCATGGCCGACCTCGTCCGCATCGTCGAAGGAACTGCGCAAAGCCGCGGCTGATGCCTTCGATGCGGATGCGCACAATCAGATGAAATCAGCGATCGTCGTCACGGGAGCCTCGTCCGGGATCGGGCGCGAGTTGGCCCGGGTTGCCGCCCAATCGGGCTTTGTCGGCTCTTCCACGGCGGCGGAATCCCTCGGCGATATTGGCAGGAATGGATACGGCTGCACGACGAATTTGCGAAGTGAGCCCGTAGGTTTCTTGCTTAGGAAACGCGGCGCTGAGAGCATACACTGCCAGCACGAACCGGTGGGACTTTTGCCACACCAGCAGATCTTCAAATGTCCGCGCAGGTTTTGAGTTGGCCATTCTCACTTCTCACTTCTCACTTCTTACTTCTCACCTTCCGCCTTCCATTCTTCCGCCGTCCTCGACTTCCATATCCCGAAGGGATATCCGGGGCGAAGCCCCGGCTCACTCCATCAAACTTGCCGCCGCTTCGTCCAGAAACCAGATCACTCCACGCCCGTGATGGGAAGCGATTTGGGCGGGATATTTCTTAGGATCGTATTCTTCGCGAAAGACCGCCCGCACCGCTTCGGCTTTGTCCCCGCCCGCCACCAGAAATACCGTGTGCTTGGCGGCCAGCAGGGCGCCGGGCAACAGGGTGACGCGCCATTGCTTGAACTTTTCCGCGTAGGTGGCCGCGGCAATGCCCTCCCGATCGTCGATCAGAGGGTCGCCCGGAAACAGGCTGGCCGTGTGCGCGTCCGGGCCCATGCCGCGATGCACGATGTCGAAGTGCGGCATTTCCCCTCCCTCCAGGCCGAAAAACTCGCGGATCTCCTCGCTGTAGCGCCGCGCCGCCAACTCCGGTTTGGCTTCACCCAAAACACGGTGCAAATTCCGGTGCGGAATGCGCGCCCGCGCAATCAGGTGGTCTTCGGTCAGCTTATAGTTGCTGGCCGCATCGGTGGGGGGAACCGAACGCTCGTCCACCCAGAACAAATGGACCCGGTTCCAGCCCACCGGCGCGGCAGCCAGCCTTTCGAACATCAGCCTCGGGGTGGTGCCGCCCGACACGGCTAGCGTGGCCAGTTCCTGGCCCGCCAGCGCTTCCTCGATCAGCGCCGCGATCTTGTGCGCGCAGGCGTCCGCCGCGGCCTGCGCATCCGCATAGGTATGCCACTGTACACTCATTTGTCCTCAGCATGCGCCAGTTTGACGGCCGAGGAAAGCGTGGCGTCGAAAATGGCGTCGCGCCCCAGGATGCCGAGTTCCTCGCGCATCAACGCGTAATCGCTGGGAGCCGGCAGGCTGGTGCACTGCCTCAGCCCGTTGATCGCCGTCACCAGACGCCCGTCCCGCCGCTCCAGGTCCACGCTCCACTCGTCGCCTTCCAGCGTCACGCCGGTCTGCTCGGAGCGCGTCGTCTCCAGCCGCGGCTGCACGCCCACCCCCGCCAGAGCGTCCATGATCCACGCCGCCAGGTACCGCGACCACACCGCCGTCCGCTCCCCGCTCGACGCCACCCGCACCCTCGATGTGCGCGCCAGACCTTCCAGGTAGCTCTGGTTTTCAAAAATCCGCGCCAGCGTCTCCCGCCACCGCGTGGTGCGCGTCCACGAAAGATCGCCCACCAGAATTCCCCGCGACACCAGGCCGGCCACCAGCTCCAGCGCCGCCCGCGAATCGGCGAGCGGCGCCGTATCCACAATCGCTTTCTGCGCCATCCGCGCCATGCCGTCAAACTCCGGCATGCCCGCCAGGCGCGCGCTGCGGCACCACAGCACCACCGGCAGGTCCGGCACTTCCAGCGGCAGCATCACCGAGGCCAGGTCGTCCAGCGCCGCATCCGACGCCGTGATCTCCACCTGCTCGCAGCAAATCTGCCGCCGCTGGCCGAACGGCATCCAGCATTGCGCGTACACCCGCTCGCTCAGCCTGCGTTCGCCCGCGCCGCGCAGGCGAATCATGATGGTGCGCGCCGGATGCTCCGGCATCAGCGCCGCCACCGTTTCCCCCAGCGCCACCGCGTCGTCGCCTTCTTCGGCCATCACCACCAGCGTCAAGGTGCAGGCCCGCAGCACGCCCTGGCCGCCCTCGCCCTCGCTTTGTTTTCCCGTCGTGACCCAAAGATCGGCCAATTCCTTGAGAATATGGTCCGGCGCCACCGTGCTCATCACGGTTTCCTCCACGTGTGGCCCCGGCGCGCCAGCATGCGGTCGGCCGCCGCCGGTCCCCACGAGCCCGCTGCGTAGTTGGGAAAGTCGTACCTGGTCTCGCGCCACACGTTCTCGATCGGCTCCACCACCCGCCAGCTCGCTTCCACCATGTCCTGCCGCGTATACAACGTGGCGTCGCCCACGATCGCGTCCAGCAGCAGCGTCTCGTAAGCCGACGGAGACCGCTCGCCGAAACTCGATCCGTAGTTGAAATCCATCGACACCGGCCGCAGCCGCATGCCCGAGCCCGGCCGCTTGGACAAAAACTTGAGCGAGATGCCTTCCTCCGGCTGAATCCGCACGATCAGCAGGTTCGGCGCGCTCGCCGGCGCGTCGCCGTCGAACATCTCGAGCGGCGCCGGCTTGAACTGGATGGCGATTTCGGTCACCCGCTTGGGCAGCCGCTTGCCCGTCCGCAGATAGAACGGCACCCCCGCCCAACGCCAGTTCTCGCAAAAAAATGTGACTGCGGCGTACGTGTCCGTGCGCGATTCGGCATCCACCCCCGGTTCCTCGCGAAAGCCCGCCACATCCTGGCCGCCGATGCGCGCCGCGCCGTATTGCCCCGGCGCCGTGTCCCGGCGGATTTCGTCCGCCGTCATCGGCTTGATCGAGCGCAGCAGCTTCGACCGCTCGTCGCGCACCGAATCGGCGCGGAAGCTGGCGCTCGGTTCCATCGCGATCGTCGCCATCACCTGCAACAGGTGGTTCTGGGTCATGTCGGCCAGCGCCCCGGCTTCCTGGTAATACGCGCCCCGGCCTTCCACTCCGATCGATTCCGCTCCCGTGATCTGCACGTGCTCGATATAGTTGCGACTCCACAGCGGCTCGAAAATTCCGTTGCCGAAGCGAAACGCCAATATGTTCTGGACCGTTTCCTTACCCAGGTAGTGGTCGATGCGATAGACCTCGGATTCCTGGAAAACCCGGTGCAGCGCGTCGCTCAATTCCCGCGCCGTTTCGAGGTTGCGGCCGAACGGCTTTTCCACTATCAGCCGCCGCCATCCCGAGCCTTTGTTCATCCCCGCGGCCCCGATGCCCTCGGCCGCGCGCCCGTACTGGCTCGGCTGCGTGGAAAGATAGAATAGCGCGTTGCCGCCGGTGGCCCGTTCGCCGTCCACTTCCTTCAACCTCGCCGCCAGCTTGTCGTAAAAGCCGGCGTCGTTGATGTCGCCGGCCACGTAATAGACGCCCGCCGCAAAGGCCTTCCACACGTCCTCGTCGAACTGCGTGTCTTCGGAGAATTGCTTGACCGCCTCCAGCATCTTCTCGCGAAACTGCTCGTCGGAAAGCGGCGTGCGCGACGTGCCGATCACCGCGAACCCCGCCGCCAGCCGCCGGTCGTATGCCAGGCGATACAACGCCGGTATCAGCTTCCGCTTGGTCAGGTCCCCGTTGGCGCCGAAAATCACCACCGTCGATTCCGGTACCCGCCGCTCGAACCGCAAAGGATCTTGAAACGGATTCTCCAAGGGCATCCGAACCAACATATCACGCGCGCCGGAGCCCGCATTTCTCCAGGGTGACGCACGCTCGTGGACCATTTTTCGCGCAGACGATTTTTTCGTGGAGCGGACTCTCAGTCTGCCACGCCGGAACTCGTCCCGGCGCTTGTCTCGCTTAACCTTTCATGCTCTCCGTCGCGCCCGTACCCCCTGGGGTACCGTACCAACTACCCGTACTTAGCAGTTATGAATCTCGTAGAGTCTGCACCCGCTTGCTAGCCTCGAATCGTGAATATCGCCCTGATTGGCACCGACAACGACTTATGGGTTTTTGGCGTCAGGCTGATTTCTTCGGTCTTGAAGCGTGCGGGTCACTCCACCCGGCTGATCCTGCTCGCGTCGGATGCGGCGGAGTATCCGGCCCAGGTGCTGGACGAGGTCCGTGAGTTGGCTCGACCCTTCGATCTGGTCGGTATCAGTTGCTGCTCCAGAGGATCGCGCCAGGCACGGCAGATCGCTGCCGGGATTCAAACCCTGGGCAAGCCAATGGTCTGGGGAGGATTGCACGCCACGTTGAATCCGGCGGAGTGCGCCGAGGCGGCGGGGATTGTCTGCCGGGGAGAGGGCGAAGAGACCATTCTGGAGTTGTTGGAATCGCTCGAAGACGGCCGAAACTGGGAAGAAATCCGCAATCTGGCTTACTGCAAGGGGGGCATGGTGGTACTGAACCCGCTTCGCCCGCCGGTCGCCAACCTGGATAGTCTGCCCCTGCCCGATTTCGAACGCACCGATGAGTTCCATCTCTCCCGCGGGCGCCTGACCAAGGCCCCTTCCGACCCCCGGCTCGCGCACAGCCCCCGCATGCAGTACATCGGATCGCGCGGGTGCGCTCTCCACTGCACCTACTGCTGCAACCGGAAACTGAAGGATCTGTACGGCGGCAATGGCGGATACTTGCGGAGAATGAGCCCCGCCAAATACGTGGAGCACCTGGCAATCCTTCATCGCCGATATTTTCCGAACGCCACCGATGTGTTCCTGCATGACCAGGACTTCTTCCTGCGAAGCCTGGAGGAAATCCGCGAGTTCGCCCAGTTGTATCGCACCCAGGTCGGGCTCCCGTTCGACTGCATGGTGTCTCCGCCCAGGGTTGCCGACGAGAAGGTCCGCCTGCTGGCCGAGGCCGGGCTGTGGCGCATCAGTCTCGGTTTGGAGAGCGGCAGCGAACGCACCAAGAAACAGGTGTTCGACCGGCCCGTGCCGAACGAAACCGTGTTGCGGGCATCGCGCGCCATCAAGAAACATCCCTCCGTGACGCCCTGTTACTACGTCATCGTTGGAAACCCGTACGAGGACCGGCAGGATCTCCTGGACACGCTCGGCCTGATGACCCGGTTGGAATACCCTTACTACGCCGATATCTACAACCTGGTTTTCTTTCCAGGGAGCGAGTTATTCGACCGCGCCGTGCGCGACGGCATGATCGCCGGCACGCGCGACAGCGGCGTGGAACTGCATTTCCGGGCCGGTTTGCAGTACCGGAAGCATGCCTGGAAACAAAGCAACCTCTACCTGAACGCGCTTCTCTTCCTCACGGAAGGCAAAGCCACCAGGCGGCGTTTGGGTCTGTTGCCGCGCGGGATGATCCCGTTCCTCACCCGTCCGGCAGTGATCGATTTCATGGATCGTCAAAGAACCCTCTGCCGCATCGCCATTGCGAGCAAGGTGCTGCTGCTGAGAACTCGCGCCCGTGTGGGAGCAGTCTTGAAGAGTCTCGTCAAGAACCCGGCCGATGCCTACAACCTGCCGCGGTATCTGAAAAGAAAATTCGCGTAGGCTTCCCACCAGGGTCCAGCATCGATTGTGTTAAGCTAGCTTAAGCTAGAAATTAGGCGCGCGATCATGCAAGAAATCGGAGCGTTCGAGGCTAAGAATACGTTGGGCTCTCTGTTAGACCGGGTCGAAGCAGGCGAGGAGATCCTGATCACGCGCTACGGCAAGCCGGTCGCGCGCTTGGTGCCCAATCGAGCGGGCTCCGATCGGTCCAAGGCTGAGGCGGCGGCCGAGCGGATAAGGGCCAGGTCACGAAGTCTGCGGGCCGGTGAGTTCCATTGGGAAGCTCTGAAGGCGGAGCGGGATGCGGGCCGTCCATGAGTGTTGTCGTCGACAGTTCGGCGACTCTGGCCTGGGTGTATCGCGACGAAACCACCGAGACCATCGACAAAGTGTTCGCGAGCCTGGTTGAAAGAGGAGCCTGGGTGCCCGCGCTCTGGAGACTGGAAGTCGCGAATGTCTTGGAAATGGGCGTCCGGCGTGGCCGTCACGATGCCGCCTTCCGTGACGCGACCCTCGCGGATCTGGCCCTTTTGCCGATCAGCGTCGATCCGGAAACGGACCGGCACGCCTGGGGCGTCACCATGCGCTTGGCCCATCGGCATAAGCTGACCGTGCACGATGCGGCGTATCTGGAGTTGGCGCAACGCCGGGGGTTGCCGCTTGCGACGCTGGACAAGGAACTTCGCCAGGCCGCGAAGGCCGAAGGCGTCGTCCTCCGCCCATAAGGCGCCTCGCAGATTTGCCTTTCCGAACGCGCAGCCATTCGCTCACGCTCGTGGATCGGTAACAACTCCCGGCGCTATCGACGAACCGTTACCGAGCCGCGACTGGAGGGAGCGGTTGTCGGGTTGAATACGGGGGAATCCCCAAAACGGTTAAGCACCCAGCTTGAGGAGGAAGGGGCGTCCGATAGGGCATACGGGAATCGGCTACAATGGTGGGGCGAAGGAGGCCAATCATGCAGCCCGTTTTATCCGCTGGTTTTGCCGGCTTGGGTTTTCCCGAAATAGTCGTGATTGCCGCCGTTGCCGTCCTGCTATTTGGCGGCAAGAAGGTCGGCGATCTGGGCAAAGGGCTCGGTGAAGGGATTCGTAACTTCAAGACCGCTTTGAAGGGCGACGAAGAAACCAAGGGGGAAGAAGAAAAGGTCGAATCGAAGAAGTAATACGGGCTTCGAGGCCGCTCGCACTCGAAGAGCCGGCTTCCTTCGGCTTGCAATTTCCCGGCGAAAAAGAGAAACCCCGCGATGCCGGACAGGCCTCGCGGGGTTTCGTGTCTGGGAAGCCGGATTACTTTGCCTTCTTGGGCGGAACGATCGCATCCTTAGCGGCTTTGGCCACTCGGAATTTGACGACCTTCTTGGCCGGGATCTTGATGGACTCGCCGGTCGCGGGGTTGCGTCCCATGCGGGCTTTGCGGTCTTGGCGCACCAGGCGGCCCAGGCCGGGCAGCACAAATACGCCGTTCTTTTTAACTTCGCCGATGGCCACCCCGGACAGTTGCTCCAGGAAGAGCTTCGCGGTTTTGTTGTTGGTTGCGGTTTTTTCTGCGAGAAGTTTGACCAGTTGCGTCTGAGTCAATCTAGTAGTCGCCATAATTCTCCTTGTGATTCTCCCCAATCGTATCGACGAACTTCCAAGGTCCCTACGCTCGAACAGGCTGCTGGAGAAGGCGCCGGACTGCCCTGTCCTCCCCAAGAATGCATCCGATTTCCGGCGGTGGGACGATTCGGGACAGAGGCGTCTAACGCTTTTCCCGGCAGCCTGTTCAGGGGCGCGGGCCTCGATTCGATTTCAATCATACGGGAAGGTCATGGGGTTGTAAAGGGGAAAACCACTAAAAAAGCCTGATTTTCCGTGTTTTTTTTGCACGGGCATCGCTGAAATGCCCGATTTACGGGCGTTTCACGCATTCCGAGCCGGGCGGGAACGGCAGGAACCCCTCGGCAAGGGCCCCGCCGGCCTTATTCTTGACCACCAGGAAGCGCAACGTGCCGGCGCCTCGGGCTTCGAGCGAGATGCGGGTGGAAGAGTGCAACTTGAGCGCGGGACCGCCCGCGCTGGTCTCGCCCGCACCCAAATCCGAGGCACGGGAGCGGATTTGGTTCAAAAACAAAACGACGCAATTTGTTTTGGCTATGCCGGGGGCCAGTTTGCGTAGACCGGCGGACAGAACCCGGCCTTGCAGTCCCGGACCGCTGTCCCCCAGGCCGGTTTCGAGTTCGAGCGAGGGCACCAGCGCCGCGGCGGAATCAACCGCCAGCAAATCGATGGCGCCGGAACCGGCCAGAGACAGCGCCATGCTGAAGGCCTGCTCGGCGGATTCGGGCCGCACCACCGGCAGACGCGCCAGCGAGAGACCCGAGCGGGCGGGCAAAGCCGGGTCGAAGGAATGTTCGGCGTCGATCCACGCCGCGCCGCCGCCGCGGCGCTCGAGGTTGGCGATTATGGCTAAGGCAAGAGTGGTCTTGCCGCTTGCGGGCGGCCCGAAAATCTCCACGATTCCACCGCGTGGCAAGCCGCCGCCCAGGGCCTGGTCGAGGACGGCAAAGCCGGTGGGCAGCAGGTCGAAGGCTCGCATGGGCATACCCGCCAGCTTGCGCTGAATGGTACGCCGGCGATCGTCCTCGGTGGCCACGAGAAGTTACCTGCGGAATTTGTGGGGCAGGATGCCATCCTGCCCCCGATTGTCAATCGGCGCTGCCCAACCTGCCCATAAGCGGCGGGAAGCGGGTTGTCAGCCTGCCCCACGGACGCCGACCTTCCGCGACTCTAGTTGCGAGCCTCAATAGGCTAGCGGCGGGCCTGCGCGGCCTTGGCTACCGAATTAGGCGGCGGGACCTGCGGCATTTCGGCTGCAGCCGGCTCCGGCTTGATCAGACCCAGCGCCTTCCGCAACTCGGTGTCCAAGGCCTGGCGGATGTCGGGATTGTCTTTGAGGAACTGGCGGGCGTTCTCGCGCCCCTGGCCGATGCGCTCGCCTTTGTAGCTGTACCAGGAACCGCTTTTTTCGACCAGGTTTTGCGCCGCTCCCTGGTCCAGCAGGTCGCCTTCCTTGGAGACGCCCTCGCCATAAATAATGTCGAACTCGGCTTCGCGGAAGGGAGATGCCACCTTGTTCTTGACCACCTTCACCTTGGTGCGGTTGCCCACCACGGCCTCGCCGTCCTTGATCGCAGCAATGCGCCGGATATCCAGCCGGACCGAGGAATAAAACTTGAGTGCGCGGCCGCCTGTCGTGGTTTCGGGATTGCCGAACATGACGCCGATCTTCTCGCGGATCTGGTTGATGAAGATCAGGCACGTGCGCGACTTCGAAACCACCCCGGTGAGTTTCCGCAGGGCCTGCGACATGAGACGGGCTTGCACGCCCATGTGGCTGTCGCCCATTTCACCGTCCAGTTCGGCCTTGGGCACCAGCGCGGCAACCGAATCCACCACCAGTACGTCGATCTGGCCGGAAGCGATCAGCGCCCCGGTGATTTCGAGAGCCTGTTCGCCATAATCGGGCTGCGAGACCAGCAGGTTGTCGATATCCACGCCGAGTTTTTTCGAATAGCCCGGATCGAGCGCGTGCTCCACGTCGATGAAGGCGGCCATACCGCCGGCCTTCTGGGCTTCGGCGATGACCTGCAGCGCGATGGTGGTCTTGCCGGACGATTCCGGCCCGAAGATTTCGTTGATTCGGCCGCGCGGAAACCCGCCCACGCCGAGGGCCGCGTCGAGCGAGATGCTGCCGGTGGAAATCACCGACACCGGCACGATCGCATCCTTCGATCCGAGCCGAAGAATCGACCCTTTGCCGAACTGTTTTTCGATCTGGCTCAAGGCCAGATCCAAGGCGCGTGCGCGCTCCTTTTCGTCCATGTGGGATTTCGCTCCTGGGAAAGTCGACAGCCCTATTGTAGCAGCGGCGGCTATAATTGGCTCAAGAGGCTGTCATGATTGGTCGTGTCTGTTTAGCCGCTATTTTCTCGGTAATTTTTTCCGCTTTTCCCCTGGCTGCCGCGCCGAAAGACGGGCCCCAGCCGATACCCTCGGCGGAGGGCGAAAACGAGGACCTGATCCTGCAAGTGAAGCTGTATACCGACGCCGAGGCGGTGAAGCAACTGCTGGGCGACGATTTGGGGGGGCACTATATTGTGGCCGACGTGCGAGTGGAACCGAAGTACGGCAAAGATGTGGCGATCGACCGCGACGATTTCCTGCTGCGGACCGACCACGACGGCGACAAGACGCATTCCTACGTGGCCAGCCAGGTAGCCGGCAACGAGGCGGTGGTGAAATTGAAAAGCGATGGCCGGGGCCGGTCGAGCCCCGGCGGCCCCGGCGAGACGATCACCGCCCAAGTCACCGTCAAAGATGTGGGCGACAAGCCGCCCAGTCCGCTGGAGAAACTGCTGGCCGAGCGGATTTTGCCGGAAGGCAAGAGCACCGAGCCGGTGTCCGGCCTGCTCTACTTTCCGATGGAGAAACAAAAGCTGAAAGACCTGGAGCTGGTTTATGGCGACGCCGGCAATCGCATTCGGATGCGCTTCGTCGAACACCGCGGCCGGACTGGTAAGATACCAAAATGATGCGTTTTCCTTCCTGGATTTTATGCGCCAGCCTGGCGGCCGCGCCCGCCCTGCTTCCCGCCACCGCCAAAGGCGATGCGGCAGCCGGTAAGGTGGTATTCGAACAATGCGCCGTATGCCACAATGCCGACAGCGTCGACAAGAAGATGGGGCCGGGCCTGAAGGGCCTTTTCAAGAGAGCAAAATTGGTCAATGGCCAGAAAGTCACCGAAGCCAATATCCGCGCCAAAATCGACCAGGGCGGAAATGGCATGCCGGCTTACAAGGACATGCTCAGCGATAAGGACAAGGACAACCTGATCGCTTATTTGAAGACCCTGTAAGCGTTGCCTCAAGCTACCCGGCGGTTTCCAGCGTTGCCGGGCCTTCCTCCACGAACTCCCCTACGGCGGCGATTACGGCGGCCTGTTCTTCGGCGGTCAACTCGGGGAATACCGGCAGGCTCACCACCTCCGCGGCCATTTGTTCGCATACCGGCAGCGGAGGCTGGGGACCCGAATCGCGGAAACATTCCTGGGCGTGCAACGGGACGGGGTAATAGATTTCCGAGCCGATGCCGCGCCCGGCCAGCAGCCGGCGGAGAGCGTCGCGCGGCGATTCCGGCCCTTGCCAGCGCGGGCCGCGCCGCACCCGGATGGTGTACTGATTCACGATATGGGTACGATCTTCGAGCGTGGCGGGCAAGCACAACTCCACCGCGCCCTTGCCATCGTACCGCCGCAATTCCCGGTCGTATTGGCGGGCGTGCTGTTGGCGCAGCGCGGTGTAGCGGCTGAGGTGCGGCAGCTTAACGCCCAACAAGGCGGCCTGCACGGCGTCGATGCGAAAGTTGCCGCCGATCGTCTTGTGATAGTACTTGGGGTGGGCGCCATGGTTGCGCAGGAGGCGGGCTTTTTCGGCCAGCACAGCGTCGTTGGTGACGAGCAGGCCGGCATCGCCCAGCGCGCCGAGGTTCTTGGTGGGGAAGAAACTGACGGTGCCGAAGTCGCCCAAGGTACCCAGCGGGCGTCCGCGATAAGTAGCGCCGAAAGCCTGGGCCACATCCTCGACGACGGGCAGGCGATGGCGGGCGGCGATTTCTCCGATGGCGTCCATGTCGGCGGCCTGGCCGAACAGGTGAACGGGCAGGATGGCGCGGGTGCGTGCGGTGATGCGGCGCTCGACATCGGCGGGGTCGAGATTGAAAGTATCGTCCAGCGAATCCACGAAAACCGGGCGGGCGCCGAGGCGGGCAATCGAGCCGGCGGTGGCAAAAAAAGTGAACGACGGGCAGACGACTTCGTCGCCGGATCCGATGCCGAGCGCCATCAGCGCCAGCAGCAGGGCGTCCGTACCGGAGGAAACGCCGATGGTGAAGCGGGCGCCGGCCACTGCCGCGGCGGCGCTCTCGAACTGTTCCACTTCGCTGCCTAAGATGAACTGGCCGGAATCGAGCACGCGCCGGAAAGCGTCGAGCAATTCGTCCCGAATGGGCTCGTTCTGACGGCGGAGGTCGAGCAGCGGAACTCTCATGGAAAGCTAATCATAACAACTGGTTTGGGCATCCAATCTCCCCCCCGTAACCAAACCGGCGGCCGCGTCGAAGAGTATAGTAGGAAGCAAAGAGGATGCTGATCAAGAAACCCGCGGATCTCCGCTATTCCGATATCACGCCGCGCTCGGTTTATCTGAACCGCAGGCGGTTCCTGGCCGGCCTGCCGGTGGCCCTGGCGGCTGGCCGCGAAGCGCTTTCCCCCGGCCGCGCCCGCGCCGCCGGCGGCAGGTTTCCCAACCTGGTGAAGAGCCCCTTCAGCACCACTGAAAAGCCGAACAGCTACAACGACGTCACCCACTACAACAACTTCTACGAATTTGGCACCGGCAAGGAACAGCCCGCCAAACTGGCGCAGAATTTCAAGCCCGGGCCCGATTGGAAGGTTTCCGTGGAAGGTGCCGTGGCCAAGCCGCGCAAGTTCACGGTGGCGGAACTGATCGCCTTGGCGCCGATGGAAGAACGCATCTACCGCCATCGCTGCGTCGAAGCCTGGTCGATCGTGGTGCCCTGGGTGGGATATTCCCTGAGTGTGCTGCTCAAACAGGTGCAGCCCACGGCCAAAGCTCGGTACGTGGCCTTCGACACTTACTACAACCCCGGCATCATGCTCTCCTCCGAACAAGCTGGCATCGAGTTTCCGTATGTCGAAGGGCTGCGGTTGGATGAAGCCATGCACCCGCTCGCCATGCTGAGCTTCGGCATGTATGGCGACTCGCTGCCGCCCCAGGACGGGGCGCCGGTGCGCTTGACGGTTCCCTGGAAGTACGGCTTCAAGAGCATCAAGTCGCTGATCAAGATCAAGCTGGTGGAAAAGCAGCCGCCCACCACGTGGAATCTGTCCAATTCTCGCGAATACGGGTTTTATTCCAACGTCAACCCGCAGGTCGATCATCCGCGCTGGAGCCAGGCCAGCGAGCGCCGCCTGGGCGAATTCTTCAAACGCCCCACCTTGATGTTCAACGGTTACGGCAACGAAGTGGCCAGCCTGTACAAAGGCATGGATCTGAAGAAGAATTTCTAAAGGGAAACGACCATGCTGCGCCGCCGCTGGACAAAAGCCGTTATATTTCCTCTCTGCCTGACCCCGATCTTTTTGGTCTTATGGCGCGCCTTCTATGGCGAGGGCCTGACTGCCAACCCAGTGGAGTTCATCACCCATTTCACCGGCGACTGGACCCTCCGTTTCATCGTGATCACCCTGGCCGTCAGCCCGCTGCGCAAGTTGCTGGCGCTGCCGGACCTGGTTCGCTTCCGCCGCATGTTCGGCCTGTTTGCCTTCTTCTACGGCAGTCTGCATTTCCTCACCTACCTCTGGCTGGACAAGTTTTTCTCCATGCCGGAAATCGCCAAGGACGTGGTCAAACGTCCCTTCATCACCGACAGTTTGACGGCGTTCGTGCTCATGGTCCCGCTGGCGCTGACTTCCACCGCCGGCTGGATTCGCCGGCTCGGCGGCAAGCGCTGGCAAAACCTGCATCGGCTGATTTATGTCACCGCCAGCGCCGGGGTGGTGCACTATTACTGGCTGGTGAAATCCGACATCCGCCTGCCCGTGTTTTATGGCGTCCTGGTGGCCGTGCTGCTGGGCTGGCGCGCGGTTGCGTGGCTCCGCAAAAGAAAGAGCCGTCAGCCATCGGCCGTCGGCTATCAACCTTCCACACGGGCGCTTCGGGGTGCTGACGAGCTGAGAGCTGAACGCTGAAAGCCGCTGCCCCGCTTCCTCCGAGTCCGCTCCCGTCCCATGGGACAATCGAAACAGACATGACTCACAATCCCATCATTGTGGCTCTGGACGTGGAGTCGGCGGCCGAGGCGCGAGCGCTGGTGACGCGCATCGGCGAGGGTGCCGGCTTCTACAAAGTCGGCATGGAATTGTACGCTGCCTGTGGCATGGAAATCGTTCGCGAGTTGCAGGATCGCGGCAAGCAGGTATTCCTCGACCTCAAGTT
The DNA here is from genome assembly GCA_052325345.1 of Bryobacteraceae bacterium. Classification (GTDB taxonomy): domain Bacteria; phylum Acidobacteriota; class Terriglobia; order Bryobacterales; family Bryobacteraceae; genus JBEKYD01. The sequence goes on from JBKQVG010000329.1 coordinate 13,746, forward strand.
TTACGACATTCCCGAAACCGTCCGCCGCGCCGTCGCCCAGGTGGCTCGCGTGGGCGTGCGTTTTCTAACCGTGCACGCGGTCGGCTCGGTGATGCGCGCCGCCGTCGAAGGGAAGGGCGATGCCGGGCTGCAACTGCTGGCTGTGACCGTGCTTACCAGCTTCGGCAATGAAGACGTCGAAGAACTGGGCTTCACCGGGACGATTGCCGGCCTGGTGGACCGGCGGGCGCGCAAAGCCGCGGAATCGGGCATGGACGGAATCGTCGCTTCCCCTATGGAAGCTGCCGCCGTGCGCCGCATTATCGGACCCTCGCGCGTGCTGGTCACCCCCGGCGTCCGTTCCGCCGGCCGCGACAGGGGCGATCAGAAGCGGGTGGCAACGCCATGCGAAGCGGTGCGCGACGGCGCCGACTACCTGGTGATCGGACGCCAGATCACGCGCGCCGCCGACCCCGCCGCCGAAGCCGCGCGTATCGCCGAGGAAATTGCCGGAGTCGATGCCTGAGCCGGCGCCATGAAATTGCCCGCCACCTTCCGCGCGCTCGAATACCGTAACTTTCAGCTCTTCTTCGCCGGCCAGTTGATCAGCCTGATCGGCACCTGGATGCAGAACATCGCCCAGGCCTGGCTGGTCTACCAGCTCACGCATTCTTCCGTGCTGCTGGGCGCGGTCGGCTTCACCAGCCAGATTCCGGTGTTTCTGTTTTCCATGCTGGGCGGCATCGTGGCCGACCGCTTCGACCGGCGCAAGGTGGTAATCGCCACCCAAACCGCTTCCATGCTGCTGGCGTTCGTTCTGGCCGCGCTCACCCTCACCGGGGCCATCCGTATCTGGCACATTTTCGTTCTTTCGACGCTCCTCGGCCTGGTCAATGCCTTCGATATTCCGGCCCGCCAGTCGTTCATCGTGGAGATGGTGGGCAAGGCCGACCTCATGAACGCCATCGCGCTGAACTCGTCCATGTTCAACGCCTCCCGCGTGGTGGGACCGGCGATAGCCGGCATTCTGGTGGCCACCATCGGCGAGGGATGGTGCTTTTTCGCCAACGCCGTCAGCTACATCGCGGTCATCGCCGGCCTGTTGCTGATGCGCATGGCCGAGAAGCGGTGGCCGCCGTCCGCCGGATCGCCGCTGGCTAACGTGGTGGAAGGCTTCCGGTTCGTCCTGGCCAACCCGCCGGTGCACGCGCTTCTGATTCTGCTCGGCATTGTGAGCCTGGTAGGGATGCCGTATGCCGTGCTGATGCCGATCTTCGCCGACCGCGTGCTGCATGGCGGCGCCACTACGCTTGGCTGGCTGATGGGCTGGACCGGCGTGGGCGCGTTGGCCGGGGCGTTGCTGCTGGCCACCCGTACCGAACTCAAGGGCCTGAGCACCTGGCTGGCCGCGGCCGCCACCGGCCTCGGCTGCTTCCTGATCGGGTTCGCCTTTTCCACCAGCCTGATCCTCTCGTCGGTTCTGCTGGTGGCCGCCGGCTTTTGCATGATGATTCAGATGGGCGCTACCAATACCCTGGTGCAGAGCATGGCGCCGGACGTATTGCGTGGCCGCATCATGGCGGTCTATTCCATGATGATGATGGGCATGACGCCATTCGGGTCGCTGCTGGCCGGAGCCGTGGCCGATCGGCTGGGCGCTGCCCTCACGGTCGCGCTCGGTGGCGCGATCTGCGTAGTAGCGGCGCTGACTTTCTGGCGCCTCCTTCCGCGCATCCGCCCCCACGCCCGCCAGTTGATCGGCGCCCAGCGGGCCGCCCACCTCGAAACGCAGGGTTGATGCCGGCCGATTTCTGTTGGCGCGGGCGAGTCGCCCGCTCCAACAGCTAAAATTCGCCGCCCTTTACTTTTTCCGCGGCGCCGTTTGCCCCCAATTGCTTGGACGTGCGATGCAAGCCCGAGCTCATTCGCTCTATGTCCAGCTTGTCCAGACGCAGAACGCCATACAACAGATCGTCCACCGAGTAAGTCGCCTTGCTGACCCCGGTGCCGTGCCGCTGGGTGTTGGCGAAAATGTGGTACATCTCGTGGGCCAGTACGCGTCCCATCGCCCGGCCAAACAAGGCGTCGCGCTCCGGCGTGAGAATGTGCAGCAAGCCGAATTCCAGGAAGTCGCGCAGCCGCGCGCAATCCACGTCGCTGAAGTGCAGGATGGCGCCGTCGCTGACATGGGTCCATCCCAACGGACCCGGGTCCGCTGGATCGGGTGGCAAGTCCCCGGCGTCGCAGCGCCCGAGGAATGTCACCACGGCAATTTCGGCGGCCGGCGGAGCGTGCTCGGCCTCCGCCGTGGAGCGCCAGTCGAAACGCAGCCCGGCCGGCTGCATGATGGTAAGCAATTCGCGCTGCATCGCATCCACGACCGCAGCCGGCGGTTGCTCGGAAAACTGCGTGTATACTGCAACTGAAATAGGGTCTGGCGATTGGGCCCAAACCTGCACGTGCGCCAGGATCAGAAACGATGCCGGCCCGGCAACGAGCAAGCCTAAGGATTTCATGAACTCACGTCCGTTGGGAGCGGTCCGTGATCAGATCCGGGTGTTCGCGTACCATCCGGGCCGCCATATGGCAGGCGAAGCAGATGGGCTTACCTGTAGCCAGTGTGTCGCGCAATCGATCGACGGGGATCTCGCTCCATTCCACACTTTTCTTATCGGCATTTAACACCGCGGGTTGAGCGCCCGCGGCCAGAATCGTTCCGAAGGGCCGGCCGCAGGAACAGCAGGATTTACCGGCGTACCATTCGAGTACGATGTTCCGCACCAGGCAGTCGTCCGGGCGGGATGCGATCTCCCGCAGGCACTCCTGCCCGCAGCCGGCCTTCTCCGGCCAACGGGTGCATTCCGCCAGTTGCAGTTTGGGAGCATGCAGCAGGCCGCTGAGCGCGGCGCGTGACGAATCCAGACTCACGCCGGCCGGGCGCTGGTTTTCCGGGCACGTCACCAGGCGGCGCCCACGGAATTTCCACCAGGCGTACAGACCGCGCCCCAGCAGTGCTGCCAACAGGACCAGAGCGACAAGGACCCAGACCTGAATCGGCATAAATAACTCCTCAATCCTTACTGCACGAACCGTACCACGCGCCAAGGCCTGCCCGCCACGGCGAGGCCACTTGTTTTCAATAATATACCCTTTTTGAGGGCTTATCCCGGTGGGCGCCTTGCCCCAAACCGGGCAACGAATTGGCTGTTTTCAGCGTCTATTCCCACATGCCGGGGAGGGTGAATTATGCGATCTGGCTGGTATCGGTGGCGCTGTTATCGGCCGCCACGAACGAGTACGCTGCCGCCAAGCGCAAGCTCGACTTGATCGATTCCGACCGTCTTCGCCCCGGCAGCCGGCTCGATTTGACACTGGTCGAGCTCAACGCCTACGCCGCCGGCGAGGCCCCGGCCGGAGTGCGCGATACCCGCATCCGCATCCCCGCGCCCGGCCAAGCCACGGGCAGCGCCATCGTCGATTTCCTCAAGTTACGGCGCGCCCGGGGCGCGCAGCCGGGCTGGCTGATGTCCAGGCTGCTCGATGGCGAACGGCCCGTAAGCGTTACCGCGCGGTTCCACTCCTCGGGCGGTTATGCCACCGTGGATGTCGACGCGGTGACCATCTCGGGTGTTACCATCGACGGCCGCACCCTCGATTTCCTCATCCAGGACGTCCTGCTGCCCCTCTATCCGGACGCCACCGTCGGCCGCCCCTTCGAACTCGGCCACCGCATCCAAAGCATCGATGTCACGCCCGTGGGAGTGACCGTGCGGATGAAGCCGTAGCGGTCGCTTCAGAATTGGCCAGGTGTGACCAACGCCCCGTACGATTACGTTTTGAACGAGCACGGGTCCCGGCACACCTGATAGAATCGGTTTCGTTCCTTTTTGGGCGACGGACTGGAACAACCGTTCATGAGAACATTCCGGCGGGGCTGGCTGGCCTTGGCGTTTGGCGCAGGCCTCGGCTCCATTCTCCTCTGGCAGGCGGCCGCTGCTTCCCATATTCCCCCGCGAGCCTGGAGCGCTCAATGGATCGCCTCCGCCAATGGCCCCGCTCGCGACGATGGCGTCTTCTACTTTCGAAGGTCTCTGGTGCTGGATAAGGTTCCGGCGCCATTTCGGGTGGATGTCAGCGCCGATACGCGCTTTGAGCTTCACGTCAACGGCAGGCGCGTGGGCAGCGGACCGGCTTTGGGCGACTTACATCACTGGCGTTACGAAACCTTCAACCTGTCTGAGTACCTTCGCACGGGCCGGAACTTAATCGCGGCAGTGGTATGGAATCGCGGCGCCCTCGCCGCCGTCTCGCAAATGAGCTCGCGGACCGCGTTTCTGCTGTCCGCGGAGGATCCGGCCAACGCCGCTATCGACACCGGAGAAGGCTGGCAGGTAAGCCGCGAAATGGGTCGAAGCGCCGAACCGCGGAGGGCGCGCGAGTATTTTGCCGCCGGCCCTGCGGAGGTCATGGATGGCAAACAGATCGACTGGAACTGGGATAGTCCCGAAGAAGACCAAAGCCGCTGGTTACCGGCCCGGCCCTTAGGTCCCGCCGCGGTTCGCGGGGTTGAGGACGGCGCAACGCCCTGGATGCTCGTCAAGGATCTCTTGCCGCCGATGACTTATACGCCAATCTCGGCCGGGCGCGTGGTCCGCGTCTCCGGCCTGCCGGGCGCCGCGGCTGCTTCGCTCGAACAGCCGCTGGCGATTCCGCCGCATAGCGATGTCACCATCCTGCTCGATCGCCGCGCTCTTACCACGGCTTATCCTTCGCTTGAAATCAGTAGCGGCAGAGACGCCTCGATCGATCTCACTTATGCCGAGGCGCTCTACGACGCGGATCGCAAGAAAGGGAACCGCAATGAGATTGCGGGCCGGCATATCGAGGGCCTTCGCGACCGGATCGTCAGTGACGGAGGCAAGCGGACCTACCGGACGCTTTGGTGGCGCACCTGGAGATATCTGCAGGTCGAGGTGAGAACCGCCGCGACGCCGCTTACGATTGAGAGGCTCGAAGCATTCTATACCGCCTATCCATTTTCGGCCGCCGGCCGCTTTGAGAGCGACGATCCCGAGCTTGCCCGTATCTGGGACACCGGATGGCTTACCGCGCAGTTGTGCGCCCACGAGACCTACATGGATACGCCGTATTGGGAGCGGCTCCAGTACATTGGCGATACCCGCATCCAGGCCCTCATTTCTTATGCCGTGGCCGGAGACGACCGGCTGGCCCGCCAGGCCTTGGAAGCGTTTCACGACTCGCTGATGCCGGACGGGCTCACCCAGAGCCGCTATCCGTCTTCGCTCACCCAGATCATCCCGCCCTTCTCGCTGCTCTGGATTGGAATGCTGCACGATTACTGGCAATATCGGGACGATCCGGCTTTCGCCGGCTCGCTGGTTCCCGGAACCCGCGGCGTTCTGGAGTGGTTCGCGGCGCGCCAGCGGCCGGACGGCCTGCTCGGCCCGATCGAATGGTGGCCGTTTGTCGATTGGAGCCCTCCGGACTTTGTCTCGGGCGTGCCACCGCAGGACGCCGGCGGCGGCTCGTCGGCTTTGACCCTTCAATTTATCGAGGCGCTCCAGTACGCCGCGGCGCTGGAAGATCGGTTCGGAGAGAAAGACCGCGCCCGCGCATATCGCGAGCGGGAGCGCCAGGCGTCGGAGGCCTTGCGGCGCCTGAACTGGGATGAAGAGGCGGGACTGCTCGCCGACACGCCGGCCAGAAACCATTTTAGCCAGCAGGCCAATTCCCTGGCGGTGTGGCTCGACGTGATTCCAAAAGACCGGCAGCAGGCGGTAATGAAGAAAGTCCTGGCCGCGGGGAATCGGCCGCCCATGTCGTCCGCGAGCTACTATTTCCGCTTCTACGTTGCCCGCGCCATGGTTCATGCCGGGCTGGGCGACTTATACATCCCGCAGCTCGAGCCGTGGCGCAAAATGCTCCAGCTCGGTCTCTCCACCTGGGCCGAGACCCCGGAGCCTACCCGCTCCGATTCCCACGCCTGGAGCGCCCATCCGACCTTCGACCTGATGACGATTGTCGCCGGCATCGCCCCCGGCGCGCCCGGATTCGGCAGCGTGGCGATCGCGCCGCACCTGGGCAACCTTCACCACGTCGCCGCATCCATGCCAACTCCGCACGGTCCCGTCCAGGTGGCGTACAAAAAAGACGGCCAGGGCTGGAACGCTCAAATCACGCTCCCCGAAAACCTTTCCGGCAACCTGAGATGGCACGGCCATTTGCTGCCCTTGCACCCTGGCGCGCAGACGTTGAAACTGGACCGGTAGACGTGTTCCCTTACGGGTGCACAAGAATGCACAACCGCCTCTCGGTCACCGCGTTTCAAAATCATTCAACTCTTTTGTTTTAAGTATCCTGGCTTGCGCCGCTTCACTTCTCCGATTCCTCCGCGTGATAGCCTTGTTGTGGGGCAGCAAACGGATTGGCTTCGCTCCCAAAGGGACTTCCCGAACGAACCCACTATTGGCCATATCTTATAGATAATAAAATATTTATCTAGTTGACTCCGCCGTCTAAACAGACGCCGCGCCTACCCGTTCGGGCAGGCAGCGTCCTGGCCAATCTGCCGATGTGCCGCAACCCCTGTCATCCGCATACTGAAACTACGAGGTTTCAATGGTAAACGAATTGACGGCTCTTTCGAGTGAACTTGCGGCGGTGGTGGCGAAGGCGGGCCAATCGGTGGTGGCGGTGCATGCCCGGCCGAGGTTTTCTTCTAGCGGCGTCTTTTGGCGGCCGGGCGTGGTGGTGACCGCCGAACACAGCGTCCGGCGCGAGGACGACATCACGGTCACTTTGCCGGACGGCGCTACCGTTCCGGCCGCTCTCGCCGGCAGCGACCCCGGCACCGATCTGGCCGTATTGAAGGTCGATTCCCAGGCGCCGGCCGTTCCCGTGGCGCAGGCCGCGGCCGTTCCCGGCAACTTGGCCCTGGCCATCGGCCGCGCCGAGGATTCCGGCGTGAACGCCACCCTGGGAATCGTCAGCGCCGTGAGCGGCCCGTGGCGCACCTGGCGCGGCGGCAAACTGGATGGCTACATCCGGCTCGACCTGACCCTCTATCCCGGTTCTTCCGGTGCGCTCGTGCTCAACATCCAGGGGGAAGCGCTGGGCATCGCCACCCCGGTGCTCTCGCGCATTGCCGGGGTGGCCATTCCGGCCAGCACCATTAACGGCGTGGTGGATGCGATCCTTTCCGGCGGACGGGTGGCGCGCGGCTTCCTGGGGGTGGGCTTGCAACCGGTCGAATTGCCCGATCATCAAAAAGGCCTGATTGTCTTGTCGCTGGAACCGCGTGGCCCGGCAGCCACCGCCGGCGTGCTGGTGGGCGATGTGCTGGTTTCGCTCGGCGGCAAACCGGTGGCCGATACCGACGATATCCAGGCGGTGCTCGAAGGCTGCGGCGTGGGCCGGAGCGTTGCGGTTGGCTTGGTGCGTGGCGGCGAGCCGCGCCAGATCGCCGTCGCGGTCGGCGAGAAGCCCCGGAGGAGTTGACCATGTGGGGGTTCGGTGCCATTGCGGAACGCTTGCGGCGCTCCACCGTGGAAATCTATCCGGGGCAAAGCGGCCGGAATCGGGGCCAAGGCTCCGGTATTATCTGGAATAGCGATGGCTTGATCGTTACCAATTCTCACGTGGCGCGCGGCGATCGGGCGGACGTGGTTCTCTGGGACGGCCGCTGCGTCTCCGGGCGGGTGACCAAGCGCGACCCGGTGCGCGATCTGGCGGCCCTCGCCGTTGCCGGCAATTCGCTGGAGCCGGCTAGCGCGGCCGATTCCGCGGCGCTGCGCCCGGGCGAGCTGGTGATAGCGATCGGCAGCCCGCTCGGCTTCGCCGGCGCGCTTTCCGCCGGCGTGATCCACTCCCTCGGTCCGGTGGCCGGCATGGGGCCGCACCACTGGATTCGCGCCGGCGTGCGCCTGGCGCCCGGCAATTCCGGCGGCCTTCTGGCCAACGCCGAAGGCCTGATTGTGGGCGTCAATACCGCTATCTACAACGGGCTCGGCCTGGCCGTGCCGGCCAACGAGGTCGCCGATTTCCTCGGCCGCGGCGCGCGTCCGGTGCTGGGGGTCACCCTGAACCCGGCGCCGCTCGGCCTGCTGATTTTGGAAATCGACCCGGCTGGCCCGGCCGCGCTAGCCGGCTTGAAGCAGGGTGACGTGCTGCTCATGACCTACCAGGAACTGAGCGCCGCGCTCGATTCGGGCGCCCCGGTGCTGGCGCTGCGTTTTCTGCGCGGTGGCGGCGCAAGTGAACGATTGCCGATTCGCGAGACTCATGTCCGGTTGGCGGTGCGCGCGGAGGCGGCTTGACGCGGGTACTGATTGCGGCGCCATCGCCAGCGCTGCGGGCGGGGCTCGAGACCCTGGTCTCCCACCATTCGGAGCTCGAAATCGCCGGCGCGTTCGCCGATCTGGGCGGCGCCGAAGCGGTGCGCGCGGACGTAGTGCTGGTGGCCGCGGCCGGATTCGAAGCCCTGCTTGGCTCGGGTTTGGAGGCGCCGGTGGTGCTGCTGGCCAGCGGCGCCGCGCCGCCCCCGCTCACCCGCGAAGCCTTCGATGCCGGTGTGCGAGCCGTGCTTGCTCCAGACGCCTCCGCGCAAGTAATCGTGGCCTCGATTGAAGCCGCCGCCGCCGGCCTGGCGGTGATGGACCCGCGCGAGCTGGAGCCTTTGCTTGCGCTATCGGCCGCCGCGCCGGCTGCGTCGCAAGGCGGCGCCCTGACCGCCCGCGAACGTGAAGTGCTCCGCATGATGGCCGATGGCGACGCCAACAAGGAAATCGCCTGGAAACTCGCCATCTCCGAGCACACGGTGAAGTTTCACGTGGCGTCGATCCTGGCCAAATTGGGCGCCACGTCGCGCGCCGAAGCCGTCGGCATCGGGCTACGCAGGGGCCTGGTGCCGCTGTAAAGCAACCCGGCCGGCGTTGGCTTCTTCGCGGGAGGCAAGGGCTTGACCGTAGAAGACGTCGCTCAGAGCCGCCTGGAAGCCGAGGCAGTTACGGCGCCAACTGGCGACGGTGGTTGAGGGGAACGCCGACCAGCGCGGCGGTCTCGGCAAAGCTGGCGCCGCTGGACAGGCGAGCCGGGACGGGGCGAGCCGGGACAGTCTGTCCCACGAAGCCTTTAACTGAGAGAGTGGCATGTCACAGGCGATTTGATCCTTCGGCTGGGGCATTGACCTATGCCGCGACTGCCTCCACTGCCCTTGGCCGCCAGTAGAGCAGCAGGCTCATATCGACGGCTGCGTGATACAGCATTCCCGCCGCCAGGTTTCCCGTCAGCAGCAGAATCGCCGTAAAGATGAGTCCACCCACCAGCGCGGTCAGAAATCCTTTCCGCCCCTGATACAGATGATAAGCGGCAAAAACCAGTGCCGCCGCCAGCGCGCTCCAGACAAAGCCCAAGTGCAGCGGAGCCGCGTGCAGATATCGGAGCAGGAATCCGCGAAAGAGCAGTTCCTCGGTAAACCCGGCGGTCAGGCAGAGAGCCGCAAACCAGCGCCGTTCTGTTTTCGATGCTGGGAGGAAGAAGTGCACCGGCTGCAGACTGCTTCGGTTCGAGGAACGGCCGCTTGCGATATCGAAGGCTCACCTGCACAACGGGAAGAACGACCTGCACCACCGCGAACAGCGCCACCAGCACGGTCAGCAGCCACCAGCTCCACGGATGCCGCACCATCCAGGCTGCGTGAATTCCCAGGCCCCGCAGTGTGAACAGCGCGCCAAATCCGTCGGCCCAGCACGCGATACCCGTAGCTGCCCACAGCCAGATCAGCGTTTGCCGGTAATATCGCAGCCGTGCTGGTCCGCCAGGCTTTGCCTTCAGCGACCGGGTCTCGAAATAGTCCCAGACCGGGCCGGCAGCGATTAGGAACAGAGCCAGCAGATTGACGGCGGCAGACGAAAGAAGATCATTAGACATCGGCGGCGCGACTCGCATCTAAATTTATCACTTCGCGGTCAACAGGAGCTTGAATTCGCGATTGGTCCTTCCGCAGCGCAGGTGGACAGCGCAGGTGGACAGCGCCAGCGCAGGTGGACAGCGCAGGTGGACAGCCTGACGCGAGCAACTTCCATTTCGCGAAATGTGGACGGAGCTCTCCGTCCACTTTCCTAATTCTACGCCACGGCAAGTTTCGGGTACCGCCAGGCACGGCCGAATTTCGCCTCCATTTCCTTGACGAACTCCTCCGAGCCAAAGGGACGGCCCGCGTACGTGCAGCGCC